>CACJFA010000005.1 GCA_902592545.1 uncultured Pelagibacteraceae bacterium | reverse complement strand
TTTTTAACTTCTTCTAATACTTTTGGCATTCTAGTCATACCACCTACCATAACTACTTCATCAATTTCACTAGCAGTAATTCCCGCATCTTTAAGAGCCGTTTTACATGGAGGCATAGTTCTAGCAATTAAGTCTTCAACTAGAGCCTCGAGTTTTGCTCTAGTCATTTTTAAATTAATATGTTTTGGACCTGTTTTATCTGCTGTAATAAAAGGTAGATTTATATCTGTTTGTTCTGCAGAAGATAATTCAATTTTTGCTTTTTCAGCAGCTTCTTTTAATCTTTGTAAAGCAAGTTTATCTGACTTAAGATCAATTCCATTATCTTTCTTAAATTCAGAAATTAAGTAATCAACAACAGCATTATCAAAATCTTCACCACCTAAAAAAGTATCACCATTAGTTGATTTAACTTCAAATACACCATCACCCAATTCTAGGATAGATACGTCAAATGTTCCTCCACCTAAATCATATACAGCAATTTTTTTATTTTGTTTTTTATCCAAACCATAAGCTAATGATGCAGCAGTTGGCTCATTAATAATTCTTAAAACTTCTAATCCAGCAATTTTTCCTGCATCTTTTGTTGCTTGTCTTTGTGCATCATTAAAGTATGCTGGAACAGTAATTACAGCTTTTGTTACAGCCTGACCTAAATATTTTTCTGCCGTTTCTTTCATTTTTTGTAAAATGAATGCTGATATTTGAGAAGGTGAATATTTTTCTCCTTTGGCTTCAATCCAAGCATCACCTTTTTCAGAATTAATTATTTTAAAAGGTGCAGCCTCTACATCTTTTTTTACCGTTGGGTCGTCAAAATTTCTTCCAATTAGTCTTTTTACTGCAAAAATAGTATTTTCTGGATTTGTAACAGCTTGTCTTTTTGCTGGTTGTCCAATTAATTTTTCGTTTTCATCTGTAAATGCAACAACTGATGGAGTAGTTCTTGCTCCTTCAGCATTTTCTAAAACCTTAGCTTGTGTTCCTTCCATTATGGCAACACATGAATTTGTTGTTCCTAAGTCTATTCCAATAATTTTACTCATAATATTAATGTCTCTCTTTCGTCATATAGGGTTTAAATGTGAAACTACAAGTTGATCTCATAATTATTTATTTTCTGGATTTTCCTTATTTTTCTCAGTTTTTTCTTCTTTAATTGTAACTTTTTTTGACACTCCTACTAATGAGGGTCTAAGTAATCTGTCTTTTATAGTAAAGCCTTTTTGAATTTCCTGAATTATAGTTCCAGGTTCTTTCGTATCGTCCTCAATTTCCATCATTGCTTGATGAAAGTTTGGATCTAGTTTTTTGTTAAGGCTATCAATTGGTTTAATGTTATTTTTTTCAAATATTGAGATTAAATCTTTTTTAATAATATCTAAATGCTCTAGCGTCTTTTTTAATGCTTCAGTTTCTTTTAATTTATCGTCGCTTTCAAGAACATGTTTGGATCGATCTAAGTTATCAATCAAATTTAATGCTTCTTTTGCAAAACTATAACCACCATATTCAAAAGCATCTTCTTTTTCTTTTTCAAATCTTCTTCTTTGATTTTCCATTTCAGCAAAAGTTCTTGCCACTTTATCTTCCAGTTCAGCAATTTTTTCTTCTGGAGTTAGCTCTTTAACTTCTTCTTTAGCTTCTTGCTCTATATCTTGTTTATTTTCTTCGGCTAGATTTTCTTCAGGTTTCTCATTTTCTTTTACAGTATCTTCGTTTTGATCTGCAGAAGTGTTATTTTGGATTTCCTCTTTTTCCATAGTCTCTTATATGGTAAGCATTTTCTTAATTTCTAGATGTATAAACAAAAAATTAATAAATTATTAATAGGTACTAATAACAAGGGTAAATTACGTGAAATCAAGAGTTTATTGCCTAAAAAAATTAAAATTTATTCTACATCTACATTTAATCTTAGAAGCCCAGTTGAAAATGGTAAGAGTTTTAAAGAAAACTCACTGATCAAATCTAAATATTTTTCAAAAAAGACAGGATTGTTGTGTTTAGCTGACGACTCTGGTTTAGAAATAGATTTATTAAATAAAAGTCCTGGAATTTATTCTGCAAGATGGGGAGGAAAGTATGGAGACTTTAGTAAAGCCATAAAAAGAGTTTATAGAGAATTAAATAAAAAAGACAAAAATTGGAAAAACAAAAAAATAAAAGCAAGATTTATTTGTGCACTTTCTATTTCATACTTAAAAAAAAAAATTGCTTGCGTTATAGGTAAAGTTGAAGGTCATATTTCACATGAAGTAAAAGGAAAAAATGGATTTGGTTATGATCCAATTTTTATTCCTTTAAGAAAAAGAAAAACTTTTGGAGAAATGAAGCCATCTCAAAAGTATAAAATGGATCATAGATATCAAGCTTTTAAAAAAATTAGAAAATTTCTATAAGTTTTTGATCTTCAATTTTATAAAAATTAAGTCTGTGATTAATTTTATTATTTTTAATATCAAAAATTCCTATTTTTCCTTTGAATGAATTTTTTTTCTTAAAAATTTTATTTAAGTTTTCTATTTTTGAATTCATTGATAAATAATAAACTAAGCCAATAAGATCATAACTTAATAAAGACAAATGAGTTGGATCTTCGTTAAATGCGTTATAATACTTTATTTTGTAGCTATCAAAATTTTCTTTATTTATTGATGGATAATATAAAGGTTGGATGTCAGTTTCGTTTAACAAACTTTCATCAAACCATTGATTTAAAGTTATAAAATATTTATTTTTTGGAAGTACGTCAGTATATAAAAGTGATGTAGATACACTTTTTAGACTTTCATCAAAATCTGCAATTACAACAGCGTCAAAATTTAAACCACCCAAAGTGTATCTTTTTTCAAGTCTTTTTATTTTTTTTTCTTTATTTGGATCATTTGAATTTTTTATCCTTTTTATTTCATCCTCTAAATTTTGCTTTCTTATTCTATAGTTTGTAATTTCCTCTATTTGTTTTGTCAGTTTTGTAGGCTCTATATTATATTCGTAATCTTTATAAATTTTAATTTTCGAATTTTTCATCCCTTTTTTAACTTCAAACTCATAATCTTGAATTGGTGTTAAGAAAATAGTTCTTTGTATTTGATTGGTTTCTAAAAATTTTTTTATTGTATTAAATTGTGAGGTAGAATTAATTCCTGCAGAAATTACATTTTTTGGAAGATCTAAAGTTTTATTGGTTAATGATAAAAATGTTAAATTTTTCATTTCATCTAAATAAGTCAAACTTTCGTAGAACACAGGACCAATAACAATTTTTATTCCCATTTCACTTAATTCAAACGCTGATTTTAAAGTCTGGTTAGCTTTAGTTGCTGTATCTTTTGGAAAGATTTCTATTAAATTATTATCAATATCTTTGACAGCTAATCCCACTGCTTTAATGATTGAAGCTCCAATTTCTTTATTTTCTCCAGTCATAGGTACCAACAATCCTATTTTGATTTTTTCTTTAGCATTTACAGCTTGAAAAAAAAGAAGGTGAAAACTTAAAAAAATAAAATAAATAATTTTAATTAATTTAGTCATTTTGATGTTAGTATAATATTTTTTAAGCTAAATTATGATCATAAAACCACAATTTAAATTAAAAGAAAATGAAAATGGTCTTTATTTGGTATCAACTCCCTTAGGAAATCTAAAAGATATAACTTTAAGGGCAATTGAGGTTTTAAGGCAATCTGATTATCTTTTATGTGAAGACACCAGAGTTTCAAAAAAACTTTTAGATCGATATCAAATAAAATCAAAATTAGTTTCAAATCATAAATTTAATGAGAAAAAAAATTTAGTAAAAATTATTGAAGATTTAAAATCTGGAAAAATAATTTCTTTAATATCTGATGCTGGTACGCCTAGTATTTCTGATCCAGGTTCAATATTGGTTAATGAGTGTATCAATAACCAGATAAGAATTTTTCCAATTCCTGGACCTTCGGCTGTTTCTACAGCTGTTTCAATCAGTGGATTTTCAGATAAATTTTTGTTTTGTGGTTTTTTGCCAGACAAAAAACATGAATTATCTAACGAATTAAAAAAATTTTCAGAATTCGAAAATTCCATAGTTTTTTTTATTTCTCCAAAAAAAATTAATAAAATAATACCTGAAATAAAAAAGCATTTTACTGGAAGAAAGATTGTATTTTGTAGGGAAATAACAAAAATATATGAGGAATTTATTAGAAAAAATGTAGATGAATTAGAATTATTTGAAAAAGAACCAAAAGGTGAACTTACAATCGTTATTTCTGAAAGAAAAGTAAATAAAAATATATCTCAGAAATTAAGTGAATCAGATAAAAATATCATAAAAATAATGATTAATAAATTGTCTACAAAAGAAATAACAGATATTTTAAATCAAATTACTGATGTGTCTAAAAAAGAAATATATAATTATTGCCTAGAAGTAAAAAATGAAAAATAAATTATTACTATTTTTTTTTATAGGTTTATTTTTAACCAGCTGTCTGGGCGTTGGGACCAAAGGTATTTTGGGAACAGGTGTTTCTGTTGCTTTAGATCCAAGAACAGTTGGCACTCAGGTAGATGACTCAATTATGCAAAAAATTATAAGTACAAAAATTTTAGCTAAAGATAAAAAATATCTTCTCTCAGTTAAAACTAAAGTTTTAGATGGTAGGATTTTTATAACTGGAAAAGTAGATAATCCAGAAGAAAAATTAATTATTACCAAATTAGCTTGGGAAACAAAGGGTGCTCGTTCGGTTAAAAATGATATTAAAATTAAAGAAGACTTTAATTTTAAACAATCAGCAAAAGATTTACTGATTACTTCACAGCTAAGAACTGCCTTAATCGTAAATAAAAATATAAAAGCTACTAATTACCAAATTGATACTTATAAAAAGAAAATTTATGTATATGGAATTGCTCTAACTTCAGAAGAAAAAGATTTAGTTATTAGTGAAGCTAAAGAAATACTTGATGTTGAAGATGTGATCGAAAGTATAATTCTTTTTGAGGATCTAAGAATTCAAAGAGATTAATTATTTTTTGTAATCAATTACTTGAGAAGAGTAAGCAGCAATTGATGCTAAGTTAAGTATTTCTGAAGTCGATGATCTTAGAGGTGCTATTTCTATAGGAAGCCCAAGTCCAATTAATAAAGGACCTATAACCTTTGTATCTCCAATAGTTTTCATTAGTTTATATGAGATTGCAGCGCTATGTTGTCCTGGCATAATTAAAATGTTTGCTTTACCCACGATTTTTGAAAATGGATATAGTTCTTCGTACTCAGGATTTAGTGCAACGTCAGGCTGCATATCTCCATCAAATTCAAAATCAACTTTTTTTTCTTTCAATATTTCAACTGCATTACGAATATGTTTTGTTCTACTCGTAAGTGGTTGTCCAAATGTAGAATGAGAAACAAAGGCAACCTTAGGATCAAATCCAAAAAGCCTAACTACTCTTGCAGTAGAAATTGCTATTTCAGCCATTTGTTCAGATGTAGGATATTCATGAACACTTGTATCGCCAACAAAAATAGTTCTCCCTTTATGAACTATCATGTTTAATCCAAACATTATTTCTCCTTTTCTTACATCTACAACTTGTTTAATTTTTTCAAATGAAGCACCAAATCTTCTAGTGTTGCCAGTCACAGCACCATCAGCATCACCACAGGCAACCATACTTGTGGCCCAGACAACCCTATCATTTCTAATCATTCTGTCACAATCTCGTTCTAATAATCCTTGCTCCCTTTGTAATTTTTCAAATAAATGTTTAACGTATCTTTTTCTCTTTTCTTCATCTTTTGAGTTAACAATTTCAATATCAAAATTCTCGCTGTAGCCAATATTTTTTATTTGTTCCTTAATTTTACTTTCTTTACCAACCAGGATTGGAATACCCAATTTCGAATTTTTAAATGCAATTGCAGCTTTTAAAGTATTTTCATCTTCACCATCTGCAAAAACAATTCTTTTTTGATTTTTTTTTATAAATGAATTTATACCCTGCATTATAGTAACTGTTGGATCTAATCTTTGTTTGAGTTGTTCTTTATAAACTTCATAATCATCTATATTTTTTCTAGCTATACCACTTTCTATGGCTGCTTTTGCTACAGCTGCTGGTATTACACTGATTAATCTAGGATCAAATGTAGATGGAATAATATAATCTTTTCCATAATGAGGCCTTTCACCACCCATGGCTGCTACAACTTCATCTGGAACATCCTCTCTCGCAAGTTTAGCTATTGCATTAGCTGCAGCAACTTTCATTTCTTCATTTATTGTTTTTGATCTAACATCTAAGGCTCCCCTAAAGATATAAGGGAAACCAATTAAATTATTTACTTGATTAGGGTAATCCGATCGTCCAGTTGCAATAATTGCATCATTTCTAACCTCATTAATTTCCTCTGGGGTAATTTCTGGATCAGGATTAGCGCAAGCAAATATAATTGGATTTTTTGCCATTGATTTTACCATATCTTTTTTCAAAACACCTTTTGCAGATAATCCTAAAAAAACATCTGCACCTTTCACAGCATCGTCTAAAGTTCTATGTTTAGTTTTAACTGCATATCTGGATTTCCATTGATCAATCCCTTCAGTTCTTCCTTCATAAATAACACCCTTTCTGTCTAGCATTATTATATTTTCAGATTTTACTCCTGAGTTTTTAAATAATTCTGTACAAGCTTGTGCTGAAGCTCCTGCACCATTAACTACAACTTTAATTTTTTTAATAGATTTACCAGAAATATCTAAGGCATTAATTAACGCTGCGGTTGTTATAATTGCTGTTCCATGTTGATCATCATGAAAAACTGGAATATCCAAAATTTCTTTTAATTTCTGTTCAATTATAAAACAATCTGGTGCAGCTATATCTTCTAAATTTATTCCACCAAAGCTAGGTGCAAAATTTTTAATTGAATTTATAATCTCGTCTGAATTCTTGCAATCAATCTCTAAATCAATCGAGTCTATATCTGCAAATCTTTTAAATAATACGGCCTTTCCTTCCATCACAGGCTTTGATGCAAGAGCACCTAAATTTCCCATTCCTAATATTGCTGAACCATTACTTATTACAGCAACTAGGTTTCCTTTGCTTGTGTAATCATAAGCTGCTTCTGGATTTTCACTTATCTTTTTAACAGGAGCAGCAACTCCTGGAGAATATGCTAAAGCGAGATCACGCTTAGTTGTCATATTTTTTGAAGAAATAATCTCAATCTTGCCTGGTTTTTTGTCTTTATGAAAATCTAAAGCTTCTTTATCCGTGTAATGATCAATTTTTGTTTTTTTCATTTCTGATAACAATAAGTGTACAATTGGGGTAAAATTAAGACTAATATGATTTATGAACTTACTTAAGTCAACAGGCACATTTGGTTTTTATACTATCATTAGTAGATTACTGGGTTATTTAAGAGATATTTTAATAGCAATTTTTTTAGGGACAGGGATGTTGGCGGATGCTTTTTTTGTAGCATTTAGGATTCCAAATACTTTTAGAAGATTATTTGCCGAAGGTACCTTTAATGCAGCATTCGTTCCAAGTTATTCATCAGAAATTACTAAGGGAAAAAAACAATCCAACAAATTTGCTAACGACATTTTTAATCTCCTTTTTTTAGGGTTGTTATTTTTAACCATAATAATTGAAATTTTCATGCCAGTATTTGTTTCAATTATTGCTCCAGGATTTGTGGGGGATTTAGAAAAAATGGAGGTAGCTATAAATTTAACAAGAATTACTTTCCCCTTTTTATTTTTTATTTGTTTAGCTTCATTTTTTTCTGCAATTTTAAATTCACATAATAAGTTTGCAGCTGCAGCAGCAGCCCCAATAATTTTAAATATTGTTTTAATTTTAGTATTGTTTTTCTCTAAATCTTTAGGTGATCAATTAGTTTATAATTTGTCTTATGGTGTTTCGTTTGCTGGTTTTTTACAACTAATATTTTTATATAAACATGTATCAAAATATTACTCACTTGAATTTAATTATAAATTAAAAGTAAGTAATAAAGTTAAGTTTTTTTTTAAAAAACTTTTGCCAAGTATTTTTTCCTCTGGAGTTACTCAAATTAATATTTTAGTAGGTACAATAATTGCGTCATTTCAAGCAAGTGCTGTTTCTTATTTATATTATGCAGATAGAATTTATCAAATTAACCTTGCTATAGCTGGTATCGCGATTGGTGTTGTTATACTTCCACAGCTTTCAAAACATATTCAATCTAGAAAAAAAAACAGGATTTTGCTTATACAAAATAAAGCTTTAGAATTAAGTTTGTTTTTAAGTCTTCCAGCTACTATAGCTTTAATTATTGGATCAGAACAAATTATTTCAGCTCTATTTGGTTATGGATCTTTTAATGAAAATTCAGTCAACAATTCAAGTTTAGCTTTATATTATTTTGCGTTAGGACTTCCTGCTTTTGCTTTGATAAAGGTTTTTTCGAGTTTTTTCTTTGCAAATCATGATACTAAAACTCCATTTTATATTTCTTTGATTTCAGTATTACTTAATATCTTTGTTAGCGTCTATTATTTTAGTGAAATTGGTTTTATAATAATTCCAATAGCTACATCTATATCATCTTGGTTTAACTCAGTGTTATTATTTTTATTTTTAAAAAATCGACAGTTATTTTATTTTAATAAAATATTTTTTATAAAATTTATCAAAATAATTTTTGCATCCATTCTGATGGGTTTATTTTTCAACTGTTTGTTAAAATTTTTTCAAAACGAATTAGCATTTAATCAATCAATTAAATCTTTATATTTAGTTTTATCTGTTATATTGGGTTTATTCTTTTATTTAATTGTTTGTTATTTCATCAAAGCTTTTCAAATGAATGATATTAAATTAAAGTATTAATTCTATGGGTAAAAAAATATTCTCTGGTGTTCAGCCTACAGGTAATCTTCATCTTGGAAATTATTTAGGTGCCATAAAAAACTTTGTGGACTTAAATAACGATAAAGATAATAAATGTATTTTTTGTGTAGTTGATCTACATGCCATTACAGTAAAGCAAGATCCTAAAGAATTAAAAAATAATATCCAGGAAACTGTTGCAACTTTTATAGCAAGTGGAATAGATCCAAAAAAAAGTATAATTTTTAATCAATCTAGAGTGGCTGCTCATGCAGAAGGAGCATGGATATTAAGCTGTGTTGCTAGAATGGGCTGGTTAAATAGAATGACCCAATTCAAAGAGAAAGCTGGTAAAGACAAAGAGAAAGCTAGCATTGGATTATATTCTTATCCAGTTCTAATGGCAGCTGATATTCTTTTATACGATGCTACTCATGTTCCTGTAGGTGATGATCAAAAACAACATTTGGAGTTGTGTAGAGATATAGCCCAAAAATTTAATAATGATTTTGATGTAGAAAATTTTCTCCAAGTTCCTGAACCTTTAATTCAAAAAGAATTTTCAAGAATAATGAGTTTAAAAGATGGTTCAAAAAAAATGAGTAAATCAGAGTTATCAGATTTAAGTAGAATAAATTTAACAGATAACAAAGATCAAATAATAAATAAAATCAAAAAAGCAAAAACTGATCCTTTGCCCATGCCACAAGACATAAAGGAGCTTGATGAAAGATTAGAAGCGAAAAATCTTTTAGGAATATATTCAAGTTTAACTAATTCTACATTAGAAAACTCAGTAAAAAATTTTGTAGGTAAAAACTTTTCAGAATTTAAAGAACAATTAGCTGAAGAACTTGTGAATAAAATTGAACCTATTTCTAATGAGATAAAAAAACTTTTAAGAGATAAAACTTATTTAGATAAAATTCTTCTAGATGGAGTTGAAAAAGCTAATTTAATTGCATCCAAAAAGATTGAAAGAATTAAAGAAATAGTAGGTTTTTAATAAAAATTTATTATCAAGTTTTAATTTTTAAAATATTCACTATATATAATTTATGTTCGTTCAAACAGAAGTAACGCCAAATCCAAATTCTTTGAAATTTCTTCCTGGTAAGAAAGTTTCAAACAGTGGTCCTTATGAAGTTACAAATAAAGAAGATATGCAAAATGAATTAGTGAGAAATATTCTGTCAATAAATGGTGTTGAGGGTATTTTTTTAGGTCATGATTTTATTTCAGTAAATAAAAAAGAAAACATAAAGTGGGATGAAATAAAACATATCGTAATTTCTCTAATAAATGATTTTTATGCAGATGGTAAAGAGTTTGTAATTGATGAAAATATAAAAGAAGAAGATTTAGATTTAAGTGAAATTGAATCAAAAATTGTAAAAATTCTAGAAGAGAAAATAAGACCTGCTGTTGCTAGAGACGGTGGAGATATAAAATTTAAAGAGTTTAAGGACGGAATTGTTAAGGTACAATTACAAGGGAGTTGCTCAGGTTGTCCTAGTTCAACAATGACTTTAAAACAAGGTGTTCAAAATCTTTTATGTCATTATTTACCAGAGGTAAAAGAGGTTGTTGCTATACAATAATTAATTATGAGAAAATTTAAAAAATCAGGTTTTTTAAAAAATAGAAGCCTTAATATAGTTTCACGGTTTTTTTTAAGTTCTTTTATTGTAATTTCATTTTTTTATGCAGCGCCGATAATTATTAATTTTACAGATAAAAATTTTAATAACAAAGAATTTACCAACAATTCAAAAAATATTTTAAATGATACTTTTAATAAAGATAAATTAATTGAGGAAGATTCAACATCAGATGCTGACGAGAGAGACTTGTTATATGATATTTTAGAAGAGAATAATTCTGAAATTAATCTAGTAAGATATACAACATCTGAGATTGACTCATTATTTAAAGAGGTAAATTATAATTTAAAAGATGTAAGAGATACAAAATTAGTAAAACCAATAGATATTGGCCTTCTTCCGAATGAAATTAAAAACATAGCTAACACTAAAAAAAGAAAAGATATGTTTATAAAAATTGTTCTCCCATTAATAGTTAAGGAAAACAATAAAATTAGGGTTGATAGAAAAAGATTATTCACAATTTTAAATAAAAATAGCAACACTGATATTGAAAAAAAATGGTTAGAAAAAAAATATAAGCAATATGGTGTAAGAAAAAATGATTTATCTACTTTAAAAGTAAGAATGGATGAAATACCAGTTTCATTAGCAATAGCTCAAGCTGCTAAAGAAACCGGTTGGGGTACTTCAAGATTTGCTTTAAAGGGAAATGCTTTATTTGGCCAATGGACTTGGTCTGGAGAGGGTTTAAAACCTAAAAATGCTGATAAGGGTAAAGATCATAAAGTTATGAAATTTCATAGCTTACAATTATCTGTAAGAGCATATTTAAGAAATTTAAATACACACTCAACGTATAAAAATTTAAGAAAAGCGAGAACAGAACTTAGAAATCAAAATAAACCTTTAGATAGTTTAATTTTGTCTAAACATTTAGATAAATACGCAGAAACAGGAAGCCAATATATAGAGGTTTTACAAAAAATTATTCAACAGAATAACTTAAAAGATTTTGATGAGGCGAGATTGTTGCCTTCAAGTAAAGATTTAGAAAGTTTGATTTAATTTTCTTTTATAGGGAATTGAACACCAAACCATCTCCATTTTCCATTATCATTCAGCGAACAATTAATTCTACCTCTTCTTGGTTTGAATGGCTCTCTAAATTCAATCGTTAAAGAGTTGTCGGTAAAATTTGTTTTTGATTTTTCCCAAACATCTCCTTCATTAGAATAACAATTGATATTAGTTAAATTTTTTTGTTCCTTGAAAAATTCAACTTTAAAATTTGGAGGGTTAGTGTTTGCGAGTAGTTGTTTTTCCTCAGGTAGTATTCTTTTATATTCAAGTGGAAAATAATTTATTATTGATTTAAATCTTTTTAACTCTCCGTATTTTTCATTAATTGGAAATCTAGGCAATTCAAATTTATCTTTATTTAAATCTATTACACCAGAATGTTGACCAAAAGCATATTTGAAATTTTCAGAAATATAATCTTTCATAAACTTAGAGTATTCACCAAATGGATATGAAAATAGACTAGGTACGTAACCAAGTTCTCTTAGGAAAATTTTATTAGCTGTTTCAATATCTAAAATAAAATCATCATTGTTTACATCTATAAGATATTCATGAGTATGGGAATGATGTCCTATATGTGTAAAATCATTACTCTCAACTTCTTTAATTTGCTCCCAAGTCATATAACCCCTTTTTCCTACAGGCTCAGTTGAAACAAATAAAATAAATGGAATTTTATTTTCTTTTAGATAAGGCCATGCCTCTGTATAAAAAGATTCAAAAGCATCATCGATAGTTATAAGAATTTCTTTTTTTGATTTTGATTTTTTAAACTGTTCATCAAAATTATTTGGATTAAGAAAATTAAAATCAGAGTTCTTAATAATATTTATATGTTCCTCAAATATATCCATTTTAATATTGGTCGATGGGTACTTATTCTCATTAAAACGATGATACATTATTGATAGAATTCCTTCATCATTAGAATAGTATTTGATATTATTTTCATCTGATTTAGAACTGATATTAGAAAATAAAATAATTATGAATAAATTGATAATTGATATAGCCAGTGAAAAATTTTTTTTAATGATCATTACTAGTAATGATATTTATAATATTACTAAAGAGAATACTAAAATTAATTATGAAAAATTAACTTTGATTATTAATGATTTTTTAAATTCTCATCAATTAAGCTTGAAAGATATTAATACAATTTATTTAAATAGAGGGCCTGGAAGCTTTGCAGGAATACGAAATTCTCTCTCTATAGTTAAAGCATTTAATTTAA
Source organism: uncultured Pelagibacteraceae bacterium (assembly GCA_902592545.1). Taxonomy (GTDB): domain Bacteria; phylum Pseudomonadota; class Alphaproteobacteria; order Pelagibacterales; family Pelagibacteraceae; genus Pelagibacter. The sequence continues at coordinate 35,068 of CACJFA010000005.1, read as the reverse complement.
CTAATAATATTGATTATTATTGTTACAGCATTCAAGATTTTAAAGGTGAAAAAGATATAAAATACGAAAATATCCCTGATTTGTGTGATAAATTTAATGTTAAAAAAAATTTGATTAACCCTATTTATTTAAGTTAGAATTATTTTATGTCAGAAACAATAGAGCAAAAATGTTTAGCAAAAGGTGTTAAATTAACTGATCAAAGGAGAGTAATTGCTCAGGTAATGTCAGAGTCTAGTGACCACCCGGATGTGGATGAGCTTTATAATAGAGTATCTAAAATTGATCCAAAAATAAGTATTGCAACTGTTTATAGAACAGTAAAGTTATTTGAAGAGTCAGGAATTCTTACTAAGCACGAGTTTAAAGGCGGAAAAGCTAGATATGAAGAGTTAAATGAAGGCCATCACGATCATTTAATTGACGTGAAAACTGGTGAAATCATCGAATTTGTAGATGAAGAAATTGAAAATCTTCAAAAAAAAGTAGCCGAAAAATATGGATATAAATTAGTTGATCATAAGCTAGAACTTTACGGTGTTAAGAAGAAATAATATGACAACCGAAATTTTAAAGCCATTTGGTCCATCGATTTTAAAAGTAAGTATTCCTGACGAGATTGTTACAGAAATGAATAAATATGTTGATGAATCAATTCTTGATAAAGAAAAAATAGATAATCTCGATCATGGTAAATATTTAGAAGGAAATGTACATCGTGAGTTTAGATTAGATGTAGAATTTATGCAAAAAATTAAATGGGCAGAGTTCTTAGCTAACTCCTGTCAAAAGTGGTTATTTGAGGGTCACAGTATTTCTATTAAAAAGTTTGATATAATTGCTTCATGGATTATTCAACAATATAAACATGACTACAACCCAATTCATTATCATAGTGGTCAAATATCAGGGGTAGGATATTTAAAAGTACCTATGAATATGGGAGAAACTATTCAGAAAAGCAAGAAAAACAACCATAACGGAAAATTAGTATTGATAGATGGATCGAAGAAATTTTTATGTAATCCTACTTATGTAATTACACCTAAAAAAGGAGATTTTTATTTTTTTCCAAGTTACATGATGCACACAGTTTATCCTTTTTTAGATTCTTCTGAAGAGAGGAGATCTGTTTCATTTAATGCAAAGATTGATGAAGATGCAGCAAGACTTAGATAAATTAAAAAAAACAAATAAAATCTTTATTAAAACATTTGGATGTCAAATGAATGAGTATGACTCAAATAGAATATACGATTCTGTGAAAAAAATTGGTTTCGAAAAAACAGAAAAATATGAGGAAGCAAATTGTTATCTTTTAAATACATGTCACATCAGAGATAAAGCAAAAGAAAAAGTTTACTCAGAAATAGGTAGAGTAAAAAAAATTTTCAGATCTAAAAAAAAACCATTAGTAATTATTGCGGGATGTGTTGCTCAAGCAGAAAATCAAGAGATGCTCAAAAGAGAACCTTACATAGATTTAGTTATTGGTCCTCAAGCTTACCATAAAATTAACGATACAATTTTAAATTATACAAAAAAAAAGAAGAAGATTGAAGAAACCGAATTTGATGCAGTTTCTAAATTCAAATATCTGAGTAAAATAAAAAATGAAGCTGGAAAAACTTCATCCTTCTTAACTATTCAGGAAGGATGCGATAAGTTTTGTCATTTTTGCGTAGTCCCATACACACGTGGACCAGAATATTCTCGACCATTTAAACAAATTTTGGATGAAGCAAAATATTTAGCTGATAATGGTGCAAGAGAAATAGTTTTACTTGGTCAAAATGTGAATGCTTATGATAATCAAGGATATAGATTATCAGATTTGATTTTAAATATTGAAAAATTATCTGAAATTAAGAGAGTTAGATATACAACATCTCACCCAAAAGATATGACCGAGGATTTAATTGAAGTATATAAAACTTCTGAAAAGTTAATGCCACTTGTGCATTTACCTGTTCAAAGTGGATCTAATAAAATTTTAAAGTTGATGAATAGAAAACATACTATTGAGGAATATTTAAGTACTTTTGATAAATTAAAAGAAATTAATTCAAATATAGAATTTTCAAGTGATTTTATAATAGGTTATCCTGGTGAAGAAGATCAGGATTTTAAAGACACTATTAGATTAATTGAAAGAATTAAATTTATTAACTCTTATTCATTTATATTTAGTCCAAGACCTGGAACAGTAGCTGAAAATTTAGACTTAATTGAAAAAAAAATTTCTGTTGAAAGATTAGAAAAAACTCAAACTATTTTACTCGAAAATCAAATTCAAATGAACAAATCATTGAATGGTAAAGTTATTGATGTTTTAGTCGAAAATTTAACCGACGATAAAAGCAAAGCTTTTGGTAGATCTGAGTATATGACATCAGTAATTTTTAATGGTAAAAAGAAACATATTGGTAAAATAGTACAGGTAAAAATTAATGACAGTAACAGAAATACTTTACTTGGAGAAATTATAGCTAATTCAGACAAGAAGGTTGCATAGAATTTGAGCGGAATAACAAAAAAAAATATCGATAAGTCTTTAAAATTTGTTTATTCAGATAACAATTCTATAAGTGTTATATTTCATGACAACAACTTGTTAATGGGTGTTGTCGGAGAATTTAATAAGAATTTACAAGAATTAGAAAAAATTACAAATTGTAGCTTATATTCAAGGGGAAATTCAATTTTAATTAAATCAACACCTGAAAAGAATGAAACAATTAAAAATGCTATTCAGTTTTTGGCTAATCAGTTTATTAATAATGGAAGCATAGAGAATAAAGATGTACTTTCATCAGTTGATAACTTTATGATTAATGAAAAAGTAAAAAATAATAATGTTACAGACATTATCAAAACTCCAAAAAAATCTATAATACCTAGATCTGAAAAACAAAAAAGTTATGTTAGAGCTTTAAGGCAGAGCGATATTATAATTTCAGCAGGACCAGCAGGAACTGGAAAAACTTTTTTAGCAGTAGCAGTAGGGTTGACGATGCTCTTAGAAAAAAAGATTGAGAGAATAATTCTTTCAAGACCAGCTGTAGAAGCAGGTGAGCGTTTGGGTTTTTTACCAGGTGATATGAAAGAAAAAGTAGATCCTTATCTTAGACCTTTGTATGACTCTTTATATGATCTCTTTGACTTTGAAAAAATACAGAGAATGATTGAGATTGGAGATATTGAGATTGCACCTTTAGCTTTTATGAGAGGTAGAACTCTTAAAAATTCCTTTGCAATTTTAGATGAAGCACAAAATGCTACAGATACTCAGATTAAAATGTTTTTAACACGTATTGGAGAAAATTCAAAAATAGTGGTAAACGGAGATCCTTCTCAAATTGATTTACCAAATAAAAGTATGTCAGGATTGGTCAGATCAAAAGAGTTGCTTGGACATTTAAAGGAAATATCTATAGTTGATTTTGATCACTCGGATGTTGTTAGACATCCACTTGTTTCAAAAATAGTTAAAGCATACTCAAATAATGATTAGTATTAATGTCTTCTCTGAGGAGAAGGCCTGGTCAAAAAGGATCAAAAATAAGGATATTTTTTTTAAAAAAATATGTAAAGCTTTTCCAAAAAAATATAAATTTTTGAATAAAAAAGTAACCTTTACATTATTACTTTCAAATAATAAGAATATTAAAAAATTAAATAAAGTTTTTAGAAAAAAAAATAAATCTACAGATATTTTATCTTTTCCGTTAGATAAAAAAATAAAAATTTCTAAAAATACTTATCTTGGAGATGTTATCATCAGCTACAATCATTTAGATAAACCAAGATCGCAAGATTTAAAATCTTTTAAAGAAAAAGTAACTAAAATATTCATACATGGTTTTCTTCATCTTTTGGGTTTTGACCATAAAAAAAATAAAGATTATTCCAAAATGTTAAAAGAGGAAAAACTAATATTTAAATCTGTACAATCAAAAATAATTTAAATTGAAAAATAAAATTTATATTGAATTAATTTATTTAATTTTATTAGGAGCCCTTGCTTCCTTAAGTTTGCCTCCATTTAATTATGTTGTAATAAATTTTTTAATTTTTAGTTTATTCTATATATTTTTAATAAAAAAAATTGAGTTTTATAAAAATAAAAGAATATTTTTTCTTTATGGTTGGTTATTTGGGTTTGGTTATTTTGTAAGTAATTTATATTGGATTTCAATATCATTAACATTCGATGAAAATTTTAAGTTTTTAATACCTTTTACAATAATATTAATACCTGGTTTCTTAGCCTTATTTTATGGTTTAATTGCTTATTTATTTGTGGTTTTAAAACCAAATAATAATTTAAGCTCATTTTTTCTTTTTTCTTTAATATTTGGAATAGTAGAATTTGTAAGAGGATCAATACTCACTGGTTTTCCTTGGAATTTAATTGCTTATAGTTTCTCTAATCAAATCGAAATTTTAAATATTACATCAGTCATAGGCACATACAGCTTTAATCTTTTCTGTATTTCATTATTTACAAGTCCATCAATATTTATTTTAAGAGAGAATAAAAAAGATATTAGTATTTGTGTTGCATTTCTTATTACAACATTATCATTTTATATACTTGGTTCACAAAATTTAGAAAAATTTAATAATCAACAGGTAAAAAAAATTGATTATAAAATAAGAATTTTAAGTTCAAATATAGGTATAGATAGATTTTATAATAATATTGATCCAATAACTGCAATAGAAGAGTTAATTGAAATCAGCTCTCCCGAAAAAAATGAAAAAATAATTTTTATTTGGCCAGAAGGTATTATTCCAGGTATTTCACAAGACCAACTAAAAGAATATAAATGGTTATTTGAAAATAAATTCAACAAAAATCATTTATTAGCACTTGGAATTAATAGTAAAGAAGATGAAAATAAAACTATTAAATATTTTAATTCATTATCTATTTTTGACTATGACCTTAATGTAATAAATTCATATAACAAAATTAATCTTGTTCCTTTTGGTGAATTTTTACCTTTTGAAAACTTATTAAAAAGTATTGGTTTAAAAACAATTACTAATGACTATCAATCATATTCAAAAGGTGAAGAAAGACGCATAATTGATCTTAAATATAATAATTTATCAGTAAAATTATTGCCCCTTATTTGTTATGAGATAATTTATTCAGGTAAAATTTTTACAAACAGTAACTTTGATTATATTGTAAATATTTCTGAAGATGGTTGGTTTGGTAAATCAATTGGTCCAGAGCAACATTTTACTCATAGTATTTTTAGAGCTATAGAGAGTGGAAAATATGTCTTAAGATCTGCAAATAATGGAGCAACAGCAATTATTAACCCAATGGGAGTTATTGAACAAAAAGTTGATATAAATAATTCTGGTTATATAGACTTAACTGAATCAAAGAAAATAGAAACGACTCTATTTGTAAAGTTTGGAAATAAAATTTTTGGATTTATAATTTTATTGTATATTTTTTTTATATTTTCATTTAAGAAACTTAAAAATGAGTAATTTAAAAAATTATCTTTTCACAAGTGAGTCTGTCTCCGAAGGTCATCCAGATAAAGTATCTGATAGAATTTCAGATATGGTTGTTGATAGTTTTATTTCTGGAGATCCATATTCAAGAGTTGCTTGTGAAACATTAACTACAACGAATAAAGTTGTTTTAGCTGGTGAAGTAAGAGGACCAGAAATTAAAAAAGATGAATTAATCGAAAAAGTAAGAAATTGTATAAAAGATATTGGTTATGACCAAGAAGGCTTTACTTGGAAAGAAGCTACAAAAATTGAAAGTCATTTACATTCCCAATCAGCTGATATTGCTATGGGCGTAGATTCATCAGGGAACAAAGATGAAGGAGCTGGAGATCAAGGTATTATGTTTGGATATGCATGTAATGAAACAGATGTTTTAATGCCAGCACCTATACATTATTCTCATAAAATTTTAAGATTAATGGCTGAAGATAGAAAATCTGGAAAATTAAAAAATATTGAACCAGATTCAAAAAGCCAGGTAACATTCGAGTATGTTGATGGAAAACCTTCAAAAGTGAAATCTGTTGTTATCTCTTCACAGCATTCAAAAGATATTAATCAATCACAAGTAAGAGATTTACTTAGACCTTATATGTTAAAATCTATTCCTGAGAATTTTCTTGATGGTTTTAATGAGGATGAGTTTTATGTAAATCCGACAGGAAATTTTGTAATTGGTGGTCCAGATGGGGATTGTGGTTTGACAGGTAGAAAAATTATTGTTGATACTTACGGTGGAGCTGCACCACATGGTGGTGGTGCTTTTTCAGGAAAAGATCCAACTAAAGTTGATAGATCGGCAGCTTACGCTGCTAGGTATATTGCTAAAAACGTTGTTGGTTCTAAAATTGCTGAAAAATGTTTAATTCAGTTAGCTTATGCAATTGGCGTATCAAAACCATTATCTATTTATGTCGATTTATTTGATAACGATCTAGATAAAAATAAATTTGTTGTAGAAAAGATTAAAGAAAATTTTGATTTGAGTCCTAGGGGTATCAGAGAAATGTTGAATTTAAACAAACCAATATATGAAATAACAGCTGCTTACGGTCATTTTGGTAGAGCACCTGAAGAAAATGGTTCATTTTCGTGGGAAAAAACTGATAAAACTAACGTTTTTTCAAAATAGTTTCTGTTGAATTAAAAAAAAACTTTACTATATTGCTCTTACATTATTGAACTTTACAAAATGGGCTCTAGCCCATTTTTTTTTGGAGCAAACAAAATTATGTTAAATAAAAGAGCTGATAAACTAGAATTATTAAGAATTGCTGAAGCCGTAGCTTTAGAAAAATCAATTGATAAAGAACTAATTATAAGTTCTATGGAAACGGGTATTGCTAAGGCTGCTAAATCAAAATTTGGACAGGAAAATGAAATTAAAGTTTTAATTAATAGAGACAATGGAGATATTGAGCTTTTTAGAAAATTGATAATTGCTGAAAATCCTGAAAATGCAAACACTGAGATAAAACTGGAGGATGCAATTAATTTAAATGAATTAAATAAAGATAAGACTATTGGTGACGAAGTATTACAACCACTTCCTTCATTTGATTTTGGAAGAATAGCTGCACAAACTGCAAAGCAGGTAATTAGTTTTAATGTAAGAGAAGCTGAAAGAGAAAGACAGTTTAATGATTTTATTGATAAAAAAGACTCTATTCTAAGCGGAATTGTTAAAAGATTAGAATTCGGAAATGTGATTGTTGATTTAGGAAGAACCGAAGCAATAATTCAGAAAAATGAATTAATTCCTCGTGAAAATATTAAAGCAGGTGATCGTATAAAAGCTTATTGTTATGATGTTAGAAGAGAGCCTAGAGGGCAACAAATATTTCTTTCTAGAGCTCATCCTAAATTTATGGAAAAGCTTTTTGTTCAAGAAGTCCCAGAAATTTATGATGGATTAATAGAAATTAAGTCTTCTTCAAGAGATCCTGGAAGCAGAGCAAAAATATGTGTTAAAGCAGTTGATACATCTTTAGATCCAGTTGGTGCATGTGTAGGTATGAGAGGTTCAAGAGTACAGGCTGTTGTAAATGAACTTCAAGGTGAAAAAATTGATATTGTAAATTGGTCAGAAGATCCTGCTATTTTGGTTTCAAATGCTTTATCCCCAGCTGAAGTACAAAGAGTTAACGTTGATAGTGAAAGAAAAAAACTTGATGTAATTCTAACTGAAGAAAATTTAAGTAAAGCAATTGGAAGAAGAGGTCAAAATGTAAGACTTGCAACTAAATTATTAAATTTCGAAATCAACATAATGACAGATGCAGAAGACTCTGAGAGAAGACAATTAGAATTTAAAGAAAAAACAGAAAACTTTGTAAAAAATTTAGAGCTAGACGAAACTTTGGGCCAGTTACTTGTTGCCGAAGGTTTTTCAACTATTGATGACATTAAAGATAGTTTAGTTGAAAATTTAATGAAGATAGAAGGTATAGAGGAAGATACTGCTAAAGCATTGATAGAAAGAGCCAAAGAGTTTCATGAAAAGGATCAGGAGGACATTTCTCAGAGAATAAAAGAGCTTGGTCTTGAAGATGCCTTGATTAATTTAAAGGGATTAACACCAGGTATGTTAGTTACACTTGGTGAACAAAAAATTCTAAGTTTAGAAGATTTTGCAGACTTAGCATCAGATGAATTAACTGGTGGTTATGATGTGGTTAAAGGTGAAAGAGTAAAAATCCAAGGTTGTCTTGAGGATTTTGCCCTATCTAAAGATGAAGCGGACGAATTAATTATGTCTGCTAGAAATATTGTATATAAAGATTGAGTAATGAGGTATGGAGAAAAAAACAAAATTAACAATTTCAGGCACAGCCAAAAGATCAATCAAGAACATTGATATTGCTAAAACTCAAGGAAAAAATTCTGTAGTAATTGAAAAACAAACTGGAAAATTCTCTAGTAAAGGTGGATCATTTAGATCTAGCACTAATAAGCCAAGAACAACCTCAACTTTCAACAGAGGAACTTCCTTCAAACCTTCATTTAATCCTAAATCACCTCCTGTAGTAAATGATTTTGAAAAGAGAAAATTAGCAGAGCAAAGAGCTACTAAAAGACTTAAGGGAGATAGCGAAAATAAAGACAAAAAAATTTTAAAAACAGGTAGTAAGAAAAGAGAATTAAAATTAACTGTATCAAGAGCGTTAAGTGATGAGATTGATGCAAAACAAAGGAGTTTAGCATCAGTTAAGAGAGCAAGACAAAAAGAAATTAAAAACGCTACAAAAGATGAGTATCAAGAAAATTCAAAACCAATTAAAAGAGACATTAACATTCCTGAAGCAATCACGGTAAGAGAACTGGCAAACAGGATGGCCGAACAATCTAGTAATGTAATTAAGCATTTATTTGGCATGGGTGTTAATGTAACCATCAATCAAACATTAGCTGCAGATACCGCAGAGTATTTAGTTAAAGAATTTGGTCATAATCCAATAAGAGAGGAAAAAGCAGAAGAAATAATTCAAAAAATAAAAGCTTCAAGAACTGAAAATTTAAAAAATAGACCACCAATAGTTACTGTCATGGGCCATGTTGATCATGGTAAGACCTCAGTACTAGATGTACTTAGAAGTGCAAATGTAGTTTCAGGAGAATTTGGAGGAATAACTCAACATATTGGAGCTTATCAAATTGAAAGCCAAGATAATAAATTAACATTTATCGATACCCCAGGTCATGCTGCTTTTACAGAGATGAGAGCAAGAGGATCAAAATTAACTGATGTGGTTGTATTAGTGGTTGCTGCTGATGATGGAGTTAAACCTCAAACAGTAGAGTCTATTAAACATGCGAGAGCTGCAAATGTTCCAATTGTTGTGGCCATAAACAAGTGTGATCTACCAGAGGCAGATCCACAGAAAATTAAAAATCAATTATTAGAACATGAACTAATTGCCGAGGATTTATCTGGAGATACTTTGATGGTTGAAATTTCAACTAAAACAAAGCAAAACTTAGATAAATTGGTTGAATCTATAATTCTTCAAGCAGAGATTTTAGATCTTAAAACAGATTACGAATCTAAAGCTACAGGTATAGTCTTAGAGTCTAAAATTGATGTTGGAAGGGGTCCTGTTGCAAATATAATTGTTACTACTGGAACACTTAAGAGAGGTGACTTTTTTGTAAGCGGTTTAAAATGGGGAAAAGTTAGAGCAATTATTAATGATAAAGGTCAAAATATTAATGAAGCTTTACCTTCAACACCTGTTGAAATTTTAGGTATAAATGGTGCAGCAAAAGCTGGAGATGATTTTATTGTTTTAGATACAGAAAAAGAAGCAAAGACACTGAGTGAAAATAGAGCTCAAGAAAGTAAGGATGGAAAAAACCCATTTACTTTTGCAACTCAAGACTCTGCTTTTTCAGATAAATCTACAGAAGAATTAAATTTAATAATTAAATCTGATGTACATGGATCATCTGAAGCAATTAAAAATGCAATTAGTCAAATCAAGCATGATGAAGTTAAACCTAAAATAATTTTAGCAGATATTGGAATGGTAACAGAAACAGATGTTACATTAGCTAAAGCTTCAAATGCAGTTTTAATAGCCTTTAATGTTAAACCAAGTAAAGAGGCTAAAAAACTTGCTGAAAACGAGAAGATAAAAATATCTTCATACAATATTATTTATGAAGTTTTAGATTATATTAAACAAAAAATGTCAGGATTATTAGCACCCGATATAGAAGAAAAAATTATTGGTTCAGCGCAAATTTTGGAAATATTTAAAGTTTCAGGTGCAGGAAAAGTTGCTGGTTCAAAAGTAACTGAAGGAGAAATAAATAGTACTTCAAATGTGAGAATTATTAGAGATGGTAATATTATATATACTGGAAAAGTTTCAACAATATTTAGAGAAAAAAACCAAGTTAAACAGGTAAGTGATGGTCAAGAATGTGGAATAACCGTTAAAGATTATATGGATTTCCAAAAAAATGACATAATAGAAGCATTTAGTGTTACATCTACTGAGAGGTCAATTTAATGGCAGATAGAATAGGCAAAACAGTGTCACAAAGACAATTAAGAGTAGGTGAAATGATTAAGCAGTCTTTAAGCATGATTTTTATAAGAAATGAGGCTAAGGTGCCAAATTTAGAAACAAACACTATAACAGTTACTGAGGTTAGAATGAGTCCTGATTTAAAAATTGCTAAAGCATATGTTCTCCCTTTGGGTGGAAAAGATGCGGAGGAAACAATTAATGTTTTAAAGGAATATTCATTTTTAATTAGAAAAATTTTATCACAAAAAGTGGTTATGAAATTTTTACCAAAATTACTTTTTAGAAAAGACGAATCTTTTGAGTATGCGGAAAAAATTGAAAACTTAATAAAACAAACAAATAAATAGGAAGAAAGAGGCATGAACAAAAAGGCACAGGAATTAGCAATGCACGATAAAGATACTGGATCTTCAGAGATACAGATAGCTTTGCTAACAGAGAAAATTGAAACTCTCTCTAAACATATTAAGCAATTTAAGAAAGATAAGCATTCATCTGTTGGATTGTTGAGAGCGGTAAATAGAAGAAAGAAATTGTTAGAATACCTAAAGAAAAATAAAATGGATTCTTACAAGAATGTACTGTCGAAATTGAATTTAAGAAAATAGAAATCAAGATAGATAGAACGGAATGGAACGAAACGAACGAAACGAAATGGAAATGAAATGTTTAAAGTATACAAGAAGGAAATTGAAGTAGCGGGAAAGAAAATAAGTTTAGAAACAGGTAAAGTAGCAAGACAGGCAGATGGTGCAATTATAGCAACTTGTGGAGAGACAGTCGTACTAGCAACAGTAGTGGGTGCAAAAAAAGTAAATCCTGATATGGATTACTTTCCATTATCTGTAAATTACCAAGAAAAATATTATGCAGCTGGAAAAATTCCAGGTGGATATTTTAAAAGAGAAGCAAGACCAACTGAAAGCGAAACATTAATCTCTAGATTAATTGATAGACCAATCAGACCTTTGTTTCCTGATGAATTTAAAAATGAAGTACAGTTATTACCAACAGTAATTTCATATGATAAAGAAAATGAACCAGATATTTTATCAATCACTGCATCTTCAGCAGCATTAGCTATATCAGGAATGCCATTCATGGGACCTGTAGGAGCTTCAAGAGTTGGGTTTATAGATGGAAAATATGTTTTAAACCCATCTAAATCAGAATTAGAAAAATCAAAATTAGATTTAGTTGTAGCAGGTACAAAAGATGCTGTGCTTATGGTTGAGTCTGAAGCAAGTGGTTTAACAGAAGAAGAAATGTTAAATGCAGTTAAATTTGGTCACGAAGGTTTTGTTCCAGTAATTGAAATGATAGAGGAACTTGCAAAAGAATGTAGAAAACCTGAGTGGACTGTTGAAAAGAAAGATCTATCAGAAGTTAAGAAAAAACTTGAGGAAACTTTTACAGAAGATCTTAAAAAAGCTTTTGCAACAAGAGATAAACAAGATAGATCAAATCAAATTTCAGAGATTACTGATAAAGCCAAAAAGCTTTATGAGGAAGATGAAAACTACACAGATCTTGATGTTAATAGTCAGTTAAAAAATCTTGAAAAATCAATTGTTAGAACAGACATTTTAAAAAATAAAAATAGAATTGATGGTAGAGGTTTGTCTGAGGTAAGACCTATTGAATGTGAAGTGGGTGTTTTACCTAGAGCTCATGGATCTGCATTGTTTACTAGAGGAGAAACACAAGCAATTGTTGTTGCAACTTTAGGAACATCCGATGATGAACAAAGAATTGAGAGCCTAGATGGATTGCAAAGAGAACGATTTATGCTTCATTATAACTTTCCACCTTTTTCTGTTGGAGAAACTGGAAGAATTGGAACAGGAAGAAGAGAAATTGGTCATGGTAAATTAGCTTGGAGAGCGATTAACTCTTCACTACCTACAAAAGAAGCATTTCCCTACACTTTTAGGGTAGTTTCAGAGATTACTGAGTCTAATGGTTCTTCTTCAATGGCTACTGTTTGTGGAACTTCTTTAGCATTAATGGATGCTGGAGTGCCGATTAAAGAGCCAGTTGCAGGTATTGCAATGGGATTAATTAAAGAAGGAGATGACTTCAGTGTTCTATCAGATATTTTAGGTGACGAAGATCATTTAGGTGATATGGACTTTAAAGTTGCTGGAACTAAAGATGGAATTACTTCTCTTCAAATGGATATCAAAATTACAGGTATTACATTTGAGATAATGGAGCAGGCATTAAGCCAAGCTAAAGATGGAAGAGTTCACATTTTAGGAGAAATGAATAAAGCATTATCAGCCTCAAGATCTGATGTTGGAAAACATACTCCAAAAATGGAACAAGTTAATGTTGACAAAAAAGATATTGCTGCTGTTATTGGAAAAGGTGGTGCAACCATTAGAGAGATCGTTGAAAAATCAGGTGCAAAAGTAGATGTAAATGATGAAGGCGTAGTAACAGTCGCTGCTCCAGATGAAGAGTCTAGAAACATTGCAATGCAAATGATTAAAGATATCACTGCAAAGGCTGAATTAAACAAAATTTATTCAGGCAAAGTAATGAAGATTATGGAGTTTGGAGCATTTGTTAATTTCCTAGGTAAACAAGATGGACTTGTTCATATTTCAGAACTTGCAGATAAAAGAGTAGCTAAAGTTACCGATGTAGTTAAAGAAGGCGATGAGGTAAAAGTTAAAGTAATTGGTTTCGACAGAGGAAAAGTTAAACTTTCTATAAAACAAGCAGCTGAATAACTTTTTATTTGAAAAATTTAAATAAAAAATATTATGTTTAAACATTGGAAAAAACTTTTTTTTATTTTTTTTATTTTAGCAATTGGAATCTATTTTCTAATAAATAATTCAATTAATGAAGGTAAAACAAATTTTTTAGAAAATTTTTTAAGTCAGAAACAAAAAAACTTTATTAAGAAAAATTTTTTCCCTCACAAAGATAGAGATCGTTTATATGGAGTTATTGTTTCCTTAGAAAAGCATTTAGCTGATGAAAAACAAACCAATTCTCTTTTAGAATACATAGATTGGTTAGATCTTGAACTACGATACAAAAAATCTTTAAAAGATATTGAAACAAAAGAAATATTATCAATTAAATTGGATAATAATTTAGATTTTAAGAAATTTAAATTAGTAGATGGATTTTATGCTGGAAGAGCCAGGTTGTTTCCTGGTACAGGTTACATAGATTTTCATAATGATAATTTAATAGTTTTATCCGCAAGAGGTATTCTTGGTTTTTCGCAAAAAACTAATGAAAATCTTCATTTCAAACAAATTAATAATAATTTAACTAATTTTATTAATAAAGAGCAGTATGATAAGAACAAATGGTTTGCATTAAAAGATCTTCATATTTCAAATAATCATATTTTTGTTTCATATGATGAAGAAATGAAAGCTGACTGCTGGAATAAGAGTGTAGTGTGGGCTAAAATGAATTATGAAGAAATCAAGTTTGAAAAACTATTTTCTTCAAATAAATGTATTCACTCTGAAAACAACATAGATAAAGAGTTCAAAGCATTTCAATCAGGTGGTAGAGTTTTTAATTTTGACGATAATAACGTTCTTTTGTCAGTTGGAGAATATAGAAGTAGGCATTTAGCTCAAGAAAAAGATAACATTAATGGAAAAGTCATCAAAATAAATATTCATGATGGAAGTTACAAAATTGTATCAATGGGTCATAGAAATCCTCAGGGTTTATTTTTTGATAAAGAAAATAATTATATACTAGAAACAGAGCATGGACCCATGGGTGCTGATGAAATTAATTTAATTGAAATAGATAAATTCAATAATGGGGAAATTCAAAATTATGGATGGGCAATTGCATCTGCAGGAATGCATTATGGAGCACAAGATGGTGTTCCAAATAAAAGTTACGAAAAATATCCTTTGTATAAATCTCATAAAGACCATGGTTTTATTGAGCCATTAAAAGTATTTACACCCGCAATTGGAATTTCTCAGATCTTTAAAATAAAAAAAAAAAATTACGTAGTAAGTTCATTGAAAGATAAATCTTTATATTTTTTTGAATTAAATGATCAAAATAAAATAATAAACCTTAGGAGAGTTGAAGTTTTTGAAAGAATTAGGGATATAGTGGTTAAAGATAATAAGTTATATTTATTCCTAGAAGATACTGCTTCTATCGGAATCATAAAACTTTTAAAATAAAATTCTAAGGTATATTTGAATGCTTTTCATAAAAAATTTTGTATTTTAATTAGGCATATAAAAATCCTTTAATTTTTTTTGTATTTCAAAATTTGGAATTTGAATATAGATAATTGATAAAATAGTTTTAAATATTTTTTTAAAATGGATACTCCTACTCGAAGACGTTCCTACATTGTTAAAATTCATATCAGAGAGATTTAAGTTTTTATATTTAAAATCTTTACCTATGATTAAATTAGCTCGTGGGTTTAAAATTTTCACAGTTTTAAAAATTACATTACGGTCTTTCTGTTTTTTTGGATAAATTTTTTCTTTATAAGTATTCTTTTTTTTTTCTAAAACCGATATATTATCTTCGTTATTTGATTTATTTTCTTTCTCAATAATTTCGATAAATATTATAGGATCTTTAAATTTGATTTCTTTAATCAATATTGTTTCTTTATATAAATCTGAATAATTAAAAAAAACTTTTATTTCATCACAAACTATAAAATTTTCATATTCAAATTTCGGATCATTAAGTATTTTGAGGTTATTTAAAACTATACTTTTATTTATAAAATTAATTTTTACATTTTCCAATTTTACATTTTTTTCTGTAATTTTTTCTAAATAAAAATGAATAATTTTATAAAATATAAAATTGTGAAAAAAAATGGTTAGAAAGATTGAACAAATAAAAAAAATAAATAATTTTTTCAATTTTTAAGTTATATTTTTTGGATCAGGCATCCCGACTTTATTGTATCCAGCATCTACATAGTGAATTTCACCAGTAACACCATTTGCAAGGTCACTTAATAGATATAACGCTGAATTGCCAACATCATGGATATCTACATTTCTCTTAAGGAAAGAATGGTCTTCATTCCATTTATATAAAAATTTTGCGTCTCCTATTGCAGAGGCAGCCAATGTCTTGATAGGTCCAGCACTTATAGCATTTACTCTCATACCTTTGGCTCCCAAGTCTCTTGCTAAATATTTAACACTTGCCTCAAGAGCTGATTTACAAACACCCATTACGTTATAATTTGGAATTGCTTTAGTAGACTCGTAAGTTAAAGTTAACAAACTTCCACCTTGTATCATTACATTTGAAGCTTCTTTTGCTACTTCAGTAAATGAAAAGCATGAGATTAACATACTTCTTAAAAAGTTTTCTCTAGTCGTATTTAAATATTCACCTGATAACTCTGATTTATCAGAGAAAGCAACTGCATGAACTACAAAATCAATTTCACCCCATTTAGATTTTATATCTTTAAATAATTTTACTACTTCTTCTTTTTTTTCAACATCACAACTAAATGTAACGTTTGAATTTAATTTTTCTGCTAAAGGAACTACTCTTTTTTTTAAAGCGTCACCTAGATATGTAAATGCTAGTTCAGCTCCAGCTTCTGAAAGTTTTTGAGATATACCCCAGGCGATAGATCTTTCATTAGCGACACCCATGATTAATCCCTTTTTACCTTTCATTAAACTCATAAATTAAACCTTTTCAAAAATTAAAGCTGCATTAGTTCCACCAAAACCAAAGCTATTTGACATAACTGTATTTAAAGTTGCTCCCGTTTCAGTTTTTGAAACTATAGGAAATTTTTTAGCATCATCATCCATATCAGTAATATTTGCAGAACCTGTAATGAAATTATTCTTCATCATTATCAAACAATAAATTGCTTCATGCACTGAAGCTGCCCCTAAAGGATGACCTGATAAAGATTTTGTTGAACTTATTTTTGGAATTTCCTCTCCAAAAGTTTCTTTTATAGCATTAAGTTCAGTTATATCTCCAACAGGAGTGGATGTTCCGTGAGTATTAATGTAATCAATTTTATTTTTAGCAGTCGCCATTGCCATTTTCATACATCTAACAGCACCCTCACCAGATGGTGCTACCATATCGTAACCATCTGAAGTTGCTCCATAACCCGTTAATTCCGCGTATATTTTAGCCCCTCTTGCTTTAGCATGTTCATATTCTTCAAGTACTAATACGCCCGCACCACCTGCAATTACAAACCCATCTCTAGTTTTATCATAAGCTCTAGACGCAGATTGTGGAGTGTCATTATATTTTGATGATAAAGCTGTCATAGCATCAAACATTGCTGTCATTGCCCAATGAATTTCTTCACTACCACCTGCAAAAACAACATCCTGTTTACCCATTTGAATTAATTCCATAGAATTTCCTATGCAATGTCCACTAGTTGCACATGCAGAACTCATTGTGTAGTTAGTTCCTTTAATTTTAAATGGTACGGCAAGTGTTGCAGAAGCAGTACTGGCCATAGTTCTTGGAACAATAAAAGGTCCCATTAATTTTGGTGTCTTCGCTCTAGTTTTATCTGCAGCTAAAATTACATTTTCTATAGAAGGTCCCCCTGAGCCCATCACAATTCCAGTTTTAAAATTACTTACTTCACTTTCTTCTAATCCAGAGTCTTCAATAGCTTCTTTCATTGCAATATAATTGTAAGCTGAGCCTGATCCCATAAATCTAATTGTTTTTCTATCTATATGATCCTCAAGTTTAATATTTGGTTTACCATGAACATGGCTTTTCAGGTTATGCTCTTTATAATCTTCAGCATAAGAAATTCCTGATTTGGAATTTAATAAAGATTGATGAACTTCTTCTTGATTATTTCCTAAACAGGAAACAACTCCTAAACCTGTAATAACTACTCTTCTCATCATTTAAACAACCCTACTTTTAAACTTTCTGCTGAATATATTTTTTTATTATCTGCAAGAACAATTCCATTTGCAAGCCCAACAGTTGTACCTCCAGGAGACATAATTTTTTTCATATCTATTTCATATCTTACATTTTTTACACTCTGTAATACTTCACCTGTAAATTTCACAGTACCCACTCCTAGAGCTCTTCCTTTTCCAGGATTTCCTAGCCAACCTAGAAAAAAACCTACTAGTTGCCACATAGCATCTAAACCTAGGCACCCTGGCATAACTGGATCTTTTTTAAAATGACAATCAAAAAACCAAAGATCATCTTTAATATCTAATTCAGCTTTTAAAGAGCCTTTATTAAACGCTCCATTATTTTCATTGATTTCTGTTATTCTGTCAAACATAAGCATTGGTGGGAGTGGTAATTTTGCATTACCAGGACCAAAAAGATCACCATTTCCACAAGTTATTAGATCATCATAAGAGTATGAGTTTTTTTTCATATTCGAGCACCCTTAATACTTGATTTAATCCTAATATAATATAATAAAACATTATATTTTTATTCATACTTTAGAATAATTATAAAAAACAATGCCAAAAAACTGCAATTTTATTGAAAAATTAAGACAGGTTGGGCTTAGACCGACCAAGCAAAGAATAAAAATGTGTGAAGTTTTGTATAATAGAGAAAAAACTTTCCATTTCACAATTAACGATCTTGTTAAAATGATATCTGAAAAAATGAATGAAAAGATATCTCTGGCTACAGTTTATAACACAGTTCATGCATTTGAAAAAAAAGGATATTTAAAAGAAATTTCAATAGATAGTCACAAAAGTTATTTTGATACAAACACATCAGTACACCATCATTTTTTTGATGAAGATACGCATGAGCTAATTGATTGTGATGAGAGCGATATAGATAAAATAAATATTAGAAAAAATATTACAGGAAAAAAAATAAATTCCGTTGAAGTGTTGGTTAGAGTTGCGAGTGATAATCAAACTCAAAAATAATTTAATTAAATCATACACTTAAAATCTACATTATAATAATTCTAAACTATTGACATACTGTTAATATGCATTATATGGTTTGTTAATTATTAAAAAGGAGAAAAAATGTCTTTAAAAGGAAGTAAAACAGAAGAAAATTTAAAAGAAGCGTTTGCTGGTGAAAGTCAAGCAAACAGAAGATATCTTTATTTTGCACAAAAAGCTGACATAGAAGGTTACAATGATGTAGCTGCAGTTTTTAGATCAACAGCCGAAGGTGAAACTGGTCACGCACATGGTCATTTGGAGTATCTAGAAGAAGTTGGTGATCCAGGAACTGGTATGCCAATTGGTGAAACAAAAGCAAATTTAGCTTCGGCGGTACAAGGCGAAACTCATGAGTATACTGATATGTACCCTGGTATGGCTAAAACAGCTAGAGAAGAAGGCTTTGAAGAAATTGCTGACTGGTTTGAAACTTTAGCTAAAGCTGAAAAATCACACGCTGGTAAATTTCAAAAAACTTTAGAGTCTATTAGTTAATCAAATTTCTTAGTGGGCGTTAGTCGCCCACTAAAAACAATTCGAATTTCAAAAAACTTAATTATATGAGTAAAGAAGGAAGTTTAGGTGCACCTATACGACATCCTATAGATTTTGAGCATCCTGATTTTTTAAATCCTGAAAAATTAGATGCTGAAATGAGAAGAGTGTTTGATATTTGTCATGGATGTAGAAGATGTTTTAATCTTTGTGATTCATTTCCAAAGCTATTTGACATGATAGATGAGTCTAAAAATGAGGATGTTGAAAGCTTATCTAGCGATCAATTTGCCCCTGTTGTTGATGCATGCACTTTGTGTGATATGTGTTTTATGACTAAATGCCCATATGTTCCACCTCATGATTTTGATTTAGATTTTCCACATTTAATGCTGCGATATAGAACAACTCAAAAAAAATTAGGTAAATTACCAAGTGTACCAACACAATTAGCCCAAATAGACCGAAACGCCAAAATTGGTGTAATGTTCTCAAAAATAATTAACTGGGCATCAAATATTAAAAATAAATTAATTAGAAAAATCTTGGAACTTATTGCAGGAATAGATAAAAGAGTTCAGTTACCAAAATATAACTCAGAAACTTTTTCATATTTTTTCAGAAAAAATAAAAATAAGATAAATTATCTAACACCTTCTAAAGATAGAAAAGTAGTTATTTATTCAACTTGTTATGTAAATTTTAATAAAAAAAATACAGGTGTTGCTGCTTTAAAAGTTTTGAAAAAAAATGGTGTAGAGGTTCAAGAAGCTTATCCTGGTTGTTGTGGGATGCCATTTTTAGAGCAAGCAGATTTGCCAAAAGTTGTTGAACAAGCGAAAAAAGTTTCTAAGGATTTAATTGAGTGGATTGATAAAGGATATAAAGTAGTAACCTTAACAGCTAGTTGTGGATTGATGTTAAAATTCGAATGGCCCTTGTTATTACCAAACGATGAAAAAATAAAAAAATTATCTTCAAATATTATGGATATTGATGAATATGTTGTAGATATTGCAAACAATGAGGGATTAGCAGAAGGATTAAATGAGATTGATGGAGGAGTAACCGTGCATCATGCTTGTCATGCTAGAGCACAGAATATGGGCATCAAAGCAAGAGATATGTTAAAATTGATTCCAAACGTTAAAATTGATGTAGTTGAAAGATGTGCAGGTCATGGAGGAACTTTTGGAGTAATGAAAGAAACTCATGATTTAGCAAATAAAGTTGGAAGACCTACAGCTAGACAAATAAAAACTAAAAATAATAAGTATATGGCTTCTGATTGTCCTTTAGCTGGTAAACATTTAAAACAGTTAGAAGTTGATACAAATATATCTAATGATGAGGCACTACACCCTATCGAATTGATGGCAAAAAGTTATAACTTATGATCATGCCTAGAGAAAAAAGAGAAATTCAAAAAGAAGACATCATGCCTTTAGATGTTTATATAGAAAAGAGACGTGAATTAAGAAAAAGTATTGTCGATTATAAAAAAAATAGAAGAGTTGCTTTAGGCCCTTATGCTACTTTTTATTTTGAAAGTTATGAAACAATGTTAGCTCAAGTACAAGAAATGCTATATATTGAAAAAGGTGGTGATGAGCAACTTCAGGATGAGTTATCTGCGTACAATCCTTTAATACCTAACGGCAAAGAACTAACAGCAACTTTAATGTTTGAAATAGATAATCCTATCTCAAGGGCTGCGTTTCTTGGAAAAGTTGGTGGAATAGAAGAAACAGTATTTATGAAAATAAATGGTGAGAAAATTAAAGCAGTTCCCGAAGAAGATGTTGATAGAACTTCTTCTGAAGGAAAAGCTTCATCAGTACAGTTTATTCATTTTAATTTTACTGATGATCAAATAGAAAAATTTCAATTTAATAGCTCAGAAATTGAGCTTGGAATTGATCATAAAGAGTATTCTCATAGCACAAAATTATCTAAAGAAAATATAGCCTCTTTATCTGCTGATTTTAGTTAATTTAGTCCCCAAACATTATCTGTTTTAATCCAACCTTCAAATTTTTCTGATGTAATTTTACACCAATTTTGTTCACATTTTTCTACAATTAATAATCTTCCCTCTTTTATTTGAGCAATTGGTTTAGCAAAAGATGTAGGTTTTTTAAATAAAACTTTATCTTTCGTAGCTATTACAGAATTATTTTTTTTTAATTGAGAGATATGAATCCAACCACTGTTATTTTTTAAATCTATAATTCGCCTGAAATTCTCTTTTCTATCGATTTGTTTTAATGGAAGATTTATTTTTTTATAAACGTATTTAATATCAGATTCAAAACTTGGTCCGTAACGAACATTTACTTTATTTTTTTTTAGAGAGACAAAAATTTCATTAGCAAATGAGCTGTGAGTAAAAAATAATAAAAAAAATACTATATAAATTTTTTTTATTATTAGTTGCATAAGCATTTTTTTCTTTTATTAATTTTTGCTTTTCTAAAATTTAAATTTAATAGATCTAGAATTAGAATATATCTATTTAAATTTTGTCCAATATTTAATATTTTTTTTAAAACTTCATTGGCTTGTAACGTACCTATTATTCCTGCAATGGTTCCTAAAATTCCCTCATATTCACAATTTAAAATTTCATCAGATATTGTTTCTTCTTGATAAAAACATCTCAAGCAAGGATCTTTTTTGTTGGTAAAATTAAAAGTAAAAATGTGTCCATCAAACTTACTTATAGCACCAGTGACTAGAAATTTTTTATATTTTAGACTTAAATCATTTATTAAAAATTTACTTTCAAAGTTATCAGTGCCATCAACAATATAGTCATAATTTTTAATAATTTTTTCAAATGTAGTTTTATTTAATTTTAAATTAAAAATATTTATTTTTGTCTTTGAATTAATTTTATTTAATTTTTTTTTTGCAATTTTTACTTTTGATTGATTTATGTCTTTTTCATTATACAGGCTTTGTCTATGGATATTAGAGAGACTTACAGTATCATAATCTGCAATCCCAAGTGTACCGATACCCGACCTAGTTAAAAATTCTGCTACAGGGCAACCTAGACCACCCATACCAACTATCAAGACTTTTGAAGATAAAATTTTTTTTTGACCTGCTGCCCCAATATTTTTAAGAATTATTTGTCTTGAGAATTTCTCTAATTCTTTTTTGTTTAAATTTTTGCTCATTTTCCTGTTGAGCCAAACCCACCTTCTCCTCTAATTGTTTCTGGTAGATCACCACTTTCCTCTAGATCCATTTTAATTACAGGAGTTAAAATCATTTGTGCTATTCTATCTTTATTATTTATCAAGAAATCATTTTTCCCGTGATTAAAAAGAATTACTTTTATTTCTCCTCTATAATCACTATCAATAGTTCCAGGTGTATTTAAAATACTTATACTATTTTTTGCAGCTAAACCGGATCTTGGTCTTATTTGGATTTCGAAATCACTTGAAAATGCAACAGCAAGCCCTGTTGGAACTAAGCATGATGAGTTTGGTTTAAGATTAATGGGTTTTTTTACTAGTGCCATCAAATCCATACCTGATGCACCTTCTGTTTTGTAAGCAGGTAATTCAACCTCAGGGTCTAACTTTTTGATGAGAACTTTTGCCATTAATTTAATTGATCAATTATTCTATCAACTATTTCATCAGAAATTCCAGATTTTTTTTTATATGAAAGTTTTTCTTTTTTAACGTCTTTGTTTTTATAATGAATTGTTACCTCATTATAATCAGAATTAAATCCTATATCTTTATTTGATACATCATTAGAAATTATCCAGTCACAATTTTTCTTGTTTAATTTTTCCTCTGCATTTTTATTGATCTGATTAGTTTCTGCTGCAAATCCTATTACAAGTTCAGGTCTCATGGAGTTATGGTTAGACACATAATGAAGTATATCTACATTCTTTTCTAAATTTAAGTTTAAGTTCTCTTGTTTTTTAATTTTATTTTCATACTTTTTATTAATTTTAAAATCAGCTACTGCAGCAGAAAAAATTGCTACATCAACAGGTAAATTTTCTTGAGTGGCAACTAACATTTCATCTGCTGTTTCAACTTTTATAAGATTAATATCTTTATTTATTTCAAGATTAGTTGGACCTGATATTAATGTTGTATCAAAACCTTTTTTAGATAATGATTTTGCTAATTCATATCCTTGTTTGCCGCTTGATTTATTTGTAATAAAACGAACTGGATCTATATACTCATTAGTTGGACCTGCTGTAACTAGTGCTTTAAATTTTTTGTTATTTTTTTGAGTTAAGAAATATTTATCAACTTCTTCAGCAATTACTGATGGGTCTGACATTTTACCCTCTCCATATTCACCACATGCCATATCACCAACCTCTGGACCTATTAGTTTATATCCAAACCCTTTTAATTTTTTTATATTTGTTTTAGTAGTTGGATGCTCCCACATTCTTACATTCATTGCTGGTGCTAAAATAATGTCTTTATCAGAAGCCAAAACAACAGTGGATGCTAAATCATCAGTTGTTCCTTGAGCCAGTTTTGAAATTGTATTTGCCGTTGCAGGTGCAATTAAAATTATATCTGCCCATCTTGAAAGTGAAATATGATCCATTTCAACCTCATTTTCTAAACTAAATAAATCACTATAAACTTTACCTTGAGAAAGTGATGTTATTGAAAGTGGAGTTACAAACTCTTTAGCACTTATTGTAAGAATTGTTTTTATATCTGCACCATTCTTTTTAAAAAGCCTAATTGTTTCAAGACTTTTATAAGCAGATATTCCTCCACAGATAATAAATAGTATTTTTTTATTTAACAAATTTTTCATCTGCAGAATTAAAATACTATAAGGCCAAAGATTACAAGAAGTAATAAACCAATAATAGATTGATTTCTAAATGCTATCATTTCTGATTTCTTATCATTCAGAGCGGTGTAAGAATGTGAATTTTGTGGAATTTGACCACTAGCTAAAAACGTTAATGCTTGATTTGCTTTATCCATAATCTCAGGAAATTCTGGTAAACGTTTAATCACTTCAGATGTATTTTTTAAAGTTTCATTTAAATTATTAATTGGATCTTTTGTTTCTTTAAGCCAATTTTCTAGTACAGGCTTTGAAGTTGTCCAAATATTTGTGTTTGGATTTAACTTTCTTGCTACACCTTCAACAACAACCATAGTTTTTTGCAACATTAATAATTGAGGTTGAGTTTGCATATTAAACTTTTCTGTTACATCAAACAATTGTTTGAGTAATTTACCTCCTGAAATATCTTTTACTTCTTGACCAAATATAGGTTCACCAATTGATCTCAAAGCTTGAGCTAAATCATCGATTGGTACTTCTTTTGGAACTAATCCGGCCACTAAGTGAACTTCAGCTACTTTACGATAATCTCTTTGAATAAATCCAAATAAAATTTCTGCTAAAAACCTTTTACTAAGTTTGTCTAGCCTGCCCATAATCCCAAAATCTATAGGTACAATTTGGCCACTATTATCAACAAAAATATTTCCTTGATGCATATCTGCATGAAAAAAACCATCTCTTACAGCATGTCTTAAAAAATGTTGGATAATATCTTCAGCTATTTTATTAGTATCTAAATTTCTTTTCTTTAGCTCCTCAGCTTCTCTTATTGAAATTCCATCTATCCAATCTAAAGTCATTACATTTTCACTAGTAAAATTCCAATAAATTTCAGGAACTTTAAATCCAGCATCATTTTTAGTGTTTTCAGCATATTCATTAGCTGCAGCAGCTTCGAATCTTAAATCCATTTCAAGATTAGTTATTTCTTTAAGTAAAAAAACAACTTCAACAAGTTTTAATCTTTTTGTTTTTTTTATAAATGACTCAATAATAAATGCAAATAACATCATTGCATCTATTTCTTCATTGAATATTTTTTTTATATTTGGTCTTAAGATTTTTATTGCTACATCTTTAATTGTTCCATTGTCATTTATTTTTGCTTTATGAACTTGTGCAATTGATGCAGCTGCTACTGGTTCACTTAAATCAATTATTGAATTAAATGCATCAATTCCAAGATCTTCTTTAATAATTTCTTTTGCTTCATGAATTGAAAAAGGGGGTAATCGATCTTGAAGTTTTTCTAGCTTTAAAGATAATTCTTCTCCAATTATATCTGGTCTAGTAGCAAGAAATTGCCCAAGTTTGATGAAAGTTGTACCCATAGATTCTAATGACCTAGATAGTCTTTCACCATCATCCTCAATTAAATTATTTTGTTCCTTTTTTTCAAATGAAATAGATAAAATTCGGAATAATATTGTTACAGCTAAAGGAGGTTTTTTAAATTTTGATGCAATTTTTAAAATATCTGATTTTGCAATTTTTCTTCCTAATTTAAATAAAGTAATAAGTTTTTTAATCATTAAATTTTCCAACCACTATGAATTGAAACAATACCACCAGAAAGATTTCTATAAGAACATTTATGAAAATTATTTTTTTCCATCAACTCTATTAATTCATCTTGATTAATAAATTGTTCAATACTTTTGATTAAATATTCGTAAGGTTCTTTTTCTCCAACTACAAACTGACCAATAATAGGAATGAGTTTTGAATAATTTTTATATACAAAATCAAGATTTGAATTTTGAATTTTAGAAAATTCCAGACATAGATAGCGTCCGCCAGGCTTTAAAACCCTATAGGCTTCTGAAAGTGCTTTATTTAAATTTTTTGTATTTCTTAGCCCAAAGCTAATAGTGTAATAATCAAATGAATTGTCTGTTATTGGTAATTTTTCTGCTGGAGAAATAACCCATTTTACATTTTTGTAATTAGATAATTTTTGCTTTCCTTGACTAACCATTCCTTTATTGGGGTCTACACAAGTAATTTCAGCCTCTTTATTTGTGCTATCTAAAAATAACTTTCCAACATCCCCCGTCCCACACGCAACATCTATTAATTTTCTACTTACTCTCGGATTCATCATATTGATTAAACTTTTTTTCCAATATCTATGTACACCCATAGACATAAAGTCATTCATCAAGTCATATTTGTTATAGACCTGATTAAATACATTTTCTACAAGTCCTTTTTTATTTTGAAGATTTTGTTGCATAAAAAAATATATATTGAATATAATATCAAATGCCAGAATTACCAGAAGTAGAAATTGTTAGACAATCCCTTCATAAAAAGATCAAAAAAAAAAGCATAAAAAAAGTAATAATTAGAAACAGGAATTTAAGGTTTAAAATACCAAGTGATTTTGAAAGTTTTCTTAAAAATAAAAAAATAATTCAAGTTAGTAGATTTTCTAAATATTTGATTATCCATTTTCAAAATGAAGATTATTGTTTAATCCATTTAGGAATGTCAGGAACAATTCATATTCTTGATAAGAAAAAGCCTCTAAAATTTACGAATACTAGTTTTTATCATTCACCCTTTTTACCTAAAAAACATAATCATGCAGAGTTTGTATTTGATAGCTTGAAAGTAATTTATAATGATCCAAGACGTTTTGGATTTTTTGAAATAATTAAAAATTATAAAGATTTACAGAGAAGATTTAAATCAATGGGACCTGAACCATTTAGTAATAAATTTGACTTAAATTATGTAGTTAATTATTTTAAGAAAAAAAATAAGGATATAAAAAGTTTCTTACTTGATCAGAGATTTGTTTCTGGAATAGGTAATATTTATGCAAGTGAAATTCTTTTCGCTAGTAAAATAAATCCATTTAAAAAGGCAAAAAGACTTAACAAAAATGAATGTTTAAATATTATTTTAAATTCAAAGAAAATACTTCAACAGGCAATTAATAAAGGAGGTTCAAGTATAAGAGATTTTAAAGATATTTCAGGTAACAAAGGTAACTTTCAAAAAGAGTTTAAAGTTTATCAGCAAGACGGTACTGGTTGTAAGCGTACGCAGTGTAAGGGTATTATAAAAAAAAAAATAACATCAAATAGATCAACTTTTTTTTGTATTTCTTGTCAAAAATAGTTAAATATTTAGTTGACCACTTTAAATTCTCAAGCTATACCCCTGCGCAGATGGCAAACACAAAATCAGCAATTAAGAGAATTAGGAGAATTTCTAAACAAACAGCGGTAAATAAAGCTAGAAAGAGCAGGTTTAGAAACGCTCTTAAGAAAATGAACCTTCTAATTGATGGTAAAAAAAAAGATGAAGCTCTTAAATTTCTACCAAAGTTAAACTCTGAGTTGATGAAAATTGCAAAAACAGGAATAATCAAAAAACAAAATGCTTCTAGAAATGTTTCTAGAATAACAAAAAAAATTGCTGCAATCTAAACGTTAGTTTAAATTTTTAAACAACTCCTGATATCCACATTATATATTTAAGTTTTGAATTAAGTTACTATATTTAGATTTAGTAAATATTTGGATTATCGTCATTCAATCTATATTTGATTTATTTTTAATTCAATCAATTAATTGATTCAATTTATATTCGATTCAATTTATAATTTTAAATTTAAGTTTAATTTAGAATTTATTTTTTAAAATATAAATCACAATCATAGATTTTATTTTTTTTTAAATTTCTTTATTAACTTGTTGCAAATTTTTTTAAATAGTTCTAACTGAGATTTCCCCTTAAGTTATGAATAAATTAACAAATACAAAAAATATCAATAATTTTTCTTCTGAAAGCTTCGAATGGAAGCAAGTACAGAATGAAATGAAAAATAAACTAGGCTTAGAAGTTTATGAGAGCTGGTTAAAAAAGATTTCTTTTGTAGAGGAATTCAATAATTACTTATTATTATCAGTTCCAACAAGATTTATTAGAGATTGGATTACATCAAGGTATTTAGACCAAATATTACAGATAATTAAGGTATATAAAAAAGACATTATTAGAATTGAGTTTAAAATAGTTGAAAAAGCTCAAGATACCACTTTAAAGGAAAATAATATTAATGAGAACAATACTAATGAAAAAGTTTCATTTATAAAAGACTCTTACCTTCAATATAATAGAATTGATCCAAATAAAAGATTTAATAATTTTATAACAGGTTCAAGTAATAAATTAGCATACGAAGCTTCCTTAAAAGTTTCAGAAAATATATCTCATTATAATCCTCTTTATATTTATGGTGGTGTTGGAATGGGAAAAACTCATTTATTAAATTCAATAGGTTTAGAGCTAAAAAAAAATAATAAAGTAATGTTTATTTCTGCCGAACGTTTCATGTATCAATTTGTAAAATCAATTAAATCAAACGACATGGTTAAGTTTAAAGAATATTTTAGAAATACAGATATTTTATTAATCGATGATATTCAGTTTATAAGTGGAAAAGAGGCTATGCAGGAGGAGTTCTTTCATACATTTAATGCATTACTTGATAAGGGATCTCAAATAATTGTATCATCTGATCGATCACCAAACAAACTATCAAGGATTCAAGAAAGAATTAAATCAAGATTTTCTGGCGGATTAGTTGTTGATATTCAAAAGCCAGACCTTGAGCTAAGAAAAAAAATAGTTGAAAAAAAAACTGAAGAATTGAATGCTCTGTATTCTGAACAATTACAAGTTTCTAGAGAAATTCAAGATTTTATAAGTAATGAAATAACTGGAAGTGTAAGGGAACTAGTTGGAGCAATAAACAGAGTTGTTTCGTTTTCAAGAATTTACAACAAAGTCCCAAATCTTGCTGAAACTAAAGTAGTTTTAAAGGATTTATTAAATTTAGGAGAAAATAAGGTTACAATAGATCTAATTCAGACAATTGTTTGTAAGTTTTTTAAAATCAGCAAAAATGAAATGCTATCATCTAGAAGATCAAGATATTTAGTAAGACCTAGGCAAACAGCAATTTATTTAACTAAAATTTTGACTTCTAAATCATTGCCTGAAATTGGGAGAGAATTTTCTAACCGAGACCACACAACAATAATTCATTCAGTAAAAACAATTGAAAAGATAAAAGAAAAAGATCCTGAGATGGTTGATAATATAAATAAATTAAAAAACCAGATATTATATAATAATAAAGAAAATGAAATTTAACGTTAATCAACAAGATCTTCAGCAAGCATTAAATTATTGCCAAGGTGTTATTGAAAAAAGAAGCACATTACCAATACTTTCTAATATTTTGTTAGACGTAAGCAATTCAAAACTGACTATCACTGCGACTGATCTAGATTTAATATTTATACATCAACTAAATAATGTAGAAATTCTAGAGGAGGGTAAAACAACTACAACGTCCTCAATCATGTATGATATTATAAGAAAATTTAATTCAGGAAAAAAAATAAATCTTTCTTTAACAGATATAAGCAAATTACAAGTAGAGTCTGAAAAATCTATTTTTAATTTGAATTGTATAAGTGCAAAAGAGTTTCCACTTACAGATGAAAATTTTAATCAAAATGAATTTATAATTAAATCAAAACAACTTTTGAAATTATTAAATAAGTGTAAATTTTCAGTTTCTAATGATGAAACAAGACATTATCTAAGTGGTATTTATTTTCATCAAACAGAAGTAGAGGATAAAAATTATTTAACTGCAGTTGCAACTGATAGTCACAGAATGTCTATTTCAAAAGTTAGATTAGAGAAAAAAATTGATTTCGATCCAATAATTTTACCTAAAAAAACAATTTTTCAACTTTGTTCTTTATTAGATAGCTATGATGGAGATGTAAAAGTTTCAAATGTTAAATCAAAAATAAAATTTGAATTAAATAATAGTATTTTAATTTCAAAACTTATTGATGGAAAATTTCCTAATTATATTCAAGTTATACCTAAAAATAATCAAAAAAAATTAGAAATAGACTTAAAATTATTTTTAAATTCTGTTGATAGAGTAGCATCTGTTTCATTAGATAAAAAAGATGGTGTGAAATTCAATTTGTCTAAAGACACTCTAGATCTTTCGGTAAATAATACCAACAGTGGTGATGGTAAAGAAACTTTAAGTGTTAAGTTTGATCATGACTTAGAGATAAGTTTTAACTCTAGATATTTGATAGATGTTGCTTCACAACTAGATGGAGACAGAGTTGAAATTTTCTTTAATGATACTGGTTCACCAGCACTAATAAAAGATCCAGGTGATTTTGACAGTATTTTTGTTGTCATGCCTATGAAGGGCTAATTAATTAAGTCTAACTCTGAATAAATATTTTTTTCAAGAATTTGAATAAAATTTTCCTTTGTTAACCCAGAGGGAATTGGTTTTAGAATAGAGATTATAATCGTTTTATTAGACTTCTTTTCACCTTTTTTAGGCCACACATATCCAGAGTTAATTGCAACTGGCTGACAAGTAACATTTAGCTGTTCATAAATTCTCGAAGCACCTTTTTTGAAAGGTGGTCTTTCATCTGGAAGAACCCTAGTTCCTTGAGGAAAAATAATTAAAGGTCTATTGGAAGTAGCTATCATTTTTGAAATATCATCAAAAAAACCCAAGTTATCTTTTGTAACTTTATTTCTTTTTATTGAAATTGATCCTATTTTTTTTAAGTACCAACCAAATATTGGAATTAACAATAATTCTTTTTTTAGAATAAATACAGGTGAGTTAAAGATTGTTTGTAAATAAAAAGTTTCAAACATTGATTGATGAGATGCTGCTATAAAAAATTTTTCATTATTAATAATATTTTCCCTTCCTTTGATTGAAATTTTTACCGAAAGAACAAACCTTAAACAAAAACTGGCCCAATGGCCCATTATTTTACCTCCAAACAAAACAATCTGTCTAGGCAAAAAAAATGATGGTAAAAAAATTATCGAAATAAAAATGATTCCAGTGAAAAATAATATTGAAAATAAAAAGTTTCTTATCATTTTTGTCAAAAGCTAAATTATATCTTTATGCTTTTGTCTTTTTCTTATTACTTTAATTTTTGATCCCTTTATTAATAATTCTATTGGTTTAGGTCTTAAATTATAATTTGAGCTAAGTGACATTCCATAAGCTCCTACATCACATATTGCTATTAAATCTTTTTCATTCAACACTTGAAATTTTTTTAAAGTAACAAATTTATCTGTACTTTCACAAATAGGTCCTACAAATTCATATGGTTTTTTAGATGTTTTGCTAGATTTTGTAACAGGTAAGGTTTTATGAAACGCACCATACAAAGCAGGTCTCATTAAATCGTTCATTGCGGCGTCTAAAATGATAAATTTTTTACTTCCGCTATCTTTTATATAGATTATTTTTGTAACTAATGTACCGGTATCGCCAATGATTGATCTACCTGGCTCAAATATTATTTTAACTTTATGATTATTTAAAAATTTAAGAATAGCTGTGTTGTATTTTTTATAATTGAGTTTTTTATTTTTATCAGTGTAAGTGATGCCCATACCTCCACCTAAATCTATAAATTCAAATTTATGATTTGTTTTATTGAGAATTTTACTGACTGCTTTAAGCATTTTTTCATAAGGTCTATGGTCTAAAATTTGACTGCCTATATGAACGCTTAGACATTTTAAATCAATATTTTTTGAATTTTTGCAATAATTTATAATTTCATAGAATGTATTTTTGTTTACTCCAAATTTATTTTCTTTTTTCCCAGTTGATATTTGACTTAATGTTTTTGCATCTGTATTAGGGTTTAGTCTTACACCAATTTTTATTCTTTTATTTTTTGATTTTGCTATTCGATTTATTTCTTTTATTTCACTTAAAGACTCAGCGTTAATAAGCAAAATTTTTTTATCAATAGCAAAACTGATTTCACTTGTTGTTTTACCAACACCAGAAAATACTATTTTGCTTGGATTAATTCCTGCTTTTAGTGCCATCATCAGTTCTCCTAATGAAACAACATCAGCACCTAATCCAAATTTTTTAATTTCTCTAATTATATTAACATTTGTGTTGGATTTAACTGCAAAACAGATAAGTGGTGAAAAAGATCTGAAGTTTTTTTTAAAATTATTAATATTTTCTTTTAATTTTGAATAGGAGTAAGAGTAAAATGGAGTTCCAAATTTATCTGCAATTTTTTGGAGATTAATTTTTTCTATTGTTAATGTTTTATTTATATATTTCATTAAGCTAAGTTAACTGAAATTTCTTTTATTTCTGCTTTTTTATCTGGATCTATATATTTAGGATCACCTTTCTTTCCACAAGAAATAACTGCACAAAACAACAATATAATTATAGTAAATTTTTTAATCATTTTTCTTTTTTATATTTCATTATCATTTTTTTAATATTATCAAAAGAAGTTCCACCATAAGATTTTTTCGAATTAATTGAATTTTTTAAATTAAATACTTTTAATACGTCATCTTTAAGTTTAGGTTCAATTTTTCTTAATTCCTCTAAAGTCAATTCATTTAATTTCTTTTTTCTTTTTTCAGCAAAATTAACTACAGCAGCAGTTTTTTGATATGCTTTTCTAAAAGACATTGAGTGATTTTTCACAAGATAGTCAGCTAAATCAGTTGCTGTAATGTATCCAGAATCAGCAAGTTCTAACATTTTACTCTTATTTGGATTACAATTTTTTAGTATTTCATCGAAAATTTTTAAACAATTATTTAGATTGTCGTTAGATTTGAAAACAATCTCTTTATCGTCTTGCAAATCTTTAAAATAAGACAATGGTAAGCCTTTTAAAATTGTTAGCATCGATAACAAATTTCCATAAGCGCTTCCTGATTTTCCACGCAAGTACTCAAGAAGATCAGGATTCTTCTTTTGTGGCATTATTGATGATCCAGTAACAACTTTATCAGATAAATTGATCAAGTTAAAACCATCAGAATTCCAAATAATTAAATCTTCAGCGATTCTAGAAATATGCATAGCACACACAGATGAAGCGTATAAAAAATCTAAAACAAAATCTCTATCTGAAACTGTATCAATAGAATTATTTGTAGGTATTTTAAAACCAAGTTTTTTGGTTGTATAATTTCTATCTATATTAAATGATGTTCCTGCTAATGCCGCAACACCCAACGGATTTTCATTTAAACTGTTTAAATTATTTGAAAATCTTTTTTTATCTCTATTAAACATTTCTACATAAGACATTAAATAATGTGCGAAAGAGATAGCTTGTGCATTTTTAAGATGTGTAAATCCAGGCATAATAGTCTCTACATTTTTTTCAGCTAATTTGATTGTGCTCTTAATAACTTTATTAATATTATTATTTATTTCATTAGTTGAATTTTTCATCCAAATTTTAAAATCAGTAATTACTTGATCATTTCTTGATCTTCCAGTGTGAACATAGCCAGCTTCTTCACCTATAATTTGAAAAAGCCTCTTTTCTATATTCATATGAATATCTTCATATTTTTTGTTAAACTCAAATTTATTGTTTGTGATTTCCTTATCAATTTTTGCTAGCCCATAAACAATTTTATTTTTTATTTTAAATGAAATTATTTTTTGTTTAAAAAGCATTTCAACATGAGCAATTGATCCCTGAATGTCTTCTTTATAAAGTCTTTTATCAATATCTATTGAATTACCGACTTTTCGAAACAAACTTGACACATTTTTTTTTATCCTTGTGTTCCAGATTGCTTGGTTGTTTTTATTTTTTGCCATGATATTTAATTATACCTATTTAACATGAGATTTTTAATAATATTTATTTTTTTGATAACAAATGTTGTAGCTGAAGAACTACCTGGAATTAAAAATATTGTTATCCATAATGCACCAAAAACATATGATAATGTTATTTTTTTAGACAAAAAAGATCAAAAAATTAATATCAATGATTATAGAGGCAACTTATTGGTATTAAACTTTTGGGCAACTTGGTGTGAACCTTGTAAAGAAGAAATGCCATCTTTAGACAAACTTCAAGCTAATCCAGAATTGGATAAAATTAAAATTTTTGCAATCAATATTGGTAAAGAAAATTCAGACAAAGTTAATAAATTTTTTAAAGATTTTAATATCAAAAATTTCGAACCTTATTTTGATCCACCTACTACATTAGCAAAAATGTTTTCTTTAAGAGGTGTCCCTACATCAATTTTAATTAATAAACAGGGTCAAGAATTTGCTAGGATAATTGGTTCAATTGATTTTGAGGATAAAAATTTTGTTAGTTGGATAAAAAAATATAACTAATTTTTAAAAAAATAAGCGAAGCCAACCAAAGCAATAATAGCAATAAATTGTAAAATAACTCTTAACTGCATTAATTTATTTGAATATTTCTTACTTGTCTCTCCTCCCTTAAAAAGAGTCCCTATACCTAAGATTAAAACTACTCCAACAGCTATCAAAAGAGCAATTGATAAAACTTTTACTAATATTCCTGAAATCATTTTTGTATTATAGATTGTGTTTTGACATAAAAAACATAATTTATCTACTATGACATTTTGCCTAGATTCAATAATTATTAAACCAGAAAATGGTGTTGAAATCAAAAATGCAGTTATTTTGCTTCATGGTTACGGTGGTGATGGAAAGGATATAAGCATGCTTTCCTTAAACTGGAAAAGACATATGCCTAATACAATCTTTATTTGTCCTAATGGTCACGAACCATGCGCTATAAATCCTTCAGGTTACCAGTGGTTTGATTTAACTAAAGAGGACTCTGATTACATATTAGAGCAATCAATTAAAGCTGAAGAAGTTTTAAAAAAATTTATTAATGAAATAAAAAAGGAGTTTAAGTTATCAAATAATCAAATCTGTTTATCAGGATTCAGTCAGGGCTGTATGATGTCTTTAAATGTTGGCCTTACATCTGAAGAAAAATTTTTATGTATAGTTGGTTTTTCTGGAAAAATAATTAATCAAAAAGATTTGAAAAACAGAATCAAAAATAATACTGAAACATTACTTATACACGGTGAAGCAGATCAAATTGTCTCATCAACACATTTACTAGAAGCAAAGGATTTTTTAATTAGAAATAATGTTAAAGTTGATACATTATTAATAAAAAATTGTGATCATCATATTCCTATTGAAGCATCAAGTACAGCTTTAAATTTTATCTTAAAAAAAATTTAACATCTCTTATTATTGATAAATTTCTT
>CACJFA010000004.1 GCA_902592545.1 uncultured Pelagibacteraceae bacterium | reverse complement strand
GCAACGTTTACATCTCCTTTATGTTTAGCCACATATACTCCAACGATTGCATATCTAGATGCAGGATTAGGATGTTTTTGATAGCTAGATTTTTCTGGTATTTGAAATTCTATAGCTTCAATTAACTCACCCTTTTTTAAAGCTGTCTCAAACATTCCTTTAAAAAACTTTACCGCTTCAATTTTTCTTTCGTTCGTATGTATTGTTGCGTTTAAAGCTATACATGCAGATGGATAATCAGCTGATGGATCGTTATTTGCAATTGAACCACCTATCGTTCCTCTATTTCTTACTTGTGGATCACCAATTCCTTCAGCCAAACTAGACAATGATGGAATTGCTTTTTTAACATCTTTAGAATTTGAAACTTCAACATGTTTAGTTGCAGCTCCTATTGTAACTGATTTGCCACTTACTTTTATACCACTTAATTTTTTAATATTTTTTATATCAATTAAATCTTTGTAAGTAGCCAATCCTAATTTCATTGAAGGAATAGTAGTCATTCCTCCTGCTAAAAAAGCAGAACTAGATGAAGCAAGTTTAGATGCCTCTTTACTATCTTTTGCTGAATGATAATTAAAATCTTTCATAAACCTCCTATGCTGCTTTTGCGTTAGATTTTTTTAGATTTTTACAAGCCTTCCACACTTTTTCAGCTGTAGCTGGCATAGTAACCTCTTGTCCACCTAAGGCATCAATTACAGCATTCATCACAGTAGGTGGTGCTGCTATTGCTCCCGCTTCTCCACAACCTTTAACTCCTAAAGGATTTGTGGTTGCATGTGTACAAGTATAACCAATATTGAACTCAGGAAAATTATCTGCACGTGGCATCGTATAATCCATATAAGATCCAGTCATCAACTGACCTGTTTCATCATACTCTGCATTTTCATATAATGCTTGACCAATACCTTGAGCAAGACCACCATGAACTTGTCCTTCGACAACCATTGGATTAATTATTCTTCCAAAATCATCACAAGCTGTATATTTTTCTAGCTTCACATGACCTGTTTCTGGATCTATCTCAACTTCAGCAATATGTGTTCCTGCTGGAAAAGAAAAGTTTGAAGGGTCATAAAAAGAAGTTTCTTTTAAACCAGGCTCATCACCCTCTGGCAATGGAGATTTCATTTCATCTCTTACACCCGGTAGATAACAAGCAAAAGCTACTTCTCCTATTGTTTTCTTTTTATTTGATTTAGAAACAACAAATTCACCATCTTTAAACTCAACATCTTCTGGATTTGCCTCTAACATTTTTGCTGTAACTCTTTTACCTTTTTCAACTATTTTTTTACAAGCATTAACAATTGCGATACCACCAACAGCTAAAGATCTAGAACCGTATGTTCCCATACCAAATGTTCCTTTATCTGTATCTCCATGAACGATATCTATATTTTCTATTGGTACACCTAACTCATCAGCTGCTATTTGAGCAAAAGTTGTTTGGTGACTTTGTCCATGACTATGTGAACCTGTGTAAACAGTGACTTGTCCAGTTGGATTAAATCTAACCTCTGCAGATTCCCATAATCCAACTCCACATCCTAAAGACATTACAGCAGCTGAAGGTGCAATACCGCATGCTTCAAAATATGAAGTAACACCTATTCCTCTTAGTTTTCCTTTGGCTTCAGACTCTTTTCTTCTTGCCTCAAAACCTTTGTAGTCTGCCATCTGTTTTGCCTTTTCCATTCCAGCAACATAATCACCAGAATCTACAGTATGAACTAATGTTTGTTTAAAAGGAAATGCTGTAGGGAAATTTTTAATTCTAAGTTCAGTTTTATCTATCCCTAATTCCATTGAAGCTTTTTCAACTAATCTCTCAATAGTGTATGTAGCCTCTGGTCTTCCTGCACCTCTATAAGCGTCTACTGGAGCTGTATTTGTATATACAGCTTTGACATTTGTATAAGCTGCTGGAATTTCATAAACTCCAGTTGCACAAGGTCCAAATAAATAAGTCGGTGTCACTGTACCAAATACTCGAGCATAAGCTCCAAGATTTGCTATGGTCTCATTTTTAAAACCAAGAAACTTTCCATCTTTAGTAACCGCTAACTCTGCATGAGTTACATGATCTCTTCCATGTATGTCAGTTAAAAAAGATTCTGATCTTTCTGCAACCCACTTTATAGCTCTATTAATTTTTTTAGCTGCCCAGCTACAAACAATATCTTCATTGTAGACATTAATTTTTGAACCAAAACCACCGCCAACATCTGGAGCTACAACTCTTAACTTATGTTCAGGAGCTACATTTCCAAAAGCAGACATTATCAATCTTGATAAATGTGGATTTTGACTTGTTGTATATAAAGTAATCTCTTCAGATGCTGCATTGTAATCGGCAACACATGCTCTTGGCTCCATTGCATTTGGAATTAATCTATTATTAATGATATCAATAGAAATTACTTTATCAGCCTTATCAAATGCTTCTTTAACTTTTTGTCTATCGCCTAATAACCAGTCAAAACAAAGATTTTTATCGATGCCTTCATGAATAGTATCTCCATTCATAGCATCTGCAGTACTTGTGACTGCTTTTAATACTTTGTAATCAACTTCAACTTTTTCTGCAGCTTCTTTTGCTTCTGCTAAACTTTCAGCAATTACAACTGCAACAGGATCTCCAACAAAATTTACATTATCTTTAGCTAGCGGAGGGTTTCCAGGACATTTCATTTCTGTACCATCTTCACTTCTGATTGCCCAACCCGCAATTAAACCTCCAATTTTATCATCTGCTATTTCTTTGCCAGTAAGTATGCTTACTACTCCTGATGATTTTAAAGCTTTATCAATATTTAATTTTTTAATAGATGCTCTTGCATGTGGAGACCTAACAAAAATCGCGTAAGTTTGATTTGCTAAATTAATATCTGCTGTGTATCTGCCTTTGCCAGTTAAAAATCTTTTATCCTCTTTTCTCTCAACTCTAGAACCTACTAAACTTGCCATTTTCTTTTTCCTCCTTAAAATTACATTTTTGTTGCTGCTTCTTTAACCGCGGCAACAATATTTTGATATCCTGTGCATCTGCAAATATTTCCTTCTAACCAATCTCTAATTTCTGTATCTGATGGTTTTTTGTTTTTTTGCAAAAGATCAACTGCACTCATAACCATTCCTGGAGTACAAAAACCACACTGTAAGCCATGAAGTTTTTTGAACGCTTCCTGCATTGGATGCATTTTTCCATTTGTTTCTAAACCCTCAATTGTTGTAACTTTCGATCCATTAACGTCAGCTGCTAAAGCCGTACAACTTTTTAAAGAATTTCCATCAACATGAACTACACATGCTCCACATTGACTAGTGTCACATCCAATATGTGTACCTGTTAACTGTAAATGCTCTCTTAAAAATGTAGATAGTA
This sequence comes from uncultured Pelagibacteraceae bacterium, assembly GCA_902592545.1. Classification (GTDB taxonomy): domain Bacteria; phylum Pseudomonadota; class Alphaproteobacteria; order Pelagibacterales; family Pelagibacteraceae; genus Pelagibacter. The sequence goes on along the minus strand of CACJFA010000004.1, from coordinate 50,591 downwards.
AAGTGTTATCTGAAGCCTCTTTTTCAACTTTTCTTCCATTAACTTCTAGTGAAATTTTACCCATAATCTCTCCTTTAATTAATATCTTTACCCTTCAAGATTTAATCATTTTGGGAATGTAAAGGCAACTATCAAATTTAAACTCTAGTAAAACTAGAATTTATTTTAAAAACATCCAATAAATTAAGAAAATTCCTAGAAATGCTGCGGCCGTTAAATATCTATAATTAATTTTTGACACAGGTACTTTTTGATCGTCGGACTCGGCTATCTCACTTGATTCATTTTTTTCAGAAGAAATTAATTCAGAAAATTTACCAAAAAATATATCTGCCATTTTTTTTGCTGTCATATCTATAAGTCGTGAACCTACTTGTGCAATTTTACCACCTACTTGTGCTTCAACAGAATAAATTAAATTTGTTCCATTGTCTGTATCCTCAAGTTTAACTTCAGCTTCTCCTGAAGCAAAGCCAACTAGAGACTTTCCAGATCCTAATATCTTGTAGCTGTTAGGAGGATTTAAATCTTTTAACTCAATATCACCAGAAAATGTTGCATTAAAAGGTCCAATTTTATTTGTGGCTTTTGCAGAAAATTCAGTATCAGATTTTTTATTAAATTCTTCACATCCTGGGATTGCTTGTTTTAATATTTCTGGATTATTTAAAGCATCCCAAACTTTTTGCTTCTCTAAATTAATTTTATAAGATCCTGTTAATTTCATAAATTAAACATATAATAAATTATGGACGAAAATACAAAAAAAGAATTACAGTCTGCAGCATTTGAAAGACTTATATCTCATCTAAGAGAAAGAAAAGATGTACAAAATATAGATCTAATGAATCTTGCAGGTTTTTGTAGAAACTGTCTTTCGAAGTGGTACAGGGAAGAAGCAGGAAAAAAAGGAATTGAAATTTCTGATCCTGATGCAAGAGAGCATGTTTATGGAATGCCTTATTCCGAATGGAAAGATAAGTATCAAAAATAATTATTTTTCTTTAAGTCTAGGAAATAATTCTACAAAGTTACAGGGTTTATGATTGACGTCTAATTGATGCTTTAATATGCCATCCCACGCATCAGTTACACCTCCTGAGGATCCTGGTAATGCAAATATATATTTACCATTAGATAAAGCTGCACAAGCTCTAGATTGTATAGATGATGTTCCAACTGTTTTTAGACTTATTGTTCTAAAAACTTCCCCAAATCCAGGTATATGTTTATCTGCAATTTCATTAACTGCTTCAGGAGTTATATCTCTTCCAGTAAGACCTGTTCCTCCCGTAGTTATTATAACATCTATCTCTTTTTGATTAGTCCATTCTTTTAAAATTTTTACAATATCTTCTTTATTATCTTTACAAATTTTTCTATCAATTAATTGATGTTTAGCTTCTTTAATTTTTTCAACCAAGATTGCACCCGATTTATCATTATCAAATGTTCTTGTATCTGTTACAGTTAATAAAGCTATATTTACATCCATAATTTAAAAATGATTATATTATCAATTCTTTTCTTTGTAACTGCATTAATATACTCAAGTGTTGGTTTTGGGGGAGGCTCAACATATCTCGCAATACTTTTAATTTGGGGTGTGCCTTACACAATATTTCCCGTTATAGCACTTGTATGTAATATTATTGTTGTATCTGGTAATTCTATTAATTTTATAAGATCTAAGAATATAAACTTTAATTTACTTTTTCCTTATTTAATTGGCTCCATACCTTTTGCCTTTATTGGAGGATCAATAAAAATTGAAAAAAGTTTATTTGAGATTTTATTATTTTGTGTTTTGTTGGTTGCAGGCATTTTTTTATTAATTGAAAGTAAATCTTTTAATAAAGAGCAAATTAAAATTAATAAAATACCAAGATTAATCTCAATTTCTTTTGGATCGATAATTGGCTTTATGTCAGGCATAGTAGGAATTGGTGGAGGAATTTTTTTAAGCCCTCTTCTATTTTTAATGAAAGCTGGATACCCTAAGCATATCACCAGCAGCGCATCTTTATTTATATTAATCAATTCTATCTTTGGGATAGCTGGACAGCTGACAAAAGATCAGGTTTTAGATCAAGTTATTACCTATTGGCCATTATTTTTATCGGTACTTATTGGAGGACAAATTGGTAGCTTATTAAACATTAAATTTTTATCGAATAAAATTTTAGCTCTACTAACTTCTTTTCTTGTAATTATTGTCGCAATAAGAATGGGGATTAAACTTATTGCTTAATCTTGAATAAATATGCTTTTAATATATTTAAAGCATTATGAAAAATATTAAGCCTTTTGGTCCATCAATTGGAAAAACAAAAATTTCAAAGAAATTTTTAAATATCTTGAATAAAGAGATTGACGATAAAGTTTTAACAAAAAAAAACGATTATAGCTCTAAACTAGCCAGTCAAATTAAAAAAGAAATTAAAATTTCAAATAATTTTATAAAAAAGAATTTAGAGAGAGAAATAAAAAAAAATATCAAAGATTTTCTTAAAAATGAAAAAATTAAAAAAGTTAAAAATATTAAAATATTAAATTTATGGGTAGTTAGTCAATTTAAAGATGAATATAACCCTATTCATTATCATGATGGAGATATATCTGGTGTAGGTTATTTAAAAGTCCCAAAAAATATGACTAAAAATAAACTTTTAAAAAATAAAAAAGATAAGACTAATGGCACAATTGATTTTATAAACGGACAAAGGGGTTTTTTAAGCAAAAGTATTTTTAATATTGTGCCTAAAGAAAGAGACTTGATAATTTTTCCAAACTATTTGATGCATACTGCATATCCATTTAATATTAATGCTGAAAGAAGATCTTTTTCTTTTAATGCTAAAATTATTTTAGATAAATAGTTTACAAACATTCATTTATCAATTAAAAGATAATTGCCGATTTGATCCTATTGCGGGCATAAACTGCTAAAATGGAATTCCCAAAATAATCAAATAAGCAAGGTAGTTGAACTGTATTGTGCACCTAGCATAAAGCTAAAGTACTAAAAAAGTGAGGACATAATGGATATTAATTTTTTTAAAGAGACGAGAATATTGGATGGTGGAATGGGTCAAGAGCTTTTGGCTCGAGGCATGAAGCCAAATGGAACTTTATGGAGTGCTAATGCGATACTAAATTCTGAATATCATGAATTGGTAGAGAGTACTCACAAAGATTTTGTAAAAGCTGGGGCAGAAGTAATTGTTACAACAACTTTTACCACAAGAAGAAAAAGACTAAGTGAAAACAACATTGAAGATAAATTCGAATATCTTAATAAAAAAGCAGGAGAAATTGCTTTAAAAGTGAAAAATGAATATCCAAATATAATGATTGCTGGAGGCTTGCCACCTCAACGTTTAACTTATGAAGAGGATATAAGAAGTGAGGTTGAAATCACTAAAGACTTTAATGAACAGGCTAGATTATTAAATGAATATATAGATTTTTATTACTTTGATGTTTGGAGCAGCATTAGAGAGTTTAAATGTGGTATTGAGGCAATTAAAGAATTCAAAAAACCTTATTTAATAGGAATTCATATTTCAGAAGGTACAAAGTTACCTAGTGGTGAAAAAATTTCAGATATCAAAAGTATTATTGATGGAAATCTTTTAGGCGTCATGTTGTCTTGTGTTTCACCTGAAAATTATGAGCACAATCTTGAAGAAATCAAAAAATTAAACGTACCATTTGGATTTAAATTAAATGGATTTATAACCACTAAACCAAAAAACGGATACACAGCTAATTATTTAAAAACTAAAGGAAATCCAAATGAGTTTTTAGGAAAAAGACATGATCTTACACCAGATAAGTTTCATGAAATTGCAAAAAAATTTAAAGAAAATGGAGCAACAATTATTGGAGGTTGTTGTGAAACTGGTCCTGCTCACATAAAAGCAATGGCAAAGCTTAAGTAACGTTTTTATAATCTGCTTTTCTTGCTAAATATATTCCAATAAATACAGCAATTAATGCAACAATAATTTTTGAGGTAATTATTTCATTAAGAAATATGTATCCTAAAATAATTCCAAATATTGGAATGATATATGAAACTTGTGAATGAAATATGAGGCCATTTGTTTTTAAAATTCTGAATCTCAATAACCATGCTATCCCGGTAGGAAAAATTCCTAAATATATTACCGATATAATAGAGTCTGTTGAAGGATTTAACATCCAAGGTTTTTCAAAAATTAAAGTGAATGGAAGAAGTATAATTGTTGACCAAATTAAAATTGAACCTGTAACATTTTCATTTTCTTTATTGCTTATTTTTAAGGTTATTACTCCTCCAATTACATAGCAAGTTGATCCAAGTAGAATTAAAAGTGCGGCAACAAAGTTATTTTCATTTATTAAAAAGTCATCTGAAAACAAAAATACTATTCCTGAAAATCCTATTAATAATCCAATAGTTTTTAGTAAGTTAAATTTTTCTCCTTTTAAAAAAAAGTGAGCTAGAACTGTTGAGCTTAATGGTGTTGTGGACATCAAGATGGCTGCTAAGTTACTTTGAACAAAATTCACTCCATAAGATATTAGTATGAATGGAATAACTAAATTTACCAATCCAATGATAGCAAACCATTTCCAGTCTTTTGAGAATGCTTCAATTTTAATATTTTTATAAAAACATAAAATTAAAACTGGTATAGCTCCTAAAAAAGATCTTAAAAAACCTATTGTAATAGGTCCAAATGAGTATGTGGCAATCTTTATATTAAAAAAAGCAGACGCCCATATTAATGACAACAATGTCAACAACAAATAATCAACTAATTGTGGTTTTCTCATTCTGTTATTTCGTTTATCTCACCAGAGGTTAAAGCAATTAAATTTTCAAAATTTATTTCGAATACTGCATTAGGATGACCTGCGGCTGCAAAAATTGAAGAAAATCTATTTAAAGTTTCATCAATAAAAATTTTTATTTTTCTTAAATGTCCTGTTGGAGATACTCCGCCAATTGTATACCCAGTAATTTTTTTAACATCTTCTGGGTTCGCCATTGAAACATCTTTTTGATCTAAAATTTTTTTTAATTTATTTAATGAACACCTTTTATCTCCAGAAACTAAACATAAAACATAACTATCCCCTGCTTTAAAAAGTAAGCTTTTAACAATTGCCCCTACTTTGCAACCTAAAGCTGTAGCTGCATCGTTAGCTGTTCTAGCAGTTTGCTCTAAAACAATCACTTTAATATCTGGATTAAATTGTTTTAGAGATTTTTCTGCTCTTAAAACTGGCTCTTTATTTAATATTGATTTCACAGGTTTAATATATTTATTATTTTAGTGACTAATTACACTACTTATGTGAAAATTGCATAGGTGTTATTTATTAAATAAGCAATATTTTTAAGTATTTTTTTGATAATTAGGCCAAACAAAATTACACAGGAGACAAAATGAGTGCAGCAAACGTATTAAAATTTATCAAAGAAAAAGATGCAGAATTTGTGGATCTAAGATTCACTGATCCAAGAGGAAAACTTCAACACTTAACAATGGATGCTTCAATAGTTGATGAAGATATGTTGAACGAGGGTGTCTTTTTTGACGGTTCATCTATTGCTGGATGGAAAGCAATTAATGAGTCTGACATGATTTTAAAACCTGATACTGCAAGAATGTTCATGGATCCTTTTACGTCTCATAATACTGTGGTTTTGTTTTGTGACATTCTAGATGCAATTAAAAAAGATCCTTATGAAAGAGATCCAAGAGGTGTTGCCAAAAAAGCTGAAGAATATTTAAAAGCTTCAGGTATAGGTGATAAAGCTTTTTTTGGACCTGAGCCAGAATTTTTTGTTTTTGACGATGTAAGAATCAAAAATGATATGAATGAGTGCGGATTTAAATTAGATAGTAAAGAAGGTCCTTACAATTCAGGTAAAGAATATGAAAATGGAAATATGGGTCATAGACCTCAAATTAAAGGAGGGTATTTTCCAGTACCACCAGTTGATAGTGAACAAGACATGCGTGGTGAATATTTAAAAAATTTGAAAGAAGTTGGTATTAAAGTTGAAAAACATCACCATGAGGTTGCTCCTAGTCAGCACGAGCTTGGAATGTATTTTGGAACTTTAGTCAACCAAGCTGATAACGTGCAATTATATAAATATGTTGTTCAAATGGTTACACATTCGTTTGGAAAAACAGCAACTTTTATGCCAAAGCCAGTTGCTGGTGACAATGGTTCAGGTATGCATATCCATCAATCAATTTGGAAAGGTGATACTCCGGTGTTTTCAGGTGATGCGTATTCTGGATTAAGTGAAACCGCATTACATTATATTGGTGGAATTCTAAAACACGCTAAAGCAATTAATGCCTTTGCTAACTCTACAACAAATAGTTACAAAAGATTAATTCCAGGTTTTGAGGCTCCAGTTCTTCTTGCATATTCAGCAAGAAATAGATCTGCTTCTTGTAGAATACCGATCACATTAAGCAAAAAAGGTGCAAGATGTGAGATTAGATTCCCAGATGCTGCAGGAAACCCATATTTAACTTTCGCAGCTATGTTGATGGCTGGAATTGATGGAATTAAAAATAAAATTCATCCTGGTGAGTCTTTTGATAAAGATTTATATGAATTGCCACCTGAAGAAGTTAAAGCTATCCCAACAGTTTGTGGTTCTTTAAGAGAAGCAATGGAAAGTTTAGATAAAGACAGAGAGTTTTTAACTCAAGGTGGTGTCTTTACTGACGATCAGATTGATGCTTACATTGCTCTTAAGTTTGAAGAAATTCACAAATTTGAACATGCACCTCATCCTGTAGAGTTTGAGATGTATTACAGTAGCTAATAAATTTAATTACTGTCTAGTTGTTGCAATTGTATCTTTGTTAACACCTTTTTTGACTACGTAATCTTGAGTGCCGTTCGCACCGGTTTCAACCTCTTTACGCAGTTCTTTAAAGAATGTTTTCTCCTTTAAAGAGTCTTTCAAGTTTTTAACAAGATTTTTAAACTCAAATTTGTTCATATAGAATCTATACATTAGATATGCATATAATGCAATACAGATATGCAGTTAATGGGATAATACAACTTATGATATTTTAAAGGACTCTCCACAGCCACAACGCTCAGTTTCATTAGGATTATTAAACACAAATGATGAGGACAATTCTTCCTTTTTGTAATCCATTTCAGTTCCAAGAAGGTACATAATTGCTGCAGAATCAACGAACACTTTTACACCTTTGTCTTCAATAACTTCATCGCTAGGGTTTAACTCTTTTGTATATTCCATTACATAAGACATCCCTGCGCAACCACCTGATTTCACTGATACTCTAACACCTATAGAATCTTTTTCAGCATTAGACATTATCTCTTTTATTCGTAATGCTGCGTTATCACTTAATTTAATTATAGGATTCATTATAAATTCAATTCCAATTTTGCTGCTTCTGACATCATATCTTTATTCCACGGTGGATCCCAAACTAACTCAAGATCAACATCCTCTATACCTTCAACTTGCATTGCACCATCTTTTACTTCTTTAGGTAAACTTTCAGCTACTGGGCAATTTGGTGTAGTCAAAGTCATTTTAATTTTAACAAACTTATCGTCCTCAACCTTAATATCATAAATCAAACCCAATTCGTAGATATTTACAGGTAACTCAGGGTCATAAATTTTTCTTATTTCTTCAATTATCTGTTCTTTTTTTGACATAATTTAATTTTCCGTTTTTACTTCCTCTGTTTTTTCATCAAATGCAGAAACCATTGTATGCCAAGATAAAGTTGCACACTTAACTCTCATTGGATATTGCTTAACACCAGATAAACACATTAGTTTAGTTTTTTCATCTTCACTCAAATACTTAGATTTTAATTCAGGATTTTCCTTAATCATTCCTAAAAAATCCTCAACAATCTCTTTAGCCTCATGCTCATTTTTTCCTTTAATTAAATCTGTCATTATAGAAGCTGAAGCCATTGAAATCGCACAACCACTCCCTTCGAAGGATGCATCTTCTACAATTTTTTGTCCATTAAGTTTTAAATAAACATGAACATTATCACCACAAAGTGGATTATTACCTTTAGCGTCTTTATTAAAACCTTCTGTTTTTCTAAGATTTCTAGGATTCTTACCGTGTTCTAATATAATTTCTTGATAAAGTTCTTTTAAATTCATTATAAATTAAATATTTTTTTACAGTTGTTAATTGACTCATTCAACTGATCTAAATCCTCTTTTGTATTATAAATACCAACCGATGCTCTAGCACTAGCTGGAATATTTAATTTGTCATGTAGAATTTGACAACAATGATGTCCTGCTCTTATTGCAACTCCGTCTTCATCCAAGATAGTTGCTATATCATGAGGGTGAACTCCTTCAATAGTGAATGATAAAACCCCTCCTTTATTTTTTGGATTTCCGATAAGTTTAACTGAGTTATTTTTTTGTAATAGTTCTTGCCCGTATTCAACTAAATCGGCTTCATGTTTCATAACATTTTCGATACCAATGCTTTCTAAAAATTTTATTGATTGGTCAAAAGCAATTACTTGTGCTGTAGCCATAGTACCAGCCTCGTATTTATTAGGTAGTTCACCATAGGAAATCCTATCCTTTTTAACTTCACTTATCATTCCTCCACCACCTTGGTATGGAGGTAATTCTTCTAACCATTTTTTTTTGCCATATAGAACTCCCAAACCTGTAGGTCCATACATTTTGTGACATGAAATTGCATAGAAATCACAATCTAAATCTTGCATATCTAATTTTAAATGTGGCGCTCCCTGACATCCATCGACTACAACAATTATTCCCTTTGAATGAGCAAGCTGAGTAATTTCTTTTACTGGTAAAATTGCACCTGTTACATTCGACAGATGAGTAATAGAAATTAATTTTGTTTTTGGAGTTATTTTCTTTTCTATTTCTTCAAGTGTAATTTCACCTTCTTCATTTATTTCAGCAAAATTAATTTTTATATTTTTTGATTTTCTTAAGAAATGCCATGGCACATAATTTGAATGATGCTCAAGTTCCGTAATTAATACTTCATCACCTTCCTGTAGGTAACTTTGGCCTAATGTATTAGCAACTAAATTTAATGCTTCTGTAGCGCCTTTTGTAAAAACAATTTCATTTTTATCTTTAGCGTTGATATATTTTTGAACTGATGATCTTGTGTTTTCGTATAAATTTGTTGCTGCTACAGCAAGATAATGAACACTTCTTCCAACGTTAGAAAATTGTTTGGTATAAAATTCATTAATTCTATCCACAACTATTTTTGGTTTTTGTGATGAATTTGCACTATCTAAATAAACTAGATCATTATTTTGAATTTTTTCATCAAAAATTGGAAATTCTTTTTTTACCTGATCAATATTCATTCTTTAATTCCAAGCATATTTTTTATTAAGTTTTTTATTTCTGAGTCAGTAATTTTTTCCACAACGTCAAGCAGAAAACCATTAATCAAAAGCTCCCTTGACTGCTGATAACTTAAACCTCTAGACATTAAATAAAATATAGAATCCTCATTTAAACTGCCTGATGCTGAACCATGCGAACACTTAACGTCATCAGCATAAATTTCTAGTTCTGGCTTGGCATTAAACTCCGATTCTTTATTTAATAATATTGCTTTGCTCAATTGGTATCCATCAGTTTTCTGAGCATCTGAATTTACAAATATTTTGCCTTGATACACTGCTTTAGAGCTTTGTTCTAAAACACTTTTAATTAATTGATAACTTTTTGTATTTTCAGTTAAGTGATTTATTATTGATCTAATTTCGTGATGTTTATCATTATTCAATGAAAAAACACCATTAACAAAAGCTGATGCATAAACTCCGTTTAAATTACAGTTTATCTCATTTTTAGAAAAATTTGACCCAGAAGATAAAATAAATGTTTCAGAAATACTGTTCTTATCTTGATCGATATTGTTAAAAGAATATTTAATATTTTTATTTTCAAATTTATCTACTTTATAATTTTTTAAAACTGCATTTTCTTTCAATTCAAAGTTATAAAATATATTTAAAAAATTCTTTTCGGATGTATCATTAAACAAATCAATTAATCTTAATGAGCTATCTTTATCTAGTTCAAAATTAAGTCGTAAATTAATGTTTTTAGACCAAATTTTTGAATTTGTTGTATGATAAATAATGAGAGGTTTTACTAATTGATAACCTTTTTTTACCAATATTTTAAAACATTTATTAGTAAATGCGTTGTTCAAGTCTGATAACGAATTGCTATTTTTAAATTCATTTATAGTTTCTGATTCATCAATTATTTCTATTTGATCTTTTTTTTCATAATCAAAATCAATTTTTTCAATTCTACCATTTATAAAAACTATTTTATTATGCTCTAATCCATCTACAAATACAGAGGTATCGACTTTATTAGTAGAGGCTTGATCATTATAAAAACTAAGTTCTCCAATATTATTTTTTATTATTTGACTGAGATCTGAAAATTTCCAATCTTCCACTTTTCTATTTGGAAAACCTCTGTCTATAAAATTATCTAAACAAAATTTTTTTATCTCAATATCTTTTTGAGATAAATTTAAATTTTTTATACTATTATAAAAATCTTTTTGTAATTGTTCTTTCATTTAATTAAAATTTTCGTATCCTTTTTTCTCTAATTCTAAAGCTAAATCTGGACCACCAGATTTTACAATTTTTCCATTCATCAAAACATGAACAAAGTCAGGTTTTATATAATCAAGTAATCTTTGGTAGTGTGTAATAATTAAAAATGAATTATTTTTATCTCTTAATGTATTAACCCCATCTGCAACAATCTTTAAAGCATCAATATCTAAACCAGAATCAGTTTCATCTAAAATTGATAATTTTGGAGCTAGCAACGACATCTGTAAAATTTCATTTTTCTTTTTTTCACCTCCAGAAAAACCAACATTTAATTGTCTGTTTAATTTTTCTTCATCAAATTTTAGTTCTTTAGATTTTTCTTTTACCAACTTTAGAAATTCAATCGCATCAAGCTCTTTCTCGCCTCTTGCTTTTCTTACAGCGTTTAAAGAAGTTTTTAAAAATATATTTGTATTTACACCTGGAATTTCTAAAGGATATTGGAAAGCTAAAAATATACCCTTGTGCGCCCTTTCCTCTGTTTCAAGTTCAAATAAATCTTTTTCTTCAAAAAGAACTTCCCCAGAAACTTCATAGCCTTTTTTTCCAGATAAAATGTTGGACAAAGTACTTTTTCCAGATCCATTAGGACCCATAATTGCATGTACCTCACCAGGATTTATATCTAAGGATAGCCCATTTAAAATAGACTTATTATCAATCGTTGCATTTAAATTATTTATTTTAAGCATTAGCCTACACTTCCTTCTAAACTGATACCTACAAGTTTTTGGGCTTCTACAGCAAATTCCATAGGTAATTGCTGCAACACTTCCTTACAAAAACCGTTAACGATCAAGCCAACAGCTTCCTCTGGATTTAATCCTCTTTGTTGACAATAATGTAGCTGCTCTTCACTAATCTTGGATGTGGTTGCCTCATGAGCAATATTGGACTCAGAATTTTTATTTTTTATATAAGGAACAGTGTGAGCTCCACATTTGTTACCCATTAATAAAGAGTCGCACTGAGTATAATTAGTTGAATTTTTAGCTTTTGATGAAATATCAACTAAACCTCTATATGTCATATCTGAACTACCTGCTGATATTCCTTTAGAAATTATTTTACTTTTAGTATTTTTACCTAGATGGATCATTTTGGTACCTGTATCTGCTTTTTGATGATTGTTAGTAATAGCTATTGAATAGAACTCACCAACAGAGTTATCTCCTTTAAGAATACAACTAGGATACTTCCAGGTAATTGCAGAACCTGTTTCAACTTGTGTCCATGAAATTTTAGAATTTTTACCTTTGCATAAACCTCTTTTGGTTACGAAATTATAAATTCCACCTTTGCCATCTTGATCACCTGGATACCAGTTCTGAACAGTTGAATATTTTATTTCTGCATCATCGAGCGCAACTAGCTCTACATTAGCAGCATGTAATTGATTTTCATCTCTCATTGGAGCTGTACATCCCTCTAAGTAACTTACATAACTTCCTTTATCTGCAATAATTAAAGTTCTTTCAAATTGACCTGTATTAGATGCATTAATTCTAAAATAAGTTGATAGTTCCATTGGACATCTAACACCTTCTGGAATGTATACAAATGAACCATCTGTAAAAACTGCTGAATTTAATGTAGCAAAAAAATGATCACTTGTTGGAATTACAGATCCTAGATATTTTTTAACTAATTCAGGGTGATTTTGAATTGCTTCTGATATAGGACAAAATATAATTCCTTGTTTAGTTAATTCATCTTTAAATGTAGTGGCTACTGAAACTGAATCAAATACAGCATCAACAGCTATTCCATTTAATCTCGCTTGCTCTTGCAAAGGAATTCCAAGTTTCTTATAAGTTTCTAAAAGTTTAGGATCCAGTTCATCTAAGCTTTTTGGCTTATCTTTCATACTTTTAGGAGCAGAGTAATAATATAAATCTTGATAATCTATTTTTGGAAATTTAGGTTTCTGCCAATCCGGTTCTTTTAATACCTTAAATCTTTCAAAAGCTTTTAGTCTGAATTCAAGCATCCATTCAGGTTCTTTTTTTATATTTGAAATAAATTTAATAACATCTTCATTCAAACCTTTTGGGGCTTGAATATTTTCTATATCCGTAGAAAAACCATATTTGTAGTCTTTTAAATTATTTATTTCTTTTTGTCTGTTATCCATTCTAAACTCTTGTTTCTTTGTTATTGTTTAATAAATCTTTCAGGCTTTTATTTTCAAAGAATGTATTTATGTGTATCTCTAATTCGTCCCATAAATTATGAGTAATACACTTTGTAGCTTTGCCATTGCATCCTTTTTTAGATTCTTTTTTACATTGAACAGTTTTTACTTTTTCATCAACTGCATTAAAAATATTTGTTAATTTAATATCGTTCGGGTTTTTATTAAGAACATATCCTCCTTGAGTTCCTCTAATGCTTTTAACAATTTCGTTTTTTTTTAATTTAGAAAAAATTTGTTCTAGATAATCTAAAGATATGCCTTGTCTCAATGATATATCTCTTAGTGATACTGGATTGATATTGTCAAACCTAGCTAAATCCACTAATGCCATTACAGCATATCTACCTTTTGATGTAAGTTTCATATTTTACCCTTAAATAGTGGGTTTTTATACATACCTGACTAAAATGGTCAAGTTTAGAGTTTAAAAAAAAACTAACATATTGTCGCTGACTTATGATAAATGTACAATTTTTTTGAGAATAATAATCAATATCGCTTATGGATAACAAGATTTTAGAAATATTTATACCTGGTCCTGCGGGAAGACTTGAAGCTAAATATTATAAAAGTAAAAAAAATACTTCTCCAATTGCTTTAGTATTACAGCCCCATCCTCAATATGGAGGAACGATGAATAATAAAGTGGTGGTAGATACTTTTCATACATTTATGGATAACGATTTTTCTGTTTGCAGAGTAAATTTCAGGGGTGTTGGCAAAAGTGATGGAGAATTTGATAATGGTCAAGGTGAACTTGCCGATGCAGCAGCAGCTCTAGATTGGTTAGAAAGAGAAAATTTTGATAATTCTCAATGTTGGGTATCTGGATTTTCATTTGGATCTTTGATTGCAATGCAATTATTAATGAGAAGACCAGAAATAAATAGATTTATAGCAATTTCACCTCAACCAAATGTTTATGATTTTTCTTTTTTATCTCCATGTCCAACTTCTGGTTTAGTTGCTTATGGTAAAAAAGATGAATTGGTACCAGTAGAATATATTACTGAACTTGACAAAAGATTAAGTGCACAAAAAGGTATTAAAGTAGAATTTAATGCAATATCTGAAGCCAATCACTTTTTTTCAAAAACAAGTGATTCTTTAATTAAACATCTTGATAAATATATAAAAAAAGAAACAGCGCTATATTAAAAATTTTCTACTAGTTTTCCACCTACTGTAAATTCTTTACATCCAGTTGTTGCGCTAAAAGAAATTGGTAAATTTAAAAAAGACCTTATGGCCAAAAATCCGAATGCCTGTGATTCAATATAATCACCATTTAAATTATAATTATCTGTAAATTTCAAAGTAATATTATTTTCATTTGATATGTAATTTTTTATACGATCAATTAAATTACTATTTTTTCTTCCACCACCACATAGTAAAAATGTAAAACTATTTTTTTGACCAATATATTTTAAACCTTCTGCAATCAAATACGCTGTAAAATCTGTTATAGTAGCACAACCATCTTCTAGGGATAAACCTCTTGCAAAAGAAACATCGAAATTTTTAATATCCAATGATTGGGAGTAAGAATTTATTTTAAAATTATCTATTGCCTGATTTAGAATTAACTGATCAACTTTCCCTGCATAAGCTATTTCACCATTTTTATCAAATTTTTTATTAGAATTATTTCTTACCCATTCATCAATTAAACAATTACCAGGGCCTATATCGAAAGCAGAAAGGTTATTTTGAAAATTATCTGAGTCATTAATAACTTTTGTAACATTTGCGATACCACCAATATTCAAGAAACCTATTGGAAATTTAATATTAAAATTTTGATTAATTTTTTTTGATAAAATATAATGAAAAATTGGTGTTAAAGGTGCGCCTTGGCCATTATTTTGAATATCCGCTTGTCTAAAATCATATATGACTTTTTTTTTGACCATTTGAGATAACAATTTCCCATCTCCCAATTGATGGGTAATTTTCTCATTTGGGTTATGAAAAATTGTTTGACCATGAAAACCTATCAAATCAATGGGATCTCTATATTTTTTTAATGATTGATTAACTGCATCGGCATGAAAAAGAGTTAAATTACGCTCTAATTCTCTTAATTTTTCTGAATTTTGTAAAAGATCTTTCTTTGTTAAAACTAAATCTCTTAATCGAATTAACTGATCCTGAAGATTTTTATCATACTCATAATAATCATCTAAAATATTTGAAAATTCATCATATCCATCTGAACTAATTATAGATAAATCAATACCATCCATAGATGTTCCGCTCATTAGTCCAATTGCAGTATATAATTTTTTTTTCATTGATATGTTTTTTAAAAAAAATTTGTATATTGTAACTATAAACTTATGAATAAATTTTTAAAAGAATTTAAAGATAGAGGTTTTTTCTATCAATGCACAAGTGAAGATGAACTGTCTAAACAACTAGATGAAGAAAAGATAAAAGGTTACATAGGTTTTGATTGTACGGCTGAAAGCTTACATGTGGGTAGCTTACTGCAAATAATGTGTTTACGACTACTTCAAAAAAATGGACATCAACCAATAGTTTTACTTGGTGGAGGAACTACGAGAATTGGGGATCCTTCTGGTAAAGATAAAACTAGAAAAATATTAAGTGAAGATGAGATTGAAAAAAATATTAAAAATATCAAAAATATTTTAAAAAAATTTTTAGATAATGATGATCCGAATACAAAGCCAATATTTGTAAACAATTATACTTGGCTTAAAGATTTAAATTATATTTCATTTTTGAGAGATATCGGAAAACATTTCACGATAAATAGAATGCTAACGTTTGATAGTGTAAAACTCAGATTAGATAGAGAACAATCTCTAAGCTATATGGAGTTTAACTATATGATTTTACAAGCGTATGATTTTCTTGAATTAAATAATAAAGAAAATTGTGTATTACAAATTGGAGGTTCGGATCAATGGGGAAATATTGTTAATGGTGTTGAGCTTATTAAAAGACATTCTAATAATCAAACCTATGGTTTAACAACACCCTTAATTACACTAGCAACTGGTGCTAAAATGGGAAAAACTGAAAGCGGGGCCATTTGGTTGGATGAAAAATATTTATCAGCTTATGATTATTGGCAATTTTGGAGAAATGTAGATGATAGAGATGTAATTAAATTTTTAAAAATGTTTACTGAAATTGAAATTAAGGAAATCGAAAAAATTGAAGATAATGATATAAATGAATTAAAAATACTACTTGCTAATAAAACTACAGAAATGTTGCATGGAAAAGATGCGGCTAAAAATTCTGAGCAAGCAGCAAAAGAGGCTTTTTCTGGTAATTCCCTGGGTTCAAATTTACCTAAGGTTAATATTCAATCAAATAAAATCGAAGAAAAAATAAATATAGTAGATCTTGTTTTATTATCTAAATTAGAAAATTCGAAAAGCGAAATCAGAAGACTTATAAAAGGAAATGCGGTTAAAATAAATGACAATGTTATTTCAGATGAAAAATTCGAAATCAATAAAAATTTGTTTAAAGATAACTATCTTAAACTTTCCCTTGGAAAAAAAAGACATATTAAAATAGAATTAAATTAATTTTTTTTAATTTTCTCTAAAGTTCTGGTAATAAATCTTGGTGTTAACGTTTTTATAGGATTTACAGTAGTTTCTAAATCTTTAGGGTGACCTTTAATTTTAAAGCTGACTCCAAAAACACCCTCACCCACTTTCTTTCCAATCAATAAATCTCCAAGTAAAGGTATTGAAGCAATAGATCTGTTGATTGTTGTTGCTGGAACTAGGGTTCCTCTTAAACTGATTAATTTATTCTCCTCGATGTATCCTTCCAGTAAAATAGATATTGCTGGACCAATTGCGTATAACTCTTGAATTTTCAGAAGTTTATCTTGATTTGTAAAATTCATTTCAAAATCTGTAAATCTAATACCCTCTCCCGTAAGTAAGTCTGCTATTCCTTGAAGAGATGAAAGAGCCAACAACTTGGCTAACGCTGGAATTTCTTTAACTTTAAAGTTATCAATTACTAATTTTGAAGTTGAAATTCCATTTTTTTTCAAAGAATAAAAGTCTAAATATCCTTCTCTATCATCTTTAAATCCTTTAATGAATTTATATCTATCTACTAGAGGTTTTGCTTTAGATGAGAAAAGGGTGGTAATTTTTTCACCTTGATCAGTTGTTCTAATTGTAAATTTTATATTTTGCGAATTATTATAAAAGGCCAAAATATCTACTTCTTCCACTTTATTATTAATAATTTTTATCTTTCCATTTAAATCCTTAACAAAGTGCATTTTATCAAAGTAAACTTCCTTAAAATTTATGTCCATACTTACGTTATTTTCAAAAAGATTGTTTTCTTTTATATCATTGGCATCTAGTAAATTCGAAATTAAAGAATTTGCATTAAATGAGGTGCCATCAATTAAATAATTTTGGCCTTCTACTTTTTTTATATTGTAATTATTTTTTTTATTTTCTGTATCTAAATAATTAAAATTTGCCTGATCAATTTTTATTATTTGATTAGAATCGTTAAGAAATAAATTCTCAATTTTAATGTTATTTTTTTCTTCATTAATAATAAAGCTATTTATATTAAGATTTTTATTATTATTTATTTCTCCATTAATTTGAAGATTCATTTTGCTTTTATCTTTTTTTTTATAATTAATATTATCAATTTTAAATTTTGTATTTTTTACATTTAAATTAGTATTAAAACTTATTTTATTTTCGTTTTTCTCAATAAAATAATCAATTTCTTCAAAATCTTTATCGATTTTAAATTTTCCAGAACCTGAAAAAGTTAGATTATTATTTTTAAAATTAATTTTTAATTTTTGATTATTAAAATTTATATTTTCATTAGTTTGAGGGAATAAGATTTTTATAAAATCTTGCTTCTCTAAAACTATATTTTTTAAAAATAATTCTGAATCTATACTTAAATCCTTGCCTTTTTTTTCTATAAAATATTTAATTTCATCTATTTCTTCATTATTTAACTGGATTTGTCCCTCACCGTTAATTGATAAATTTTTGTCCTTATAATTTAAATTTAATTTATGATTATCGATTAAAATTAGATCATCAACTTCTGGAAAATATTTATTAATTATTTTTAAATTTTTATATTTTAGCTGAGTAATATTTATATCAGAATTTAAAATAACATTTTTAACTTTGAATTTTTCATTTATTTCCAAAGAAAATTCATTTTTTGTTTTAAATTTAGCACCATCAACAATTATATTTTCAAAACTTAAATTGAATAATTTTAATATATTTGAATTTAAACTTGATTTATCGTTTTCAACAATAGCATCAATTAAAAAGCTATTTATTTTCTTTTTTATGTTAAGTTTATTTGAAATAAAATTTACTTCTTCTGCTTTAAAATTTATTTCATCAAAATGATAATTATCTTTTTCAAAATTGAAATTAAAATTTATATTTTTAACATTAGCCCTGTCTAAAAAATTAATACTTGCATCTTTTATCAAACCTTCAATGATATAATCATTTTTAAGTTTACCATTTTCATCGATGTTAAAACTCAGATCAATAATTACATGACCTTTTTTTACAATTTTTTCTAATATAAATAATTGAGGTTTATTATTTATGGTCCGAATAAATTTAATTAAATCATTTAATAATATAGACTTAGTTTTTACCTCTATATTTGATGATGAAATCCTCTTTTTAATTAAAGAACTGAGAGAAACTTGTGTTTTAATACTTTCTAATGCCAAAGGTTTTTTTGAAAAATATACTGTGGTACCAACTGTTTTCGCATAAATTTTTAGTTTAAAAGGATCTAGGGTAAATTTAATTTTTTTTAAATCTATATCTATCTTTTTATTTATTAGTGAAATTCTTTTTTTTATTTGATCGTTAAATTTATTTGTCTCTACACCTACAGTACTAAGGTAAACTGTCAAAATAATTAACACTGACAGAAGCAGGATAAAATATTTTAAAATATTATTTTTCATTTAATTTATAAAGCGATTGTTCCAAAAATTCATCGATATCACCATCTAATACTTTATCAGGACTAGTACTTTCAAAATTAGTTCTATTATCTTTTACAAGTCTGTAAGGTTGAAGAACATATGATCTAATTTGATGGCCCCATCCTATTTCAGATTTAGAGCTTTCAACATTTTGACTTTCTTCCTCTCTTTTTTTAATTTCATAATCATACAATCTCGCTCTCAACATGTTCATGCATGTTTCTTTATTTTTATGTTGAGATCTTTCATTTTGACATTGAACAACAATTTTTGATGGAATGTGTGTTATTCTTACTGCACTATCAGTAGTATTAACATGTTGGCCACCTGCTCCACTGGAACGATAGGTATCTATTCTTAAATCTTTTTCTAAAATTTCTATATTTATATTTTCATCTACAACTGGATAAATCCACACACTTGCAAAACTGGTGTGCCTTCTTGCTCCAGAGTCGAAGGGTGATATTCGGACTAATCTATGTATTCCAGACTCTTTTTTTAACCATCCAAAAACATAATCGCCATCTATTTTTATTGTAGCTGATTTAATCCCAGCTTCATCACCTTTATGCTCACTTATTAAACTTGATTTAAAATTTTTTTTATCAGACCATTTTAAATACATTCTTCTGAGCATATCGGCCCAATCTTGACTTTCTGTACCTCCAGCTCCAGCATGTATTTCTATATAACAATTTAAAGGGTCGGCTTCATTAGATAAAAAACACTTAATTTCATTTTTTTTAACTTTACTTCTTAAGTCTTTTATATTTTCCAGAACTTCTTTTTGAACTTGTAAATTTTCTTCTTGAACCGCCAGTTGATTCAAATCTTCTAAATCTTTTAGTTTTTCAACATTATTAGTTAATGAATTAGTTAAATCCTCATAAAATTTCTTTTCCTTGATTACTTTTTGAGAATTATTTTTATCTTGCCAAAAATTGGCACTCAGCATTTGTGAATTTAAAGATTGCAGTTTTGAATGGATGTTGTTTTTTTCAAAGATACTCCTGTATTTTTTGATTTATCTTTTCAATCTCTTCTTTAAAATTTTGATAATTATTATCCATTAATAAAACTTTAATATATTATTTAAATCTAATCTATCTGAATTTGTATAAAGCACTTTTCCATCAACTACATTTTCTTTTTTAAAAACCTCAATAATCGTATTCTTTGAGTTAAATTTTGCTTTTTGGCCTGTTAAAGGATCAACGACCATCATCACTGTTCCTTTAGCAGCCTTAAATGGTCTTGCATCATATTTGTTAACAGAATCACTTATAAAATTTTTGAATATTGGCAAAGCAGTTTTAGATCCTGTTTCATATTTTCCTAATGGAGTTGGGTTATCTGAACCAACATAAACACCAACTAGTACATTTGAAGTGAAACCTATAAACCAAGTATCTGTATTTTTATTTGTTGTTCCAGTTTTACCTGCAATATTTAAATTTAAGTCTTTTAGTTTTTTAGCTGTACCTCTCTGAACAACTCCTTCTAAAATAGATGTCATTTGAAAAGCTGTTTCTGGAGAAAAAATTTGCATATAGTTATTTTCAATCTCTGGATAATCGTTGGTTAAATAAGAAATTTGATCACAATTAATACATTTTCTTTTATCATTATTAAAAATAGTATTTCCCTCACTGTCTTGAATTCTATCTATAAGTATTGGTTCAACAAGTTTTCCTCCATTAACAAAAACTGAATAAGCAGATGTAAGTTTTAATAAAGTTGTTTCAGCAGATCCCAAACATATAGATAAAAGTTCTTCTGGATTATCATAAATTTTTAACGCTTTTGAAAAATCAACTATTTTCTCTACACCAAGATTTTGGGCTATTCTTACAGTCATTAAATTTCTAGATTTCTCCAAACCAACCCTTAAAGTTGAAGGCCCATAAAATTTTTTTCCATAATTTTCTGGTTTCCACATTTTTAAATCATCTCCTTGGTCTAAAACCAGTGGCGCATCTAGAACTAATGATGTTGGTGTAAAATTATTCTCTAAGGCTAATGCATAAACAAAAGGTTTAAAAGCTGATCCAGGCTGTCTTTTAGCTTGAGTGGCTCTGTTAAACTCACTTTGCTTAAAACTAAAACCACCACTTAGCGCTAAAACTCTGCCAGTATAAGGATCCATCACAACAATTCCACCATTTACCTTTGGTAGTTGTTGTAAATTAAAAATATTTTCTTTAACATTTTTAACGTAAATAACATCACCAGGTTTTAATAATTTATCAAATTCTTTCTTTGTCCAAGAAATGCTCTGATATTCTATAACACCTTTTGTATTATCATCAGTTTCTATTTCTGCTGAAAATTTATTTATTTTTTTAACTATTGCTAATTTCCAATCAATTGAATTTTCTAATTTATACTTTTCTAAATCTTTTTTCCATTCTGAGTTATAAATCTTGTTAGTAAGTGGCCCTCTCCATCCCTTTCTTTTATCGTATTCTATTAATCCATTTCTAAGAGATTTTGTTGCAATTTTTTGTAAATTTAAATCTATTGAAGTATTAATATTAAAACCCTGTTTGTAAACTTTATCATAGCTCAAAGTTTCAATTACACTCTTTCTGACATCTTCAATAAAATATTGAGCATCTTCTAAATAAATTTTTTTATTTTTTTTTAAAATTATTTCTTCTTTTGTAAGTTTTTCATACCATTCTAAAGTTAAATAATTATTATCTAACAAATTTTTTAAAACTAAATTTCTTCTAAATTTCGCTATTTCTGGGTCTCTATAGGGATTATATCTACTAGGTGCTTTTGGCAAAGCTGCCAATAAAGCAGCTTCTGAGTAATTTAAATCTTTAATAGATTTATCAAAATATTCTAAGCTTGCAGCAGCTACTCCATATGCTCCACTTCCAAGATATATTTGGTTTAGATACAGTTCGAGAATTCTTTCTTTAGATAAAGCCCTCTCTATTCTAAAAGCAAGGATTGCTTCCTTAATTTTTCTATTTAAACTTACTTCATTTGTTAATAAGAAATTTTTTGCTACCTGCTGAGTTATTGTAGATGCTCCCTCTAACCTTTTGGATGATAAAATATTTGAAATATTATTTATTACTGCTCTAATAACACCTTTAGCGTCAACACCTGGATGTTTAAAAAAATTTTTATCTTCAGCAGATAAAAATGCATTAATTACATTTTTTGGGATTGAATTAAATGGAACAAATACTCTTTTTTCTTTTGAAAAATCTGCCACCAAATTACCGTTTCTAGAGTAAACTTTACTAGAAACAGGAGGTTTATAATTTTTAAGAAATTTATAATCAGGTAAATCATTAGAATAAGTCCATAGGATACTTATGATCAAAATTGCTGATAAAAGAATAAAAGACGTTATTAAAATAAAGATATTCCTAAAAAATTTATTCATTTTAATTTCATTATATCTTGGAATTTGTTAAAGATATGGCAAGAAAATAAAACAAAATTTTAAAAATTAAATTATTAATGAAATCAACATTTACAAAACTATGGAAAAAAATTTATACATTGATGCTTCGCATCCAAACGAAACTAGAGTTGTTCTTAAATCAGGTGAAAATATTGAGGATTATGAGTATGAAGGTCTTAAAAATAACTTAATTAAAAACAATATTTATTTGGGCAAAGTAAGTAGAATCGAACCCTCTTTACAAGCAGCATTTATTGATTTTGGAAGAGAGAGACATGGGTTTTTATCTTTTAATGATATTCAATCAGACTATTATCAAATCCCAAAAGCAGATTTAGAAAAAATTAAAGAAGAAGAAGAAAAAGCTAGGGTAGAACTTTCAAGAGAGGTTGAGGCTAAAGAAGAGGAAAATATTGCAGAAGGAAAATTAGAAATAGACGATCCTATTGAAAAAGAAAATCAAGAGCAAAAAGATGAAGAAACTTTAAATAAGAATAACATAACAGATAAAGAAAATAAAATAGAACAAAAATTTAGATTTAAAAGATATAAAATTCAAGAAGTTATTAAACCAAATCAAGTTATATTAGTACAAGTCACAAAAGATGAGAGAGGTCAAAAAGGTGCGGCTCTTAGCACTTTTATTTCAATCGCTGGAAAATACATAGTCCTAATGCCAAATACTCCTAAAGGTGGAGGTATATCCAGAAAGATATTTAATCCAGCAGATAGAAAAAAAATAAGAATAATATTGAATGAAATTGAAATACCACGTGAGATGGGTTTGATTGTTAGGACGGCAGGAAGCAACAAAACAAAAAATGAAATAAATAATGATTTAACAACTTTGATTAAAACATGGGGTCAGATTAAAGAAAATGCAATTAATTCTATTGCTCCATCATTAATACATCAAGAAAGTGAAATTATTAAGAGAACTTTGAGGGACATGTTTGACGAAAATACTCAAAATATAATTATTGAAGGAAATGAAGGCTATAAAAAAGCTCAATTATTTATGAAAACAATTATGCCATCTAGTGTAAAAAAGGTAAAAAAATATAGAGGCAAGATTCCATTATTTATACAAGAAAATATTGAGCAAAAATTAAATCAAATTTTTGATTCAGAAATAAAACTAAAATCAGGCGGTTATCTTGTGATTAACCCAACAGAGGCTTTGGTTTCAATAGATATAAACTCAGGAAGTTCAATTAAAGGTAAAAATGTAGAAAGTACTGCTCTTGATACTAATATTGAGGCTGCTGAAGAGATCGCAAGACAAATTAAAATTAGAGATTTATCTGGACTAATTATAATTGATTTTATTGACATGCTTAATTATGGAAATAGAAGATTAGTAGAGCGAAAACTAAAAGAAAAATGCAGATCAGATAGAGCAAGAATTCAAATAGGAAGAATAAGCAACTTCGGTCTTTTGGAAATGTCTAGACAAAGACTAAGGGAAAGTGCAATTAAGTGGAAAGTTACTTTAACAGACGAATCTTTTGCACAAAAACTTCTAAAAATTGTGGAATTGAAGTCAATTATTAATAAAGCAAAATTTGTTGAATTAAAAGTTTGTGAAAAAATTTCTAATTTTCTGAAGGAAAATTTCGTAAATGATCTAACTTATTTTGAAAAAAAAAATAAAATGAAAATTGATATTATAAGCGATAATTCATTAATTATTCCTGAGTATATAATAAATTTTCAAAATAAATCAAAAAAAATAATTGAGTTAGTAGAGAGTTTTGAAAAATTAAAAAATTTACAAATTCAAAGTAAAGAAAATAAATTTTTAGAAAAAAAAGAAAATAAAAAAATTATAAAAAAAACTTATAAAAAAAAGAGATATTTTAAAAAATCTAAATAATTCCTTTTGTTGGAGAGGATGGATTACCCATTAAAATTTTATCTATTCTTCCAGATTTATATGATTGTCTTCCTGCTATGACTGCATTCTTAAAAGCTAGAGCCATTTCAAAAGGTTTTTTTGCTTTCGCTATTGCAGTGTTAACAAGTACTCCATCACATCCTAGCTCCATTGCAATTGCTGCATCTGAAGCCTGACCTAAGCCAGCATCTATAATTAAAGGAAGTTTCGTTTGTTTCCTAATAATTTGAATATTTATTTTATTTTGTATTCCCAATCCTGATCCGATTGGGGCTGCTAAAGGCATAATTGCATCAGCACCTGCATTTTCAAGACGCTTGGCCATTAAAGGATCGTCATTACAATAAACCATAACCTTAAAACCCTCTTTCGCTAAAACTTCAGTAGATTTTAATGTTTCAATCATATCGGGAAATAAGTTTTGTTTATCTCCTAAAACTTCTAATTTAACTAATTTCCAACCACCTATTTCTCTTGCAAGCCTAAGTGTTCTTAAAGCATCTCTTGAGTTAAAACATCCAGCTGTATTAGGTAAATATGTAATTTTTTTTGGATCTATGTAATCCATAAGCAAAGGCTTATTTTTATCAGCAATATTTACCCTTCTAACAGCTACTGTTACAATTTCTGCTCCAGATAATTTAATTGCTTTTGCACACTCAGACATACTTTTATATTTACCCGTTCCAACAATTAATCTGGAATTAAATTTTTTTTTTGCAATAATCAGACTATCTTTTTTCAATTAACCACCCCCAATAAAATGAACTACTTCAATTTTATCATTTTTATTTAATTTTATTTTGTTAATTTTTTTTTTATCTATTATTTCTTCATTTAGCTCAATTGCTACTTTATTTAATGGTATTTTTAGATTTTTTAACAATACAGAGAGATTAGAGTCTTGGGTTATAGATTTGGTTTTACCATTTATTTTAATTTTTATTTTTTTTATTTTTTTCATCGTATATAAATGCTGAATGAATAATAAAATAATTATTATTAATGGTCCAAATCTTAATCTATTAGGAGAAAGAGAACAATCACAATATGGATCTACTACTTTTGATCAACTTAAAGAAAATTGTTTAAAAAAGGCACAAGAAATTGGTCTTGATATTGAATTTGCTCAATCTAATATTGAAGGAGAGCTTGTCAATATAATTCAAGATGCTAGGAAAAAATTTGACGGTATGATTATAAATGCTGCTGCATTTACCCATACTTCAGTGGCTATAAGAGATGCCTTAGATTTATTTAAAAAACCAATAATCGAGTTACATTTATCTAATATTTATAAAAGAGAGGAATTTAGACATAAATCACTAATAAGTGGTGTCGTAACTGGAGGAATTTTTGGATTAGGTGCTGAAGGATATATTTTGGCCATAATTTCATTACAAGAGTCTTTGCAAAATGAAAATAGATAAAAAAATAATTCAAGAATTAAGTGAATATTTAAAAGAATTTAATCTTACTGAAATTGAGATAACTGAAAAGGATACAAAAATTAAAGTATCAAAAAATAATGTTTCAATTAGCAACCAACCACAAGTTATTTCGTCCTCATCACCTGTAACAAGTTCAGCGCCTCTTCAAACTCAAAATACTAAATCAGGCACTGAAATTACTTCGCCTATAATTGGAACAGCATATCATGCTCCAGAACCTGGTGCTAAAAAGTTTGTTGAGGTTGGAAAAAAAATTAAAAAAGGTGAGACAATAATGATTGTTGAGGCTATGAAAACAATGAATCATGTTCCTTCAACAGCAGATGGTGTGGTAAAAGAAATTTGTGTTGAAGATGGTCAACCAGTAGAATTTGGTCAAACTATTATTATCCTAGAATAAATAATGTTTAAAAAAATTTTAATTGCAAACCGTGGGGAAATTGCAGTTAGAATTATTAGAGCATGTAAAGAATGGGGAATTCCTACTGTCGCTGTTCATTCCGATGTAGATAGAGAAAGCATGCATGTTAGAATGGCTGATGAAAGTGTATGTATTGGTTCTCATCAACCAGCAAATAGTTACTTAAATATTCCAGCATTAATGTCAGCAATAGAACTTACAAATGCTGATGCTGTACATCCTGGCTATGGTTTTCTTTCTGAAAATGCAAATTTTGCAAGAATTTTAGAAGAGAACAAAATTAATTTTATTGGAGCCTCATCAAAACATATTGAAATGATGGGTGATAAAATACAGGCAAAAAGAATAGCTAAAGAAAATGGATTGCCCGTTATTGAGGGGTCTGAAGGAGGTGTAAAAGATATTTCTGAAGCAAAAGTACTTTGTAAAAAAATTGGTTTTCCTGTTTTAATTAAAGCCTCAGGTGGAGGTGGAGGCAAAGGTATGAAAATAGTTTATATGGAAGAAGAATTTGAATCGTTGTTTTCAACAGCTAAATCTGAAGCACAAAAATACTTTGGTAATGATGAAGTTTATATTGAAAAATTTTTCCAAAATCCAAGACATATAGAAGTTCAAATACTTGCTGGAAAAAATAGAGTGGTTCATCTTCATGAAAGAGATTGCTCTGTTCAAAGAAGACATCAAAAATTAATAGAGGAAACACCAAGTCCAGTTTTAAATGATGAAATAAGAAAAGATTTGTTTGAAAAAACAGTAAATATGGTTGCAAAGATTGGTTATATGGGTGCTGGAACTGTTGAATATATATATGAAGATGGAAAATTTTATTTCCTTGAAATGAATACAAGAGTCCAAGTTGAACATCCTGTAACAGAAATGGTTACTGGAATTGATATTATTAAAGAACAAATTTGGATTGCTTTTTCTGGAGAAACAGCTTTAAAACAAAGAGATATAAATCCTAGGGGTCATGCAATTGAATGTAGAATAAATGCTGAAGATGCTAGCAAAAACTTCCAACCATCACCTGGAGTTATATCTATGTGTCATCAACCATCTGGATTTAGAACGAGAGTAGATGGTGCAATATTTCAAGGTTATAAGGTAACTCCTTATTACGATAGTATGGTTTGTAAATTAATATGCCATGGAAGAAATAGAACTGAGGCTATTCAAAGAATGAATAGATCTTTAGACGAATTTGTAATTGAAGGTATTACTACAACTATTCCACTACATAAAAAATTACTAAATCACAAAAAATTCATTAATTCAGATTTTAATGTGAGTTGGCTTGATAAAGACTCTATAGTCTAATAACAACTAACAAGCCAAACATCATAAACAGGATGATCAAAAGGTGTTATTGAGGGGCTAGATGAAAACATCCATCCATTAAAAACAAATACCTCATCATTATTTTTATCTGTTAAATCTCTAACTTGTATATAGGCAGTTATTTCTGGGTTATCATCAAACTCAGAATTTTTACATTTAAAACTTTTAATGGACAAATCTTTAAATTTTATTAATTCCCCATTTTTAAGTTTCAGCAAGGTATTTTTAGAACTAATTTTATCCAAAATTTTAAGATCAGTAAAAGTTCCTTCTAAATTAACTTTTGAATTTGAATTAAAAACTAAACAAAAATAAAATAAAAAAACTAAATTGATTAATTTAAAATTATTCTTTCCAACTTGAGTATTTTTTTTTAACACCATCTTTATTTTTATTTGGATAATATGCTGAGTCAGTTCCAGTTAAATTTTCTTGATGTGGTTTTTGCCAATCGTACTTTTCTAAGGTATGTTTTTTTTCAATTTTATTAGGTGTAAAGTGAATCCAAGAATACCATTCTACTGGAATTTTTGATGCATCAATTGTATTTGAATAGATGACCCATCTCTTTCCACTTTTACTTTCATAGTATTTATTTCCTAACTCATCAGTACCAACAAGTTTTCCAAAAAAAATAGTTTTTAATTTTGTTCCTAAAGTGTCTTGATTCCACCATGTGAAAATTTTGCTTAAAGATGTCAACATATATATTTTTTATTTATTCAATTAAAAATTGTAAAATTTAAATTAGACTAAAATATGAATATGTATATAAATTAATTGATTCATTATTCAAATTAAAATTTAAATTGAGGTCAAATGGCAAAGTATTTAGTTGAAACTTATTATACCTGTTCCTTTAAAGTTAATCATTATTTAGATGATATTAACGAGGCAGAATTAAAAAATTTAGAAAAGAGAGATGATGGTAAATTTGAGGTTTTAGATGTTAAACTTGATAATAGAAAAACAAAAAGCCTAGATCCTAAAAATAATAAAGTCCTAGAAAACAAAAAAGTTGAAGTAGTTTCAGAAACGAACAATAAAAGCTCTGTAAATAAGGAAAGTATAATAACGAATATTAATATAGCCAACGAGAAATCAGGTAAAAGATTCAGCATGCCAGACAGAAGAAAAGGATATATCCAAAAAGCAACCATTGGTGACCATAAAGTCTACCTACATACTGGAGAGTATGAGGATGGAAAAATTGGAGAAATATTTATTGATACTAGTAAAGAAGGCGAACTTGTAAAAGCTTTAATGAATAACTTTGCAATTGCTGTTTCTCTAGGTCTTCAATATGGTGTTCCGCTTGATGAATATATAAGTGCATTTGTTGGTACAAAATTTGAACCATCAGGCAAAGTCTATGGTAATGATAGAATTTTAAGTGCTACATCAATTTTAGACTATATTTTTAGAGAGCTAGCTATTTCATACCAGAATAGAGAAGATCTTGCTCACACTCCAGCAATTGGAGGAAATGATGTCGTCAATTCAGAAGATCAAAACTCTGAAGATCAAAATCAATTATTAAAAATTGTAAAAGATATTACAAGTAAAGGTTTTGTTAGAAATAATTATAAAAAAAATTTAGTTGATCTTTCAGATGTAAAAATAAGTTTAAAAGGTAAAAAATAGATTATTTTTTAGTTTTTAAAACGAGATTTAATTCTTTCAATTGATCTGGATTTACCTCGGATGGTGCTTTCATCATTAAATCTTGTGCGTTCTGGTTCATTGGAAACATAGTAACTTCCCTAATATTTTTCTCATTTGCTAGTAACATCACTATCCTATCAATACCAGGTGCTATTCCTCCATGTGGTGGTGCACCATAACTAAGTGCGTTAATCATTCCACTAAATTTTTCATCTACTTGTTTTTTATCATATCCAGCAATTGAGAAAAGTTTATACATAAGTTCTGGTTTATGATTTCTGATTGCTCCAGATGATAATTCTATTCCGTTACAAACTATGTCATATTGATAGGCAAGTATATCTAATGGGTTTTCAAAATCTTTTTCACTTAAATTGCCTTGAGGCATTGAAAATGGATTGTGACTAAATTCGATCTTGTTTGTTAATTCATCTTTTTCAAACATTGGATAGTCTACAACCCAGCAAAATGCGAAAACATTTTCATCAATTAAATCTAGATCTTTCGCAATTTTATCTCTTGCTAGTGCAGTAATTTTCTCTAATTCATCTTGTTTTCCACAAGCCA
Source organism: uncultured Pelagibacteraceae bacterium (assembly GCA_902592545.1). Lineage (GTDB taxonomy): Bacteria > Pseudomonadota > Alphaproteobacteria > Pelagibacterales > Pelagibacteraceae > Pelagibacter. Next base: position 20,906 of record CACJFA010000004.1, on the reverse strand, counting down.
TGAAAATACTATCACCTATTTCACAGTTTGTTTTTTTCATGATTTCAGCTAATGCATCTTGAGAAAAGAATTTTCCTATAGGGCCTTTTGCTGAAATATCTTTATCTTTTTCAAAAGTAAAATAAGCTAAACCAGAAGCGCCTTCTTCTTTTGCCCATTTATCAATATTGTCAAAAAAACTTCTTGGCTTATCTTTCGTATTTTTTGTAATAATACATCTTACTTTAGATCCGGATTTTACTAATTTTTTAAATATTTCAAATGAAACATCTTCTCTTGTGAAAATTTCAGTTATATCATTCACAATAAGTGGGTTTCTTAAATCTGGTTTATCAGTACCATATTTAAGCATTGCTTCCTTGTATGAAATCTTTGGAAATTTATCAAACATCAATTTTTTGGAAGAAAAATTTTTAAATGTATTTACCATTAACTTTTCAACAACATTAAATATATCCTCTTGTTCAACAAATGACATTTCTAAATCTAATTGATAAAACTCCCCAGGACTTCTGTCTGCTCTTGCATCTTCATCTCTAAAACAAGGTGCAATTTGAAAATATCTATCAAATCCAGAGACCATTATTAATTGTTTAAATTGTTGAGGTGCTTGAGGTAATGCATAAAATTTTCCTGGATTCAAACGACTAGGTACTAAAAAATCTCTAGCACCCTCTGGACTAGATGAGGTTAAAATTGGTGTTTGAAATTCTAAAAAACCTAATTTAGTCATTTCATTTCGGATATATGAAATAACTTTAGATCTTAAAATAATATTTTCATGTATTTTTTTTCTTCTTAAATCTAAAAATCTATATTTTAATCTTATCTCTTCAGCATATTCTTGATCACTAAAGATTGGCATTGGTAGCTCTTTACAAGTACCCAAAACTTCATATCTCTCAATAACAACTTCAATTTCGCCTGTATCAATTTCAGAATTAATTGTTTCTTTAGATCTATTTATAACTTTTCCCTCAAGTTTTATCACTGTTTCTAATTGCATTTTTTCTAAATCAGAAAAATATTTATTATCTTTATCAATTATACATTGGGTGATTCCATAATTATCTCTCAAATCAATAAATAATAAATTCCCATGATCTCTTTTTTTATTTATCCAGCCTGAAAGAGAAATATTTTTATCTATATCCTCTTTTCTTAATTCATTACACTTGTGTGTTCTGTACTTATTCAATCAAACCTCTAAAGCTTCTTTAATAATTTTAAAATCGATCGGTTTTTTTCTTTTTAAACTAATTTCGTCGATTTTATATATGAAATCAGAAATTTTGCCATATGTTCTATCAATTCTTTTAATTATAAATTCAACAAGCTTGTGGTCTATTGATATTTGACGATCAGAAAGATTTTTTAATATTAATGCATAGATTAAATCATCTTCAGGTTTTTCAATTTGAGATAAAATAAAATTATTAGATCTAGAATTTAAATCATTTAGTTTAAATTTAATATCAACTATTGGCGTTATTGAGGTTACTATCAAATACTTATTATCCTGATCGATTAAATTAATAAGTGTAAATAACAAGTTTTCATTTATTTTCTCAGCTAAATCCTCAATAATAATATTTTCATATATTTTAATTTTTTGAAGAAAATCATTACTAAGATCTTCTGAATTAATTTTAATTCCTTTATTTTTTTCTAAAAATATATTTATTAGATGAGTTTTTCCTGAAAACTTTTCACCTATTAAGTTTATAAAATTTTTTTCCCATTTTGGCCAACTGTTTAAAAGGTTAAAAGAATGTTTGTTGCTATTTGAAACATAAAAATCCTGATCTCTAAAATTTTGCTCATAATCAAATTTAAGTATTTGTTGATTAAGATTTATCATTTAAAACCCAAATTTTATTTTTAATTTCAAAATTATAATTCCGATCAATCATAAGCTCTAAAAATTTATCAGGTGTTCCATTAAAAATAACTTTATAAAAATTATTTTTATTATCAAATTTATAAATATAAAAATTATATATTAAATCCATTTCAGATAGAATTCTTTCAAATTTATTAATTTTAATATTATTAGAATTATTTATAGAAATATTTAAAGATAAATTAACTGAAGTATTAATTTCATTCTGTGATTTCCAAAAATCTTCATAAACTAATTTTAATTTATCAATAAATGTAAAGATCTCTTCTTTATTATCAAAATTCACATCACTGTAATTAAAATTTTTTAAATTTTTTTTTTGATTAAAAAAAATTTTGTTAAATATTCTTATTTTATTGTTATTTTTAAAAACAATCATAATTATATGATCATTAATATTGTATTTATTTATAATTTCCTTGAAGTCATAAGCTTCTAAATTATTAATATTCTTTTTAATTAAACTAAAATCATCAAGATCTTGGGTAGGTAAGATATAATTTAAAAGATTGTATCTTTTGTTATTTAAATTCCAGCTAGTAAATAATATACTCTCTGAAAACATTGAAACTTGATTTTTATTTTGATCAACAAAAATAGGAATAAATAAAATATCTTTTTTAAAAGGTAATGATGGAAATACATTTTTTGACTCTAGTAAATCAAATATATTTTTTTTATTAAATGAAACATTCAAAGTAAGATAATAAATTTCATCAATAAACTTCTCCTCTACAATAGAGAAAGTTTCAACCATACCTTTTATTTGATTAATTGAAGTATTTTTTAATTTTATTTGATCTTTACTTTGGACAATTGACAAAATAAGTTCATTAAATGCCTCTACGAATCCATTATCAATAATTTCATTTTTATTAAAATTTATTTCAAAAGGTGTTGATATTTCAATATCGCTTATAGAAAATGTCTTTGCATGACTTTTTTCTGTGGAAAAGAAAATATTTATTAAAGCAAGAAATAAAAATAAATTATATAAAAGCTTTAATTTATTAAGTAGAGAAATAAATTTCATAAAACATATTAATGAATAAAAAAAAATTTACCTATAAAAAAAGTGGAGTTAATATTAATGCTGCTGACAAATTTGTTAATTTCATTTCTACAATTTCAGCAAATAAAAGAGGCAAAAAAAAGTTTTCTAATATAGGTGGTTTTGGTTCAATTACAAACATACCAAGTAATATTAAGCAGCCCAACATAGTGGCATGCACAGATGGTGTAGGAACTAAAATTGAAATCGCTAATACCTTAAATAAATTTGATACAATTGGAATTGACTTAGTCGCCATGAGTGTAAACGATTTAATTGTTCAAGGCGCAAAGCCATTACTTTTTTTAGATTATATATCTATAAATAAAATTGATCATAAAAAACTTAGAGCAATAATAAAAGGTATTAAAAAAGGCTGCGATCAATCAGAATGTGAACTTGTCGGTGGAGAAACTGCAGAAATGCCAGGTACTTACGAAAAAGGAAAATTTGATATTGCAGGCTTTGCTGTTGGTATTGTTGGAAAGAATAAAATTTTAAATAAAAATAAAATAAAAAAAAACAATCTTATATTAGCTATTCCCTCGAATGGTTTACATTCTAATGGTTTTTCTCTTGTAAGATATTTAATAAAACAAAAAAAAATCAACATTAAAAAAAATAAATTCTTAAAATCTGAACTTTTAAAACCAACTAAAATATATGTTAAAGAAATAATGAATTTAATTAATAAAAATTTAATTAATGGTTGTGCAAATATAACTGGAGGAGGATTATCTGATAATATTAAAAGAGTTATACCAGATAAACTTTCTGCAAATATAAATTTAGATAAAATTAAAACTTCTAAAATATTTAATTGGCTAAAAAACAATGAAATTTCTGAAAAGGAAATGCTTAAAACATTTAATTGTGGGGTTGGTTTTTGCCTTATTGTTGAAAGTAAAAATATTAAAAAAATAAATAAATTTTTTTCTAAAAAGTACAGGCCTTATGTTATTGGAAAAATTTATAAAGGTGAAAATAAAGTTAAACTAAATGGTTCTATCAACTGGTTATAGTAAAGTTAAGACAGCTGTATTTATTTCAGGTACAGGAAGTAACTTAAAATCTCTGATCAAATTTTCAAAAAATAATAAATCTCCTATAACTATTGAGTTAATTTTTTCAAATAACGCTAAAGCAAAGGGATTAAATTATTCTAAAATTTATAATATAAAAAAAAAAGTACTAAATTTTAGAAATAAAAATTTGAGCGAAAATAAATTGCTTTCTATTTTGAAAATAAATAATATTGAAATGATTTGTTTAGCTGGATTTATGAAAATTCTATCTAAGAATTTTATTAAAAGGTTTAAAGGAAAAATTTTAAATATACATCCATCTTTACTGCCTAAATATAAAGGCTTAAATACTCACGAAAGAGCATTAAATAATAAAGAAAAATATTCAGGATGTACAGTTCATTTTGTAAATTCTCAATTAGATTCTGGAAAAATTATTCTGCAAAAAAAAATTAAAATTTCAAAAAATGAAACTATAACCTCTCTCGCTAAAAAAATTCTAGTTCAAGAACATAAACTGTATCCAAAGGCTATAATAAAAGTCTTTAATCTTTAAAGAAGAAATCTATTTCGATTTTAGCATTCTCGACGCTATCTGATCCATGTACTGAGTTTTTATCAATTGAAATTCCATATTTTTTTCTAATAGTACCCTCTAGTGCGTCTTTTGGATTTGTCGCACCCATTAATTCTCTATTTGCCAAAACTGCATTCTCTTTTTCAAGAACCATAACCACAATTGGACCAGATGAGAGATAATCACATAAATCGTTATAAAATGGCTTTGTTTCATGAACTTTATAAAATTTTTCTGCCTCAGATTTTTCAATTTGAATTTTTTTTTCTTTTAATATTCCAAAACCATCGCTTTTAAACATTTCTTTAATTTCATTCTCAAGATTTCTTTCGACTGCATCTGGTTTGATTATTGATAATGTTTGTTCTAAATTACTCATAATGATCCTCGATTAGTTTGTTTAATAATCTCACTCCATAACCTGTTGCACCACCAGAATTTAATGCTCCACCATATTTTGAAAAAGCCATTCCAGCTATATCTAAATGTGCCCAAGGTGTTTTGTTTAAAATAAATCTTTGTAAAAATTGAGCAGCTGTTGTGGATCCTGCTCCGCCAACATAATTAATATTTTGCATATCTGCATTTTTTGAATCAATTAATTTGTCAAAATTTTTATTTAACGGCATTCTCCAAACCTTCTCTTGAACATTATCTCCTGCATGAATTAATTCATTTGACAACTTATCGTCATTTGAAAATAAACCGGCGTATTCAGATCCAAGAGAAACAATAATTGCTCCTGTTAGTGTCGCTAAATCTACTATAAATTTTGGCTTAAATTTTTCTTCAGTATATGTAAGTGCATCAGCTAATACCAATCTTCCTTCAGCGTCTGTATTTAAAATTTCTACTGTCTTGCCGCTATATGATTTAACTATATCTCCTGGTCTTTGCGCATTACCACCTGGCATATTTTCAACAAGTCCAACTACACCTACAGCATTTACCTTTGCTTTTCTTAAAGCCAAACTTTTCATTAACCCAACTACAACGGCTGAACCCGCCATATCATATGTCATGTCTTCCATAAACTTAGCTGGTTTAAGAGAAATACCTCCAGTATCAAAACAAACTCCTTTTCCTACAAATGCTAAAGGTTTAGATTTATCTTTTAAACCTTTCCATTCCATTGTAACTAAATAAGAGCCTCTGATGCTTCCTTGACCAACTCCAAGTAAAGTATTCATTCCAAGTTTTTTTAATTTTTTTTCGTCATAAATATTAACTTTTAAACCAATCTTGCTTAAAGATTTGAGTCTTTTTGCGTATTCATCAGGATGTAAAACATTTCCAGGCTCAGAAACCAGATCTCTTGTATAAAAAGTTCCTTCTTCTATAGCTTTAAATTTTATTTGATCTTTAATAGATGAGATATTTTTTCCAGTTACTGTTATTAATATATTTTTTCTATTTTTTTTAGTTTTGTACTTATCAAATTTGTATGATTTTAATTTAAATCCATGCAAAAAATATCCAATTAAATTTTTAAATTTTATAGATACGGTATCTGAATTAATATGATAATCATATTTTTTAAAGCTCTTGCAAAATTCGTAAAATTTAGCTCCTAAATTTTCTACCTCGGTACTATTAAGTTCTTTTTTTAAAGATATTAATATTATTTTTTTTTTAGAAGAATAATCAAAAGTTAATATTTTTTTTTGTAGATCGCTCGACTTTATTAGATCACTAATATATGAATATTCTGAGCTTAAAATATGTTTTTTTAAACTTGAAATATTGAATTTTTCATCAATAAACAAAACTTCATTAGAAAAGTTTTTTTTAGACAAGTTTTTTTTATAAATAATTTTAACTGACATAAGTTTTAAATACACTCTATACGAGATGAATGCTATATATGAATAAAAATATCATTTTTCAATGAAAAAAATTATATTTAAAAAACTATTATCAGACTGTTTAATATTTTTTCTAGTAACATTGCTAGGGATTAGTTCTATAATTTGGGTATTTCAGGCAGTTAATTTTTTAGACATTATAATCGAAGATGGTCGAAATTATTCAGTATACATGAACTATACTCTTTTAAATATTCCAAAAATTATTACAAAAGTATTACCATTCTGCATTTTTTTTAGTTTTTCATATGTGTTTATTAAATACGAAATGAATAACGAACTAATGATTTTTTGGAATCATGGAATAGAAAAACTTAGTGTAATAAATTTTTTTTTACTATTTTCTTTAATTTTGCTAGCAGGTCAAATTTTTTTGACATCAATTGTTGTTCCTAAATCTGAAGAGATATCAAGAAGCGAGCTAAGAACTTCTGATGTAGATTACTTTGAAGGTTTAATTAAACCAAAAAAATTTAATGATACTATAAAAGGTTTGACAATTTATGCTGATGATAAAAATAAAAATAATGAACTAATAAATATATATATTAAAAAAGCTGCAGAGAATTCATTCCAAATAACTTATGCAAAGAAAGGTGTTTTTGAAAATAAAGGAAATAATAAAATTTTAGTTTTATATGATGGACAAACTTTAAGTAGCACTCAAGGTAAAATTACTAATTTTAGTTTTTCAAAATCAGATTTTGGATTAGGTGATATGAACTCACATATGGTTGTTCATAAAAAACTTCAAGAGCAACCTACTGAAAGTTTAATTAATTGTATAAAAAGTTTATTTAATTCTGAAAAAATTGAAATAATAAATTGTAATAAAGATAACCCAAGAAATGTTTACAGAGAACTTATAGAAAGATTAATTAACCCGTTTTATTTACCACTATTAATTTTAATTTCATCAATTAATCTTTTGATACCAAAGGAAAATATAAATTACTTAAAGATTAGATTTTTAATTTTTATAATTGGAATCTTAATAATAATTATTTCTGAAAGTTTATTGGGTTATGTTGATAAAACTTTATCTAAAAATCTTTTGTTAATTTTTATTCCTATGATTTCTGTTTTATTAATTTACTCTGTACTATTTTATAAATTCAAATTTAATAAATACAAATATTTAAAATGAACACATATATTAAATTTTTATCATCAATTTTTTTAAAATCATTTTTCAACATTTTTTGTATTATGACAAGTTTAGTTTTTATTTTGAATATTTTAAAAGAAATTGAATTTTTTAGTGATAAAAATGTAAATACTCTTTATCCCATATATTTGTCATTAATGAGTTCTCCATCAATAATTTTTGAAATGTTTCCATTTATTTTTTTAGTTTCAACTCAATTTTTTTTTATTAAACTTTTAAATAATAATGAGATTAATATTTTCAAATATTTTGGTTTAAATAATTTTAAAATAGTAAAAGTTCTTTCTATTCTTAGTTTGCTGTTAGGTACATTAATTATTGTATTTTTTTACAATTTATCCTCAAACTTGCAGAGTTATTATTTAGAATTTAAAAATCAATACTCTAAAGATAAAACATATTTGGCTGTAATTAACAAAAATGGCTTATGGATAAAGGATATTTATGAAGATAAAATTAGCATTATAAATTCATCAAAAATAGAAACTAATTTTTTAAAAAATACGATCATCACAACTTTTGATAAAAACTACAATCCTATTAGAAATATAAAAAGTGACAAAATAGATATAAAAAATAATACTTGGATTATTTACGATGCTTCCATAGTAGAAAAAAACACAAGCAAAAATGAAGATTTATATAATTTTAAGACAAATTTTAATCTTAAAATGATAGAGTCTTTATTTTCTAACCTGTCATCATTGTCAATAATTAAATTAATTAACCTCAGAGATAATTATAATTCTTTAAACTATTCAATAGTTGACGTAAATTTACAAATTTACAAAATTTTAACTTTTCCTATTTTCTTGATGTTAATGACTATTTTTTCTTCAGTAATAATGTTCAATACAAAAAATTTTAAAAGCAATACATTAAAAATTGTAATTGGACTCTTTTTTTCAGTGTTAATTTATTATATCAGTAATTTTTTTAATGTGATGGGTTCAACAGAAAAAATTCCAATAATGTTTGCAATTTGGATACCTTTGATATTATTAGGTATTATAAACACTATAATGTTAGTCAAAATAAATGAAAAATAAACTCATAACTATAATTAGTTTTGTATATTTTTTTTTATTTTCTATAAATTTTTCGCACTCAGCAGATGAATTTAATTTTAATGTTACTGAGATTGATATTACTAAAAATGGAAATCTTATAGTTGGCTCAAAAGGAGGAAAGGCAATTACTAATGATGGTTTAGTAATAGAGGGGGAAAATTTTATCTATAATAAAATTACAAACATTTTAAATGTATCAAAAAATGTAAAATTCACAGACACAAAAGATGGAACAATTATTAATACTGATAAAGCGACTTATCTTAAAAATGAAGAAATAATTTTTACAGAAGGTAATTCAAAAGCTGTAAATAAAAATAGCACTATAATTGCATCAAAATTTAAATTTAACAAAATTACAAATGTTTTAAATGCTGAAGATAATGTAAAATTCACAGATATAAAAAAAGAAACAATTATTAATACTGATAAAGCGACTTATCTTAAAAATGAAGAAATAATTTTTACAGAAGGAAAAACTATTGCGGTGATTGAGAATAAGTATAATTTTAAATCTAAGAATGTAAAATTTATAAAAAATAATAAAGAATTACTTTCAGATAAAAAAGCAATCATAGAGGATGGAGATGGAAATACCTATGAATTAGAAAGTTTTTTATACAAAATTGATAAAAAAATTCTTAAAGGAAAAGAAGTTAATGTATATGCTAAAGCAGATAACGATGGTATTGATAATTATTATTTTTCTGAAGGTATCTTTGATTTTAATAAGAAATCTTTTGTTGCAAAAAATACTAAAATAAAAATTCACAAAGAAATTTTTGGAAATAGTGAACAAGATCCAAGAATATATGGGGTTTCATCTTTTGGTAACGAAAAACAAACTGTAATTAAAAAAGGGATATTTACAAGTTGTAAAATTACTGACAAATGCCCTCCTTGGAGTATCCAATCAGAAAAAGTTATACATGATAAAGTAAAAAAAGATTTAATATATGAAAATGCAGTTTTAAGAATGTATGATATTCCAATAATATATTTTCCAAAATTTTTTCATCCAGACCCAACAGTAAAAAGAAGAACTGGTTTCCTAAAACCTCAATTTAATAACTCTAAAAAATTAGGTTCATCAATTTTTATTCCATATTTTTTAACTATGGGAGATAATAAAGATAGTACATTTAAACCAACTATTTTTGATGATAATAAAATAATTTTACAAAATGAATTCAGAAAAGTTACTAAAGACTGGTCTTTAATATCAGATGTTGGTTTAACAAGAGGATATAAATCATCTCCTACTGAAGAAAAAAAAAACATAAATCATGTTTTTTTAAATTTTGTACAGGATTTAAATCTATCAAATTATGAAAGTTCAAAATTAGAGGCAAATTTACAACGTGTAAATAATGATACTTATTTAAAAGTCTTTCAAAACAATCTTTACTCATTTGAAAGCAATGTAATACCAACCAATAAAGATACAATGGTTTCAAATATTAACATTGATTTAGAACATCAAGATTATGATTTTTCAAGTAACTTTCAGGTATTTGAAGAGCTAGGAAAAAAACATAGTGATAGATATCAATACGTTTTGCCTTCATATAACTTTTCAAAGAATATAAATATTTCTGATTTTGATGGATCAGTTAGTCTTAATTCTAGTGGAAGTAATAATTTAAAAGATACAAATAATCTCAGAACATCAATAACTAATGATTTAAATTTACAATCTAGAGATTACTTTTCAAATTTAGGTTTTAAAAATAATTTTAACTTATATCTAAAGAACCTTAATTCTATGGGAAAAAATGATCCCACATATAAGTCATCACCTAGAGTAGAAGGTATGGGTATCGCCGAGATTGAAACTAGTTTGCCACTAGTTAGAAGGGATATTAATAAAAATGAAATTTTAACTCCAAAAATTTCTTTTAGAGCAAACCCAGGTAATAATATGAAGGATTATAGCTCTTCAAATAGATTGTTAAATGCAGATAATATCTTTGAAATTAACAGACTAGGACTTAGTGATTCATTCGAAGCAGGCAAGTCACTAACTATGGGTTTAAATTATAAATTAGATAAAATTGAAAATATTTCAGAAATAGAAATAGAAGGAGATGATTTAGAAAAAGATAAGTTTTTTGAGTTAAGGCTAGCAGCAGTTTTACGAGATAAAATGGAAACAAAAATTCCAAAAACTTCAACTTTAGACAAAAAAAATTCAAACCTATATGGTTCAATTAACAACGAACTTTTTGAAAGTACGAGTTTAAATTATAATTTCTCTATTGATAATAACTTTGACACTATTGACTCTCATTCTTTAGGTTTTAAATTTGAAGTTAATAACTTTTTAACAGAATTTAACTATGAAGAACAAAGAGGTGAGATTGGCTCCAATCACTCTATTTCAAACAAAATTTCATATAATTTTGATGAAAATAATATTTTTTCATTTTCAACAAGAAGAAATAAGAAAATTGATTTAACTGAGTATTATAATTTAATCTATGAGTATAAAAATGATTGTTTGACGGCAGGTATCAAATTCAATAAAACTTTTTATAAAGATAATGATCTTGTCCCAGAAGAAAATTTATTTTTTACTATTACACTAATTCCATTAACTACATATGAAAGATCAATTTATAAAAGAACAAATTAAATTAATTATATCAATACTTATTGTCATTATATTTACTAATGGTGAGATAAAAAGTTTTGAAAATGAAATTGTGTTAAGAGTAAATAATGAAATTATAACAACTATAGATGTAGAAAATGAAATGAGATATTTGCTTGCCCTTAATCCTAATTTAAACAATTTAAGTAAAAATGAGATAACACAAATTTCAAAAAAATCAATTTTGAAAGAAAAAATTAAAGAAATTGAAATAGATAGATTGATTCAAGAAAAAAATATTCCTAATAAATATTTAGATCAATTACTCAAGCAAATCTATTTCAAAATAGGTATGTCTAACATTATAGAATTTAAAGAATATTTAAATATTCAAAAAATATCCTATGAGAATGTAGTAAAAAAAATAACCATTGAAGCTTTATGGAATGAAATAATTTTTTCAAAATATTCTTCAAAGATAAAAATTGATGAAAATGAATTAAAAAATGAAATTGATAAAAATAAAAATAAATTATCAAAATCGTTTTTATTATCAGAAATATTTTTTGAAACAAACAAAGATGAAAGTCTCGATAAAAAATTTTATGAAATCAAAAAAATGATTAATGAAAATGGATTTAATAATGCAGCACTTAAATATAGTATTTCTCAAACTTCGAACTTAGGAGGTAAGTTGGATTGGATAGACGAAAGTTCAATAAGCAATAAAATTAAGAAAGAATTATTATCTTTAAAAATCAACGAATATACAGATCCCATTCGAGTAGCAGGTGAACCAAATAGTATTTTTCTAGAAATTTTTTTTAAATCATTAAAAAAAAAAATTAAAAGTCCTATCATATTAATAGCATCTTTAAATTTACTTAAATTGCAAATGGTTAAATTAAAATACAAAAAAAAAATTGTAGAATTAAACTATAATAATTTATTAAAAAAAAAATTAAGCAATAATAATATTAATCTAGTTAATGTTGATTATAATCCAAAATATGCTTTTGAAAAAATAACTAATAAATCGAATAAATATATAAATAATTCATTTAAAATTGCTTTTCAAATTATAAAAAAATATAATTTTAATAAGTTTATAAATGGTCCAATTAACAAAAAAACTTTACTAAAAAAAAATCATTTAGGTATTACAGAATTCATATCTAAAAACTTTAAAATAAAAGAAAATGCAATGCTAATATATAATAAAAAATTATCTGTATGCCCTGTAACAACTCATCTTCCTATCAAAAATGTAACAAAACAAATAAATAGAAAAATTATTACTGAAAAAATAAAATTAATTGATAAATTTTATAGAAAAAAATTAAATAAAAGACCTGCAATTGCAGTGCTTGGTCTTAATCCACATTGTGAAAGTGTAGATAAATACAATGAGGATGAAAAAATTATTAAACCAACTGTTAGTTATTTGAAAAAAAATAATTTTAAAGTTACTGGTCCACACTCAGCAGATACAATTTTTTTAAAAAATAATAGAAAAAATTATGATGTCATACTTGGAATGTACCACGACCAAGTATTATCACCATTAAAGACATTATATGAATATGACGCTATAAACATAACTCTAGGCTTGCCTTTCATAAGAATTTCTCCTGACCATGGTCCAAATGAAAAAATGTTGGGAAAAAATCAATCAAACCCTTTAAGCTTAATTAAAGCTATATCTTTTTTGGACAAAAATTGATTAAAGCAAAAAAAAGTTTAGGCCAAAATTTTTTAATAGATAAAAATATCTTGGAAAAAATTGTAAATTCTACTGATATTTCAAATAAAACAATTTTAGAAATAGGTCCAGGTACTGGAAATCTTACATCATATATTTTGAAAAAAAATCCAAAAAAAATATTCGTAATTGAAAAAGATAATGAACTTTCGAGCGATCTTAAAAATAAATTTAACAATCAAATAACAATTATTAATGAAGACGTTTTAAAAGTAGATGAAACTAAACTTTTTAAAGAAGAAGTAATAGTCTTTGGTAATTTGCCGTATAATATTTCAACTGAAATTCTGAGCAAATGGATAGTTAACCTAAAAGACAAATTTTGGTTTGAGTGTTTGGTTTTAATGTTTCAAAAAGAAGTTGCAGATAGGATAATTGCAGAATTTAATACCTCAAATTATGGAAGGTTATCTATAATTTGTAATTGGAAGCTTAATATTAAAAAGATATGTGACATTGAACCTGAAGCATTTTCTCCGAAACCAAAGATTGATAGCTCATTATTATTATTTCATCCAAAGAAAAATTATATTAAAATTAATGATCCTAATAATTTGGAAAAAATTACAAGAGTTTTTTTTAATCAAAGAAGAAAGATGTTAAGAAAACCCTTTAATCAACTTTTTAATGGAGATAAAAAAATTCTAGATAAGCTGAAAATTAATTTAAATTTAAGACCTCAAAACCTTGGATTAGAGACTTATTATAAGTTAACTAATGAATATGAAAAATTAAGAAGTTAGTTTTTCAACATGACTTCTTATGTAGTCAGGATCGTAATCTTTAGACCCATTAGTAATTACTGCATCTATCAAATTTGAAATTTTTAAAAAACATTCATTTAAATCATTATTTACAACAACATAATCATAGTTTATCCAATGCAACACATCTCTTTCGAACTGTTTCATTCTTTCTTCAGCTATTAATTTATCATTAATATGTCTTTTTGATAATCTTTCAAATAAAACTTCTTTACTTGGAGGAAGTATAAAAAAAGTAATTAATTTATAATCTAATTTTTTATTTTTTATCTGATCAGCTCCCTGCCAATCAATATCGAAAAGAACATTTTTTTGTTTATTTAATTTATCTATAACTGGTGTTCTTGTTGTACCGTAAAAATTATTGAAAACTTTTGCATATTCAAGAAACTCTTCATTTTTAATTAGTCTTCTGAATTCTAATTCGTCAACGAAAAAATAATCTTCATCTTGATTTTCATTGGGCCTAGGTTGTCTGGTAGTATGTGATATTGAAATTTCAAAATTATCTTTTTCTGATAATTTTTTGACCAAAGTCGTTTTACCTGCTCCAGAAGGAGAAGATAAGATTATCATTACTCCATCTTTTTCTGATGGCATTAAAATTTCTAGTTAGCTTTTCCTTCGATAAATTTAACTGCATCTCCCACAGTTAAAATTTTCTCAGCTTCACTGTCTGAAATTTCAGATCCAAATTCTTCTTCAAAAGCCATCACTAATTCAACTGTATCTAAACTATCAGCACCTAAATCATCTATAAAACTAGACTCTTCAGTTACTTTTGCTTCATCGATACCTAAGTGATCTGCTACAATTTTTTTTACTTTGCTTGAAACGTCTTCTGACATATTGATCCTTTTTTGTTATAAATTCTTATTAGTTTAAAAACCTATTTTGTCAAGCCATATACATGCCTCCATTAACATGCAAGGTTTCTCCATTTATATAACTTGAGTAATCAGAGCATAAAAAAAGTACAGAATTTGCAATATCATCTGGTTCTCCTAGTCGAGCAGAAGGAATTTTTGATATTATAGCCTCTTTAAATTTATCATCTAATTTATCAGTCATTGCAGTTTTGATAAAACCAGGAGAAATACAATTGATATTTATATTTTTCTTAGCATATTCTATTGCCAAACTCTTTGACATTGCAATTATACCTGCTTTAGATGCAGTGTAATTGGCCTGTCCTAAATTTCCTGTATGTCCGACAACTGAAGTAATATTAACAATCTTACCAGATTTATTTTTAAGCATTTTTTTAATCGCTGATTTACTCATTAAAAAAGTTGATGTTAAATTTACATCGATTACTTTTTTCCATTCATCTAGTTTCATCCTTATTGCTAAATTATCTTGAGTAATGCCTGCATTATTAACTATACAATCTAAACTGCCACCAAGTTCTTTGGTTGCGTTTTCAACAAACTCCTCAATTTTATCACTTTGAGAAATATCAAACTTTAATGTTTTAATGTTTCCGTATTTATCTTTTAGTTCCTCAAGTTTTTCTATTCTTGTACCTGAAGCTAAAATATTTGCTCCTGATTGATTTAATTTTTCAATTATTGAATTTCCAATCCCACCTGAGGCACCTGTAACGATAATATTTTTACCTTTTAAATCTATCATATTTTTAAACCTTCAATATCACTTTGACTATTTATTGTATCAACTTTTACATCTCTATTAATTCTTTTTACCAAACCTGACAAAACTTTCCCAGGTCCAATTTCTATAAAATGGTCTACATTATTTTCTATCATATTAATCACACTTTCTCTCCATCTAACTCTATTTTCTATTTGCTTAATCAATAGATTTTTTAGCTCATCTGGATCTTTAATTTCATTAGCAGTTACATTTGAAATTAATTTATTTTGTCCATTTTTAAAATTAAGTTTTTTTAACTCCTCTGACATAATTTTAGTTGCATTATTCATCAAATAGCAGTGAAAGGGTGCACTTACTGGAAGCTTGATGTTTTTTATTGAATTATCTTTTAAAATTTGAATCAAATTTTCTAAATCCTCTGTTTTTCCACTTAAAACAATTTGACCTTCAGAATTATCATTTGCAATTTGTGCTTTAAAATTTTCTTTATTTTCTGTCAAAATTTTTTCAATCACATTAACTGATGAGCCTAATACAGCAACCATTCCTCCCTGCCCTTTAGGCACAGCGTTTTGCATTGCATCTCCTCTAGTTCTTAGTATTTTTAAAGTATCAGAAAAATCAAGATATCCCGCGCATGATAAAGCTGAATATTCACCTAAGGAATGTCCGGCAAAGTACTTTGCTTTATTTAAATCTAAGTTAAATTCATTTTTTACAAGATTAAATATTGAATAGCTTATTAGGTATATTGCTGGCTGTGTATTGGCTGTTAAATCTAGCTCCTCTTTCGGTCCTTCTAAAATAAGTTTGGAAATAGAAAAATTCAGTGTGTCATCTGCCTGTTTAAAAAGGTCTTTTACTATATTAAATTTATCATAAAGGTCTTTTCCCATTCCCACTATTTGAGATCCCTGACCTGGAAAAATTACTGAAAACATATAAAAAAAACTATTTATTTTGCCTTTTTAACTATTGTAATTGAACTTTTATAATAGTATATCCTCATTTTTTATTAAAGAACTTAAATGAATTTATACGAACACACAATTATAGCTAGACAAGATACTTCGCCAAGTGAATTAAAGCAATTAACAGAAAAATATTCTAAAATTGTTGAAAAAAATGATGGTGAAGTTGTTAAAACCGAAAACTGGGGATTACTAAACTTATCTTATCTAATTAAAAAGAATAAAAAAGGGAGTTACATACACTTTAAAATAAAAGGTAAAGGTAATGTTATAGATGAATTGGAAAAAAATGAAGCTATAGATAAAAAATTATTAAGATATCTAACTGTTAGAGTAAAAAAATTTGACTTAGAAACAAACTATTTTGGAAAAAAAGAAGATAGTGAAAAAAAAGAAAGTGCTAAAAACTAATGCCAAAAAGACAAAGTGGAAATAAAAAAGTTAAACAGAGTAACTTTGCAAAATTAAGTATTTTTCAACCTAATAAATATAAATTTAAAAAAACTTGCCCATTATCAGTTAAAGGTGCTCCTCAAGTAGATTATAAAAATATTAAGCTTTTAAAAAAATATGTATCTGAAAATGGTAAAATTCTACCTTCAAGAATAACAAATGTTTCTCAGAAGAAGCAAAGAGAACTTTCTCTTTCAATCAAAAGAGCAAGAAACTTAGCATTAATATAAAATGAAAGTAATTTTATTAGAAAACGTGAAAAGAATTGGATCTATTGGTGAAGTAATAGATGTAAAAAGAGGTTTTGCTAGGAACTTCCTAATTGCTAATAAAAAAGCTCTTTATGCATCAAAAGAAAATATAAAAGAAGTTGAAAAAATTAAAGCTGAGTTATCCAAAAAAGATAACGAAAAGAAAAAAGAAGCTTCTCAAATTGCTGAGCAAATTAATGGTAAAGAGTATTCTGTTAAAAAACTAAGCACAGAAAATAATGAATTATATGGTTCAGTTAAACCAACTGAAATTTCTAAACTTATTCAAGAAGAAAATAAAATTGATATAAAGCCTTCAATGATACAACCAGTTAAAGAAATAAAAGCTTTAGGAAAATTTAAAGTTAAAGTTTCTTTACACTCAGAAGTTGATGCTGAAATTACAATCAATGTTTCTTCAGCTGATACAATTCAATAATAATACATTCTTTTCCCCAGTAGAAATATACAATTTAATTTAATTATTTTTCATGTAAATTTATTCTCATGGAAAACAATTTAAGTATAGTCAAAGATCAATTTAAAGAGTTGCCAAATAACATTGAGGCGGAGCAAGCAGTTATAGGATCTATCCTTGTAAGTAATGATATTTTTGATGAAATAAATACAATAATTTCTAGTATCAATTTTTACGATCCAATGCATCAAAAAATATTTGAAGCAGTTGAAAGTCTTATCTACAAAGGAATGTTAGCTAACCCCATTACTTTAAAAAATTATTTTGAAGATGAAAAAGATGATCTAAATGTCCCAGAATATTTGGTAAAAATCACAAAGTTCTCTACATCAGTTAGACAAGCAATAGAATACTCAAAAATAATTTACGATATGTTTGTAAGAAGAGAATTAATAAAAATTTCTGAACAAACTATTGATAGTGCAAAATTAAATGATCTTGATTCTAACGGACAATCTATAATAGAAAGTTCTGAAAGATTATTATTTGATTTAGCTGAAAAGGGTTCTTTCAATTCTTCTTTAGTAAAATTTGATGAAGCAATGAAACAAACAATTCAAATGGCTTCAGCTGCTTATAAAAATGAGGAGGGAATTGTTGGTGTTCCAACTGGTTTAAGAGATTTAGATGATAAACTTGGTGGACTTCATCAATCAGATTTAATTATTATCGCTGGTCGTCCATCAATGGGTAAAACCTCACTCGCAACAAATATAGCTTTTAACGCAGCCCAAAAATTACAAGAAAGTGGGAAGAAATCATCGATAGCTTTCTTTTCACTTGAAATGTCTTCAGAGCAATTATCTACAAGAATTATTTCTGAACAAGCAAGAATTAGCTCAAACGATATCAGAAGAGGAAGAATATCTGACGATCAGTTCGACAAGTTTTTAGAGACATCAAAAAATATCTCCGAACTACCTCTTTATATAGATGAAACTCCAGCAATAAGTATTGCTGCTCTGAGTAATAGAGCAAGGCGTATTAAAAGACTTTTTGGTCTCGATATGATTATAGTTGACTATATCCAATTAATGAGAGGAACCACATTCAACAAGGATGGAAGAGTTCAAGAAATATCGCAAATTACCCAAGGACTTAAAGCAATAGCCAAAGAACTCTCTGTTCCAGTAGTAGCTCTTTCACAATTGTCTAGACAAGTAGAACAAAGAGATGACCATAAACCTCAATTAGCAGACTTAAGAGAATCTGGTTCTATTGAACAAGATGCTGATGTTGTAATGTTTGTTTACAGAGAAGGATATTACTTGCAGAGAAAAGAACCACGTGAAGCGACAGTTGAACATGCTGAATGGCAAGCAAAAATGAACGAGGTTGCGCATTTGGCACAAATTATAATTGGAAAACAAAGGCATGGTCCTATTGGTAATGTAACACTTGAATTTGAGGAAAGATTTACAAAATTTAAGGATACTCAATTAAGTTAAATTCCAATATAAAGAGCTGAAATGATAGCTCATTTTTATCAAAACGTTATCCTTAAAAATCCCAAAGCAATATTTGTGTTCTTAATTGTTGCTATTTTAAGTTTTGGATACTATTCAAAAAATTTTAGGTTAGATGCTTCGTCAGAAACTCTATTAATAGAAGGTGACCCAGATTTAGCTTATTTGAAAGAGGTCTCTAAAAGATATGGATCTAAAGAATTTTTAATTCTTACCTACACGCCCAATGAAGGGATGGTAACTGACTCATCAATTAATAATTTATTAAGTATAAAATATAAAATTCAAAGTCTCGACTGGGTACATAGTGTAATTACTTTATTAGATATTCCACTTTTAAATAATTCAGATGCCCCTCTTCAAGAAAGACTAGAAAGCTTTAAAACATTAAAAGATGATGATGTAGATAGAAATCGAGGTTTTAAAGAAATTTTAAATAGTCCAGTTTTTAGAAATTTTGTAATTAGTGAAGACGGTAAAACTAGTGGGATTATTGTTAACATTAAAGAGACACAAAAATTAGAAGATATAGAAAATAAATCAAAAGAAGAACTTGAGCTCCTTAAAGATCAAATCAAAAAACAAAACCATCAGAATATTTTAGAAATTAGACAAGTTATTCAAAGTTATGGCGATGTTGGAAAGATTTATCTTGGAGGAATACCAATGATTGCCGATGATATGATGACTTTTATCAAAAGTGATATAATTGTTTTTGGTTTAGGAGTTCTTTTATTTATAATTGCTACTTTATGGTTTGTTTTTAGAAACCTTCTTTGGATTATAGTTCCTATAAGTAGTTGTCTTTTTTCTGTGATAATTATGATGGGATTACTTGGGCTGCTAGGATGGAAAGTTACAGTCATCTCGTCAAATTTCATCGCACTGATGTTAATTTTAACAATGGCAATGAATATTCATATGAGCACAAGGTTTCTTCAACTTAAAAAAGATTTTCCATCAAAAAATATTTTTGAAATTATTTCCCTAACAACATCAAAAATGTTTTGGCCAATTCTTTATACTGTTCTTACAACAATTTTTGCATTCTTATCTTTAATTTTTAGTGAAATAAAACCTATTATCGATTTTGGGTGGATGATGACTTTTGGGTTAATTACATCATTTATCGTTACATTTACTTTGTTACCTACTCTTTTAAACTTTGCGCCCACAAATAATATTTCAGTTAAAAAAGAACAGAAATCAAAAATTACAAATTTTCTTGGGCAAATTTCTCTTAACAATAAAAACTCAATCTTCTTTGTAAGTGGAATTGTTATCATATTCAGTATTGTTGGAATAAGTAAGCTTGAAGTTGAAAATAGTTTTATAAATTATTTTAATAAGAATACCGAAATTTATAAAGGCATGAAACTTATAGATGAAAAACTAGGTGGAACTACACCTTTAGAGGTTATTATAAAGTTTCCTGATAAAGAAAAAATGAAAAAATCTGAGGTAGATGATGAATTTGATGATTGGGGTGATGAAGAGGACACCAATGATGAAAAATATTGGTTTACTAAAGATAAAATTGATCTAATTACATCTGTTCATAATTACTTAGATAGTTTACCAGAAATTGGTAAAGTTCTATCTTTTTCATCAATTATTGAGGTAGCTACTCAATTAAATAACAACAAGCCTTTAGGCACTTTAGAAATGGGAGTGCTTTACTCTAAAATTCCTGAGAGCATTAAAACTGAAATAATCGATCCTTATCTTTCTATCAAAGATAATGAGGCTCGAATTAGTTTGAGAATTATAGACTCGCAGGAAGATTTAAGAAGAAATGATTTAATTAACAAAATTAATTTTGATATAAAAGATAAATTTGGTTTAGAAGAAAAAGATTACAAACTAGCAGGTGTATTAATATTATTTAATAA
>CACJFA010000003.1 GCA_902592545.1 uncultured Pelagibacteraceae bacterium | reverse complement strand
TGTGAAAGAATAATCCCAGAACATAAAAAAAAGAAGCTTATTGAAATTAAATAAGTCTTAAACCTTGCTTGTGGGGATTTCTCCCCACAAGTTTAAATTAATTATTTCTTTGCCATTATAGCATTTAAAAAAAATGCTAGTAATCCAGCAGGTATAAGTCCAGTTGTTAACAGTAGTTTTAAGCTTATCCCAAAATCTGGAATATTTTTCACAAAGTCTGGTAACAATGACATTCCAATTCCAAAAGATAAAGAAAGAGCCAAGATTAATAAATTTCTTTGATCCATTTCTGCCCTTGAAATCAATTTAATACCAGCAGCTACAATCATACCGAACATAATAATTGCTGCTCCACCTATCACGGACTCTGGCATTGCTGCAATTATTCCACCTAATTTTGGAAATAATCCCATAAGAACCAAAACTATTCCAGCTATAGTTCCAACGTGTCTACTTACAACTCCTGTAAACGCAACTAGTCCAGCATTTTGCGAATAAGATGTATTTGGCATCGCATTAAATATTGCACCAAATGCAGTACCAACACCATCTGCCATAATTCCACCTGATATTTCTTTATCCGTTGCCTCTCGTTTAGCACCACCCATTGTCGTAGCACTTATGTCTCCAATTGTTTCAATTGTTGTAACAACTGACATAAACAACATTAGAATTATTGCACCAGGTACAAAATCAATTCCATATTGAAGTGGCATTGGAAAAGCAAACCATGCTGCAGATGCAATTTTACCATAGTTAACCATTCCTAATGCTGCTGCAACTATGAAGCCAGCTACTATTCCAATTAAAATTGAGGCTGCAGAAGCCATACCTTTTCCTCTAAGATTGAAAAAGATAGCAACTATGAACACTGAAGCGGCAACTGTTAAGTGATTTGCATTTGCAAAGATTTCAGGTTTATTATTCATTAACCATCCACCTCCACCAGCATACATAAAACCAACTTTAAGCAAGCTAAATCCGATCATTAATACAACTATACCCGTGACTAATGGTGGGAATAAATGCCTTATTGGTTTTAAAACTTTTCCAATAAAAATTTGAAAAATTCCTCCAATGAATGCTGCTGTAAATACTGCACCTAATCCTGCTGCTTTGAATGGTAGCATTATAGGTATAAATGCAAAACTTGTTCCTTGAACAATAGGAAGTCTTGCACCAATTTCTTTATATCCAACAGTTTGGATAATTGTTGCAACTCCCGCTACAAATAAAGCCATTTGTATCAAAAATATTTTTTGCTCAGGCGTTTGACCAAAAACTCCAGCCACAATAATAGGAACAGTTATATTACCAGCAAACATTGCTAGTACGTGCTGAATTCCTAAGGGTATGGATTTATTTAATGGAAGTTTTTTATCCGGACTATTTGTAGAGCCCGTTTTTGTTTTTCTTGAAGCCATGTAACCTCCGTCGTTAACTTAGTAGACGTTACATTATTGACTGTGAATTAATATAAAAAAACTGATTAGTTTAGAACAACTCCACTTTAGATAGTAAAAAAAACCTATAATGAGCAGATTTATTTCAAAAAATAAATTTTAAAAACACCCGTTTGAAACAAAACCCACAACTATATTTTCTGAATTTATTTCAAACCTACGTTCACATGGAACAAGGTATTTTTTACTATTATAAACAAACTCAAAGTTCCCTTTAGCATTTTTAAAGTCTTCGTCTGGTTTTCCAAGCTCCATCTGAAGTTCGCTAGCTGATTTTCCAAGAAATTTACTTAATTTTTCATTTTCCTTTTCAACAATAGCATCTGTTTTATCTTTAACAGTTTGACACCCTGAAAAAAAAATTAATATAATTACAAGACTTATTGCTGATTTTAATTTTGACATAAATTTAAATTAACATTTTTTGTTTCACAAATTATTAACTTTTAAGTTGTATAAATAATTTATTTCTTATTACTTTTAAGTTTAATTATAGTAACAATTGTGTTCTTTATTTGATGGTCCAAGGATATGAATGAAAAAGCCCTAGAAAAGATACTAAATATATTTTTAAAAGAAGTTTTACCCTTAACTGAAGAAGGTGTTGGTAAAGGTAGTAAAATATTTGGGGCAGCCATAATTAAAAAAGATGATTTGTCTCTTGTAGTTGCAGAAACAAACAATGAAATAGAAAATCCATTGTGGCATGGTGAGATGCATACTCTTAAAAAATTTTATGAGTTAGATACAAATACAAGACCAAAAGAAAAAGACTGCATGTTCTTAAGTTCTCATGAGCCTTGCAGTATGTGTTTGAGTGCAATCACATTTTCTGGATTTGATAATTTTTATTATTTGTTTCCGTATGCTGCCACAAATGAGGAATTTAATATTCCACATGATTTAAATATACTCAAAGAAGTATTTAAAATTAATGATGGAGAATATAATAAAGAAAATTCTTATTGGAAAAGTCAGAATATAAATTTACTTATTGAAAATTTACCTTCTTCAAAAAAAGAAAATATTTTAAATCAATTAGACGAAATTAAAAAAAAATATCAAAAATTATCAAATCAATATCAGGAAAATAAGGATGGAAATTCTATACCATTAAATTAATTAATGAATACAAACCTTAAAATTTCAAATGTAACTAAAATTTATCCTGGGTGTGTTGCAAACGACAATGTTTCACTCGAATTTAATAGTGGTAAAATTTACGCCCTTCTTGGAGAAAATGGTGCTGGAAAATCTACACTAGTTAAAATTCTATCAGGCGTCATCATTCCTGACGAAGGTAAAATTTATTTAAATGAAAATAATCTAAAGCTTAATTCACCATTAGATGCAAAAAAAAATGATATCGGAATGGTATTCCAGCATTTTAATCTTTTTGAAACTTTGTCCGTATTTGAAAACTTAATAATAGATTCAGATGAACAAAGGGAAAGTTTAAGAGAAAAAATTGATACAATTATGAAAAAATATAATTTTTCAATTGATCTTGATATTCCTGTTCTAAATCTATCAGCAGGTCAAAAACAGAAAGTGGAAATAATAAGATGCCTAATAAGGAGTCCAAAAGTTTTAATTATGGACGAACCAACATCTGTATTAACAGAACAAGAAACGAGTGAATTATTTTTATCTTTGAAAAAATTTTCAGAGGAAGGAATTTTAATTATTTATATTACACATAAGCTAAAGGAAGTTATGCAGCTTTGTGATGAAGTTGCTGTAATGAGAAGAGGAAAGTTAGTTTCTGTAAGTGAAATAAAGAACGAAAATATTGAGTCACTTGCTAACAAAATGGTGGGCCAGAACCTAAAAACAATTAAGAAAAAAAAAGCAAAAACTTCATCAGATCAATTAATTAAAATAACGAATCTGAATTTTACAAGTGAAGATCCTTTTGAAACAAATTTAATGGATATTAATTTTTCTGTTAATCGAGGGGAGTGTTTAGGAATTGCTGGTATATCTGGAAACGGACAAAGTGAATTATTTCAAATATTAAGTGGTGAAATTATTTCGGAAAAGAACTCTATAGAATTTAACAATAATTACATAGGAGATTTAAACCCTCAAGAAAGAAGAGAATATTTGATGGCCTTTTCTCCAGAGGATAGGCTTGAGCAGGCTGCAATTCCACAAATGAAAATTTTTGAAAATGTAGCTCTAAACAATTTTAAATCATCAAATTTTTTTAACAATGGATTAATAAACGAAAATAAAATTAAAGAGCATTCCAAAAAAATTATTTCAGACTTTAATGTTAATACAGATAACATAGAGTTAAAAAGCCAATTTTTGTCAGGGGGTAATCTTCAAAAATTAATTATTGGAAGAGAACTGATAACTTCTCCAGATTTATTAATTTGTTTTAATCCAACTTGGGGTCTAGATGTTGGAGCAATAAATTATATCCACGAAACATTGATTAAAATCAATGAAAAAAATAAATCAATTATATTAATATCTACAGACACTGATGAGTTGTTAAAATTAAGTGATAAAATTTCAGTAATTCATAAAGGAAAATTGTCAAAAATTATGAATGCTGAAGAAGTTACCTCTGAAAAACTTGGGATACTAATGGGAGGAGCAAATTGATTAAAATCGTAAAAAGAGATCAACCATCAAGAGCTATTTTTTTCTTTACACCTGTGTTAGCTATTTTTCTAACATTAGTAGCAGGAGGTTTGATTTTTTTTATTTTAGGTTTTAAACCATTTGAAGCTCTTAAATTTTTTTTCATAGTTCCAATTGCAGATAAATATGGTTTCAGTGAATTACTATTAAAAGCTACACCTCTTTGTTTAATAGCAATCGGTTTATCTTTTTGTTTTAAAAGTAATAACTGGAATATTGGAGCCGAAGGACAATTAACTTTCGGGGCGATAGTTTCTGGAGGAATTGCATTATTGTTTTATGAGCAAGAAGGATTTTATATTCTTCCAATAGTAATTTTAGCTGGTGCAATTGGTGGTATGCTGTATGCATCAATACCTGCAATCTTAAAAACTTACTTTAATACAAATGAAATATTAGTAAGTCTTATGTTAGTATATGTCTCAAAATTAATTTTAGACTATCTTGTTGTTGGTCCTTGGAGTAATCCTGAGGGATTTAATTTTCCTGAAACTAGACAGTTCAGTGACTCTGCTAAACTTCCGTTGTTATTTGAAGGACTGAGAATTCACGCAGGAATATTTTTAGCTTTAGCTGCGGTGGTTATCAGTTGGTTTGTTTTTTATAAAACGTATTTAGGTTTCCAAATGAAAGTTTCGGGTTTTAGTTTAAAGACAGCAAAATATGCTGGATACAAAGGTAAAAAAATGATCATCCTTGTTTTTCTAATAAGTGGTGCTTGTGCAGGTTTAGCTGGAGTTGGAGAAATAACTGGACCTATTGGACAGCTTCATAGAGAAATTTCTCCAGATTATGGTTTCACTGCTATAATTGTAGCGTTTTTGGGTCGTTTACATCCTGTTGGTATCATCTTTGCATCTCTAGTTGTTGCAATAACTTATCTGGGTGCTGAGACAGCGCAAATATTTATGCAAATACCTAAATATACTGGTCAGGTTTTTCAAGGAATGATTTTATTCTTTCTTCTTGCTTCTGACTATTTACTCTTTTTTAAATTTAAATTTATAGGTTCAAAAAAATGATCATCGATATAAATTTTATTGGACTGATAATTGCGTCAATAATGGCCTCCGCTGTTCCTTTAATCCTAGCATCTTGTGGTGAACTTATTACAGAAAGGTCTGGAGTTTTAAACCTTGGCGTTGAAGGAATGATGATCATTGGTGCTATATCTGGCTTCGCACTAATGACAGTGACAGAAAGTTTAATTATTGCAGTTTTTGGTGCAATGTTAGCTGGAGTTTTAATTTCAACTATTTTTGCATTCCTTACTCAAACATTAATCACTAATCATGTTGCTACTGGCTTAGCGCTTACCATATTTGGAATTGGTATTTCTGCGATGATAGGAAAAAATTTTGTAGGTATTCCTGGAAAAGAGTTTCCTGTTTTGTTTGAAGGTTTAAAAGATATAATACCACTTTTAGGCCCAATATTGTTTGGACATTCAATTGTTTTTTATTTTGCTTTTGCCCTTCCCTTCATAACTAGTTATTTTTTAAAAAAAACGAAAATTGGATTAATTGTAAGAGCTGTAGGAGACTCACCTGAGTCTGCGTCTAATCAAGGAATAAATGTTAGGTTAGTTCGTTACGCTTGTATACTTTATGGAGGCGCAATGAGTGGACTTGCTGGTGCATATTTATCCATGATTTATACTCCTCAGTGGATTGAAAATATGACAGGCGGAAGAGGTTGGATCGCGTTAGCTCTGGTGGTTTTCTCAACATGGAACCCAATTAAAATTTTAATTGGTGCTATGATTTTTGGTGGGTTAACAATTATTCAATTTCATATGCAGGCAATTGGAGTAAGAATACCTGTACAATTTTTAACAGCTCTACCCTACATTGTTACAATAATAGTTTTGGTTGTAATTTCTCGTGATAGTAGAAAAATAAGGCTAAGTACTCCTAGTTCTCTGGGGAAATCTTTTCATAAAGACAATTAATTATAAAATAATTATTTTTTTTTAGATAATTTAATCTAAGTTTAGTCTTATTAAAAAATCAAAAGGGGAAATAAATTTATGCATAAATTTTTTATTCGTTTTTTCGTCTCTTCTTTAGTTTTATTATTTACGTTTACTGTAGCTGCAATTGCAAAGGATGTTAAAGCAGCATTTGTTTATATTGGCCCAACTGGTGACCATGGATGGACATATCAGCATGATGTAGGTAGAAAAGCTGTTGAAGCTGCCGGATTTAAAACAACTTACGTAGAAGGTGTTCCAGAAAGTGCTGATGCCGAGAGGGTTCTTAGACAATTAGCTAATTCTGGTCATGATGTTATCTTTACAACTAGTTTTGGATATATGAATCCAACTAACAAAGTTGCAAAAGAGTTTCCAAATGTGAAATTTGAACATGCTACTGGATATAAAAGAGAACATCCAAATGTTTCAACTTACGCAGCTAGATTCTATGAAGGTAGAACTATCTTAGGTACAATTGCTGGAACTATGACAAAATCAAATGTTATTGGTTATGTGGCATCTTTTCCAATTCCTGAAGTTATCAGAGGTATCAACTCATTTACTTTAGCGGCTCAAAAAGTTAATCCAAATATTAAAACTAAAATTGTTTGGGCTTTCACTTGGTACGATCCAGGTAAAGAAGCAGAAGCTGCAAAAGCTTTAATTGACCAAGGCGCTGATGTAATTGCTCAACATACAGATAGTACTGCTATTGTTCAAATTGCTGAAAAAGCTGGAGTATATGCTTTTGGACAAGCAAGTGATATGGACAAGTTTGCTCCTAAAGCTGTATTAACTTCAGTTGAAAACAATTGGGGACCATATTACGTAGACAGAGTTAAAGCAGTTGCAAATGGTACATGGAGTCAAAAAGATACTTGGCATGGTATTGGAGATGGTATGGTTGTGATATCAGATTTAGATTCACAAATGCCAGCTGACCTAAGATCAAAAGTTAAAAAACTTCAGGCAGATTTAGCATCTGGAAAAGTTCATTCTTTCACAGGACCAATTTATGACCAGAAAGGTAACTTGATGGTTGCTGAAGGAAAAACTGCAGATGATGGAATGCTTGCAGGAATGATGACTTACGTTAAAGGTGTTGAAGGAGATATACCTAAGTAATAAGTTTTCATTAAAAAATTTTAAAAGGCCAGTTTTTTAACTGGCCTTTTTTATATCTGATGTTTTTTTTTGATTTCTTCAATCCTTAATTCTTCATAAATCTCAAAGGGCTGTACTATCCAAGGATTATCAGGAAGTCTATTTGCACAGAAGTCTGGCTCAAATGTTGATTTCTTTTTTTTAAACAATGTTGCAGTTTTAATATCTTCTATTTTATCCTTAATGGGTTCGTATTTTTTTAACCAATCTATACTTTTGTTAAAAGTAATTCCTGTGTCAGATAAATCATCACATAAAAGTATTTTTCCACCCATATTAGGTGCTATCGAACTCATTTCTCTTGAAAATACAATGTCACCCTGCTCATCCTCTACTCCCTTACCACTGTAAGATTCAACTGCAAGATACGCACATTTTAATTTAAAAATTCTACTTAGAACATCTATCATCGGCGCTGCTCCACGCATGATGCCAATTAGTATGGTTGGTTTATATCCGCTCTCATCAATTTGGATTGCAAGCTTCTCAACAGTTTTGTTGTACTCGTCCCAGCTGACAATCATTTTTTCAGACATAATTTTTTATATCTAGTTATTTAAATAATAAAACTAAAACTGCAAGAACGATAAGTGCTATTATTGAAGAAATTAAAATATACAACCTATGAATGTTTCTTCCTCTCAAATTAAAATAATGTCTTGCTACACCAGAAATAACGGCAATCGCACATAATATTAACCAATTATATTGATGATAAACTAAAAAGCTCGAATGCCCAGAAAGCATTATAAACAAAACTAAAAAAGTTGAATAATTATTGTGAATTGATCGTTGTTTTGCTGCCAAAGATAAACTCATGTCAAATTTTTCCCCTCTTTCGCTACTACTAATTATGTTCATTTGATTAGGGATAATTACCGTGAATACATTACCAAACATATTGGATCCAATAATTAATCCGACACTTAAAATTGCGAATTTTGGTCCAAATAATTTTGTAAGTCCAAATGATACAACTGCTAGCAAGATTATTCCCGTAGATATAAATAAAATATTATTATCAATCAATTTTGATTTACATAAAAGATCGTAAACAAACCAAGAAACAATCAATGATAAAAGTGAGATAATAATTGCATAACTAGGAGGTATTAACAGAACACGCTTATCAACCATTAATACACCAGCGTTGTAATAGTAAATTACAACTAATAACAACATTCCAGTTACAAAGGTTAGATAACTTTGCCATTTGAAGATTACTAATCTATTTAAATAATCTTGAGGTGGAGATGTTTTTAACCTTGAAAGTTTATAAAAAAAACCCGAATGCATCAGATATCCTTCACCATCGATATCATCACTTGTTATATTTTTATTTAAATTATTATCTAAGTAATTAAATAAAAAACTATTACCTACCCATAATATTGCAAATAATACATGACCCCATCTAAGAATAACTTCTAACCATTTTATTGTATAAGGTAAAAATTCCATTAATATTTTATTTTATCTACTTTTTTATCCCAAATTTCAAATGCTTTTAAAGCTTCATCTCTGAGCATTTGTACCATTTTAATTTTCCTATCATCAATTTTTTTTGGGATTTCTGTATAAATAAAGGAGTCATCGAAATCTATATTTTTTGCATCTTCTCTAGTGTTTGCATAATATATTTTATCTAATCTTGACCAATAAATTGCTGAGAGACACATCGGACAAGGTTCACAAGATGTATAAATCTCACATCCAGAAAGATCGAAAGTATTTAAATTTTTACAGGCTTCTCGAATAGCTACTATTTCTCCATGTGCAGTTGGATCATTTGAAGAAGTAACTTTATTAGAGCCCTCTGCAATAATCTTATCATCCTTAACTATAACGCTTCCAAAGGGACCTCCAATGGTATTAGCACTATTTATTGATAACTCAATGGCCTTTGCCATAAATTTTTTTTTATCTTTCATTTTAATTTTTTATTTTATTTTTAATTTTGTTAATACTCATTAAAATTCTTTCAGGTGTTGCTGGTGCATTAAGTTCTGGCGCAAACTGATAATTTCCAATTGAAGCAACTGCATCTTTAATTGCATAAAAAACACTCATGGCTAGCATCAAAGGAGGTTCACCAGTTGTTTTTGCTTTATTAACAACTTTTTCTTTATTTAATCCGTCTTTAAAAATTTCTACATTAAATTTTTTTGGAATATCACTTACTGCAGGTATTTTGTAAGTCGATGGAGAAAAAGTTGTAATCTGACCATCTGATTTCCAATTCAATTCCTCTATTGTTAACCATCCTTGTCCTTGCGCAAAACCACCCTCTATCTGGCCTAGTTCTAGCGCTGGATTTATTGGTTTACCGGCATCATGCAAGATATCCACTCTTTCCAGTATGTTTTCACCTGTCAATGTATCAACAATTACTTCCGAAACAGCTGCTCCGTAACAAAAGTAATAAAAAGGTCTTCCTCTAAATTTTTTTTTATCAAAATTAATTTTTGGTGTTGAGTAGAAGCCTGATGAAGAAAGAGAAATTCTATTTAAATATGCCTCTTGAATTATGCTTTTAAATTCAAATTGTCTATTTCCAAATATTATATATTGATCTTTATAAACTGCCTCTTGGTTGTAGATCTTATATTTTTTCTTAATAAATTTTTCTAAATTTAATTTAATTTTTGCTACTGCATTTAATGCTGCAGCACCATTAAGATCAGTTGTTGAAGAAGCAGCACTAGCTGAAGTATTTGGAACCTTGGCTGTATTTGTTGATGAAATATGAACTAAACTATAGGGTAATCCTAAAGAATTAGCCACTATTTGAGCTATCTTTGTGTGGGTCCCCTGACCCATTTCAATTCCTCCATGATTCAAATGAACACTTCCATCTGTATAAATGTGAACTAAAGCTCCAGCTTGATTTAAATGAATTGTTGTAAATGAAATACCAAATTTTAAAGGTGTAATGGCTATACCTTTCTTTTTAAATTTATTTTTTTCATTAAATTTTCTTATATCCAAATATCTTTTCTTATAATTAGATTTACTTTCTAATTTTTTGAATATTTCATTAATGACATTATCTTCAACGGTCATTCCATAATGAGTTACATTCCTTTTATCTTTTTGATAAAAATTTTTCTTTCTGACTTCTATAGGATCTTTTTTTAAGTACCTTGCAATATTATCTATGATATTTTCGATAGCCATCATGCCCTGATTTCCACCAAAGCCTCTAAATGCAGTTGAGGTTGGGATATTTGTTTTACATAAATTATTTGTTACCTCGATATCTGAAATATAATATGCATTATCCACATGAAGCAAAGCTCTCTCGTTTATTGCTGCTGATAAATCGGGTGACATTCCACAATTAGAAGATAAATTTAACTTTAATCCTTCAATGATACCTTGATCATTAAAACCAACTTCATATTCAGATAAAAATTCATGTCTCTTGCCTGTTAAAATTATATCATCATCTCTATCCAATCTTAATTTGACTGGCTGCCCTGATTTTTTTGCCAACAAAGCACAGATACACGCTGTCATAAAATTTGTTTCCTTTCCCCCAAACCCACCTCCAATTCTTCTGACTTCAACGTTTATTGAATTGCTTTTTTGATTAAAGATTTTTGCAATTAATTGTTGTGTTTCCGATGGGTGTTGCGTCGAACTATAAACTAAAAAATTATCATCCTCTTTAGGAATAACAAAAGCTGCCTGGCCTTCTAGATAGAAGTGCTCTTGGCTTCCAGTTGTAAAATTTCCTTTTAAATTGTTTTTCGAATTTTTTATTTTTTTTGAAGGGTTACCTTTTTTAATTTTTCTAGGTTTAAATAAAAATTGCTTCTTATTTAAAGCTTCTTTTATTGTGATAACGGGTTTTAAGTCTTTATAGTTAACTTTGGCTTTTAATACTGCCTTTCTCGCAAGTTCTGTAGTTGTAGCAGCTACAGCGAATAATGGCTGACCAAAAAACTCTACTTTTTTTTCTGGAAAAATTGGATCACCTTCAAAAACTGGACCTATGTCATTTACACCAGGGATATCTCTTTGAGTAACTACCGATATCACTCCTTTACTTTTTTTTACTTCGGTGAGGTCTATATTTTTGATTATTGCATGGGCTTTTTTGCTTAAACCAATAGCACCATATATTGTATTTTTTGGCTCATTAATATCATCAGTGTACACTGCATATCCACTCACATGCTTATAAGCACTATCATGTGGTCTTGTTTCCTCAATGTAGTTCTCTTTACTCATTTAATTTACTCTTGATAACTTGTTAGAATTTATTTCTACGAAACATTTCATCAATAAATTCTTTGCTATCTCTAGTCTATATTCTTTACTAGCTCTCATGTCTCCAATAGGACTTAAATCTTTTTCTAAATATTTTTTTGCTTGATCAAAAGTATTGATGGTAAGAGGCTTATTTTTAAGAATTTTTTCACATTCTTTAGCTCTTTTTGGTACAGCAGCCATACCTCCATATGCAATATAAACCTCTTTAATTTTATTATTATTAATCTCAAAATTAAAAGATCCACAAACAGATGAAATATCATCATCAAATCTTTTTGATATCTTAAATGCCTTAAAAATATTTTTCTTAAATAATGGTATTTTTATTGAATGTATAAATTCATTGTTTTTTAATTTAGTTTTTCTGTAATCAAGAAAAAAATTATTTAAAGGTATCACTTTTCTTTTATTAAAACTTTCAATTAAAACCTCTGCATTTAAAGATAATAGAATTGGCAATGAGTCACCAATTGGAGATGCTGTTGCAATATTGCCTCCTATAGTTCCAACATTTCGAATTTGAACAGAGCCATATCTTTTTAGAACCAAATAAAAATCTGGATAATATTTTTTAATTTCTTTTTCAAATTTTATTAAGGGTGTAGCAGAACCAACTTCTAAATAATTTTTACTTACCTTGATAAAATTTAATTCATTAATTTCTTTTAAATCAATTATAAACGGGATTTCTTTTCTTTCTTTCGTGACTTTTAAAGATAAGTCAGTCCCACCAGCAAGAAAACTAAAATTAGAATGTTTTTTAATTATACCTTTTAAATCTTTAATATTTTTTGGTGAAAAATAAATTTTATCATCTTTTTTAATATAAATATTTTTCGGTTTAATTTTTTTTAATTGCTGAATAACTTTATTTTTATTTTTGGAAAATTGATCATTCTTATTTATTTTATTTAAACTTTTGGCAGCATCAATTATGGGTCTATAACCAGTACAGCGACATAAATTACCTGATATAGAATCTGTTATTAATTCATTATTGAGGTTTTTGTTATTTTTAAACATTGAAAATAAAGACATGACAAATCCTGGCGTACAGAAACCACATTGTGAACCATGAAATTTTACCATCGCATCTTGCACTGGGTGAAGTTTTCCATTTTCAGAAACTAAATCTTCAACAATTATAAGTTGCTTACCATTCAATGAGGGGACAAATGAAATACAAGAATTAATTGCTTTATATACAATTTTATTATCGACTAATTCACCCAAAACAATTGTACATGCACCACAACCACCCTCCGAACATCCTTCTTTAGTTCCGGTCTTTTTTAATTCAGTTCTAATATAATTAAGTAACGTTTGATTTGGATCTGGATTTTTGATTGCTATAAGCTTGTCATTTAATAGAAATTTAACAGAACTCGATATCACTTAACTACCTCTATAAGTAGAATAACTCCAAGGTGAAACAAGTAAAGGAACATGGTAATGCTGTGAGGGATCTGAAATACCAAATCTTATAACAACATCATCCAAGAATGGTAAATCGCTAGCTGAAGATGTATTTTTAAAATAATCACCAATATGAAAAATTAATTCATATTTACCTTTAATAAAAACATCTCCCTCTGCTAATGGTGAATTAGCTCTACCATCGTCATTGAGTTTTGTTGATGTTAATTTTTTTCGTTCTGAATTATTAATATAAAACAACTCAACCAAGATACCTTTGCCAGGTTTACCAGAATACACATCTAAAACATGAGTTGTGAGCTTTGTCATAAAATTATAGTATCTTTTAATTTCAAACTTAAATTTTTAAAAGGTTATATGAGAACAATAGATAACATTAACGATCTTAACAAGTCTGATTTTTTGTCTATATTTGGTAATGTTTTTGAAAAAACTGAGTCCGTTGCTATGGAAGCTTTTGAGTTAAAACCATTTAAAAACTTTGAAGATATTGTGTTTAAAATGCTTAATATTTATGAAAATTACGAAAAGAATAAAATTTTAGAGATTTTAAATGCGCATCCTGAGCTTGCTATAGCAAAAAAAATGACATCTGAATCTATATCAGAACAAGCCTCTGCAAAATTAAACCAATGTTCTAATGATGAATATGAAGAATTTAAAAAATTAAACTCAGAATATAAAAAAAAGTTTAATTTTCCTTTTATAATTGCCGTAAAAGGCAAAGATAAAAATGAAATTTTGAATAATTTTAGACAAAGAATACAAAGTGATGTAGAAAGTGAATTCCTTGAAGCAAAAAAACAAGTAAAAAAAATCGCAACCTTTCGTTTGAATGAAATAAATAAAAAATGAAAAAATTTATAAATGCAAAAATGATTAACTTAGCGGATCCAAGAATTGGAACTAAAGTTATATTTAAGACTGACGATTTTTTTGCAGCTGCTCATAGAATATTAAACATCGAAACTCCAGTTTTTAAAGATGGACTATTTGACAAACATGGTAAATGGATGGATGGATGGGAAACAAGGAGAAGAAGATCAAAAGGGTTTGATTATTTAATTTTAAAACTTGGTAAACCTGGAAAGATATTTGATATAGACATTGACACAACGCATTTCAATGGAAATCAGCCCACACATGCTTCGTTAGAGGGTTGCTTAAGCAAAACAAAGCCTAATAAGAAAACAAAATGGATTTCTTTACTGAGCAAAAAAAAACTTGGACCAAGCCGAAACCATAGCTTCAAATCAAACAACAAATCTGTTTTTAATTATATAAGACTAAACATTTTTCCAGATGGTGGAGTTGCAAGACTAAGGCTTTATGGAAAAATTGAAATGGAGAAAAACTTTTTAAATAACAAAACTATCAACCTTACATCTGTTTTAAATGGCGCTTCAATTATTGGTTGTAATAATGAACATTTCGGCAGGGCTGAAAATATCATAGCACCTGGTAAAGGAAAAAATATGGGAGATGGTTGGGAAACAAGAAGAAGTAGAGGAAAAAACTTTGATTGGCTTATAATAAAATTTGGAAAACCAGGATTAATAAAAAAACTAGAGATAGATACCCATCATTTTAAAGGAAATTATCCCGATAGTTGTTCAATTCAAACTGCAAGCATTTCAAAAGATGTGTCCAATAAATCAATTGTCAATAATTCAAAAAATTGGAAGTTTATTTTAAATAAGTCAAAACTTTCAGCTCACAAGAAACATATTTTTAAAAAATTCTTAATTAAGAGAAATAAGGAAAATTATCTTAGAATAAATATCTATCCAGACGGTGGAATTTCAAGAATAAGGGCATTCGGAAATTTTGTGAGATGAAAATAATAAAAGCAAAAAAAATTACTAAAAAAAATTTTTCTAAATTTGGTCAATTAATAGATACATCAAAAAAAAATCCTATAAATATTAATAATGGGTATGCAAAAAGATTTGATAATTTGATAAACGTAGATGCATCTAAAAACAAAGGGAAAGCAATTGTAAGTATTTTTAAAGCCAAAAAAAGAAGGTTTCCTATGAAAATTGATATGATGGAAAAACATCCTTTAGGAAGCCAAGCCTTTATACCTATGGAAGATACAAAATTTTTAGTGTTTGTAGCACCAAAAGGAGATAAACCAGATGTAAATAAAATCCAATCCTTTTTAGTCCCAAAACAAACTGGGGTTAATTACAATGCTGGTATTTGGCACTTTCCGTTGATTTCTATGAAAAATATGAATTTTCTAATTGTTGATAGAAAAGGAAAAGGAAACAATCTCGTTATATATAAATTTAAAAAAGATAAAATTATTTTGAAAAAATGAAAAAAAAATACCCAAGAGATTTGGTAGGATATGGTTCCCAAAAAGTTAAAGTAAAGTGGCCTGGTAATGCTAAGTTGGCTTTGCAATTTGTACTTAATTACGAGGAAGGAGCAGAGAATTGTACTCTTCATGGTGATAAAACTTCAGAAGTATTTTTATCAGAAATTATAGGAGCAAAACCAATTAAAGGTCGGCACTTAAATATGGAATCAATTTATGAATATGGATCAAGAAGAGGGTTTTGGAGAATTCATGATCTATTTAATAAAAAGAGAATTCCACTTACTATTTTTGGAGTTGGTATGGCATTAGAAAGAAATAAAGAAGTTTGTTCGGCTATAAAAAAAGCAAATTATGAAGTTGCTAGTCATGGGTGGAGATGGATTGACTATCAAAATGTATCAAAGAAAAAAGAAAAAAATGATATGAAGCTTGCAGTAAAATCTATAAAGAAGATTTTTGGTAATCAACCTGCTGGTTGGTACACCGGTAGGTGTAGCGAAAATACTTTAGATTTAGTAATTGATAATGGTAGTTTTTTATACTGTAGCGACACATATAGTGATGATCTTCCTTACTGGATAAAAAAAGGTAATAAAAAACAACTAATGGTTCCTTACACACTTGATAACAATGATATGAGGTTTACAACTAATCAAGGATTTAATTCGGGTGAACAATTTTATAATTATTTAAAAGATAGTTTCGATGCCCTTTATGAGGAAGGAAAAACTTCACCAAAGATGATGTCGGTTGGCTTGCATTGTAGATTAATTGGAAGACCTGGTAGAATACAGTCTCTTAAAAAATTTTTAAATTACATCACAAAATTTAAGGATATTTGGATCTGCAAAAGAGTAGATATAGCTAAACATTGGATAAAAAATTATAGTTAAAATTTTAATTATTGTTCCGCAGCTATAGAAGTATAGTGAGCAACCGCTTCTATTTCTTCATCAGTTAGTATACCCTCCATTGCGGGCATTACTCCTATACCGTTTCTAACTGCCATTATAATTCTTTGAATATCAGGTCTAATTTCATTTAAATTTGGACCAACCATTGCGTTCGATCCAGCATCAGTAAGCATATGGCATGCTGCACAATTTCCAGCCCCCAAAAAAACTTCTTTTCCCTTATTAAACAGTTCATCAGCATTAACGTGGGTTAATGATAAAAATATCAAAAATAATAATGTATTAAAGAAATTTAAAAATAATTTTTTCACATAAATTTGGTATCATAATTAAAAAAATTTAAAAAGGAGAATTATGAAAGCTTATTGGGTTGCAAATTATACTGAAATAAAAGACGACGAAAGACTTAAAAAATATGCCGTTAAAGCAAAAGAAGCGGTTGAAAAATATTCTGGTAAAATAATAGCGAGAAGCGCAAATAATGTTACTTTAGAAGGAAGAGAAATGGTAAGAGTGGCTCTTGCAGAATTTCCTGATATTGAAACAGCAAAAAATTGTTACAATTCTGAGGAGTATGTCGAAGCTAGAAAACATTTAGAAAATAATGCTACTAGAGAACACATAATTTTTGAGGGAATGTAAGCTAATAAAGACTTAATATTGAATAGGTTCTGGATCTATACTTCTCCATAAATACCAAGTTGCAACAGAGCAGTAAGGGGAAAATTTTTTGTTTAGATATTTCACGTAATTTTCAGGTGGAAGATATTTTTTATTAAAATTTTTTGAAATAGCTCTTAACAAACCAATATCCTGGATTGGCCAAATATTGGGACGATTATAAGTAAATAACAAAATCATTTCAGCTGACCATCTTCCAATTTGTCTTAATTGAGAAAGATAAATTATGGCATCTTCATCTGACATTTTTGAAATAAGTCTTGGATTAAACTCTTTACTTAATATTTTTTGGGCTAAACTTTTTATTCCTTTCACTTTCTGTCTACTTAGACCACAACTTTTAAGTTGAATAGTAGATAACTTATTAACTGTTTTTGCGTTAATTTTATTTTTGCATTTTTTCTTAAATTTTAAAAAAACTGAATTAGCAGCAGCTACACTAATTTGTTGTCCAATTATACTTTTACAAAGAGAGAAAAAGACATCTTTTCTTGAAGTTAGCACTGTCTCTGAAGGGGATTTATATTTTTTAATCAAAGAAGACATGATTTTATCTTTTTTAGATAAATATTTTTTTGCTTTATTCCAATATGATGGCTTTTTACTCATGTCGTGAAACAGATAACTTTTTTTTCAAATACATCTCTCTTCTAAATATAATAATAGATGAAAATATAACTAATAAAGCACCTAATAATGTTTTAAAAGTTGGTATTTCGTTCCAAATAAAATATCCAAATATTATAGCAAAGACTAAACCAAGATATTTTAAAGGGGAAACTAAACTTACTTCTGAGTATTTGTAAGATTGCGATAACCATAAATTTGCAAGACCACCTAATATACCAACCATTGATAACAAAAATAAATCTAGTAAACTTGGCAAGATCCATCCCTGATAAAAAGATAAAAAACTTAAAAGCATTATCGAGAATGAAAAGAAAAAACTAATTAACCAAGCAGGCTCGGTTGATGATAGTTTTCTTATAGCAATAGCAACGTAAGATAGGCCTAAGCAAAAAATTATTGGATAAATATAATATAAATTTAAAGAGCTAAAACCTGGTTCAGTGATGAAAACTATACCAACAAATCCTACTAAAACTGCTAACCATCGATAAATACCAACTTTTTCTTTTAATAAAAAAATTGAAAATATTGTTATAAATATTGGTGCTGCAAAAGAAATACTTACAACCGTTGCTAAAGGTAAATTTCTTAATGCTATAAATATAGAAACCAAAGCAATTAATCCCGCTAAACATCTTTTAAAATGAAGAAAGGGTCTAGTTGTTTTATAAAAATCTAAATATCTGTCTTTAGGAATAAGAAATAAAATAGGAATTATTCCACAAAATCCTCTGAAAAATAATACTTGTCCAACGGGATAATCCTCAGACCATTTAACAATCACATCCATAAGTGAAAATGCACATACCGATATGAACATGTAAAAAAAGCCTAATTGATTTTTTGATAGCATATGATTAACTTTAGATTAATTAAGTTAATTATCAATGGAAATAGCAATTTTAGGATTAGGATGTTTTTGGGGACCAGAAATTAAGTTTAGTAAACTTGATGGAGTTATAAAAACAGAGGTAGGTTATTGCGGAGGTCATAATGCTGAAACAAATTATAAAGAAGTATGCACAGGCACAACAAATCATGCAGAAGTAGTAAAATTAGATTTTGATCCTAATGTAATTTCTTACGAGAAAATTCTTGAATATTTTTTTGAAATTCATGATCCAACAACATTAAATTCTCAAGGACCAGATTTCGGAACTCAATATAGAAGTGAAATATTTTATTTAAATGATCAGCAAAAAATTACTGCTGAAAAAATGATAGAAAAAGAAAACGTCAAATTATCAGGAAAAGTAGTAACAAAAACTTCTTTAGTTAAAAATTATTGCCCAGCTGAAGAGTATCATCAAAGATATTTGGAAAAAAGATAAAATGTCATTAGTTGATACAAGTTGGTTAGAAAATAATATTGATAAAGTAAAAATTATTGATTGCTCATGGCATATGCCTCAAACTCAAAGAAACGGTTTTGAGGAATATACAAAGGAACATATTCCAAATGCAATTTTTTTTGATTTAGATAAAAATTCTAAATTAGATACTGATTTACCACATATGCTTACCGATACTAAATCTTGGGAAAAAATAATGAGCAATATGGGTATAGAAAATAATGATCGAATAGTAGTTTACGATAACTCTGATGTTATTAGTTCTTGTAGATGTTGGTACAATTTAATTTATTATGGACATGACCCTAAACTAGTTCATGTTCTAGATGGTGGATTAAAAAAATGGAAAAAAGAAAATAAATCTATAGATAACAAAAGAGTGACCACTCAAACTTCTAAGTATACATGTAAAGAAAAAAAAGAACTTGTTAAAAATAAAAAACAAATAGATGAAAATATTGATACAGGAAAATTTAATGTTGTTGATGCAAGAAGTAGAGAAAGATTTGAAGGCAAAGTTGCTGAACCAAGGAAAGGTCTTAGAAGTGGTTCAATAAAAAATTCTTTTTGCCTACCCTTTTCTGAATTAGTAAACGAAGACCATACTTTCGTTAGTAAAGATAAAATAATGGAAAAATTTAAGTCCTTTAAATTTGACGATGATAAAAATCTAGTATTTTCATGTGGTTCTGGGGTGACTGCAAGTGTATTGGCACTAGCTTATTCTTTAATAAATGCTAAATATATGCCGACAATTTATGATGGCTCTTGGGCTGAATACGGAAAAAATTAACTTATGAAAACATCTACAAAAATAACAAGTATAGTAATTATATTTTTCTTAATCATTGCAACAGTGATCATTGGAAGAACAATGATAGGAAATCATTTCAAAAAAAAATTTAGTAAAAGACCACCTCCTGGAATAATAATAACTACTACTCAAGAAAGAGTTTTTGAAAATGTTGTTAGTACCTATGGGACTGCAACTCCAATTCAAACACAATCATTTAAAATTGAAAAATATGAAATATTAAAACCTATAAAATTTAATCAAAAAGTTAAAAAGGGTGATGTAATCGCTGAGCTTAAAAATCGAAAAGTTATTGCTCAATTTGATGGTGTTATTGGAAAAAGAGAATTTTCAGAAGATATAGAGGTTTCAAAATCTTCAATATTAATTAATCTTGAAGATACTAGCTCAATATATTGTGATGTAGATATACCTGAAATTTTTGTACCATTTATTAAGGTTGGTCTGCCAGTTGATATCAAATTTTCTGGATATAAAAATAAAATTTATAAAGGTAAAGTAGACTCTTTTGCTAGCAGGATAAGTGAGGATACAAGAGCTTTAGCAACAAGAATAAAGATGGACAATTCATCAGGTGAAATATTACCTGGCTCATTTTTAGAAATATCAATTAAATATGATGTAAGAAATGGCTTAAGTGCTCCTGACACTAGTACAATTGTCGAGGGTGAAAATGTTTTTATTTATAAAGTAGATGAAAAAAATAAAGTAATGAAAACAAAGGTAACCATTGGTGATAGATATTTAGGCTTTGTAGAAATATTAGATGGATTAAATAATGGAGATAAAATTGTTGCAGAAGGAACAAAAAAGGTAAGACCAAATTTAACAATCAGACCTATTGAAAAAGGTGCAAAAAAAAAACAAGGAAACTCTGGTTGGGGTAAAAAAGATAAATCCAAAAAGACTGAAGAAAAAAAAGGTAAATTTGATTGGTTAAAAAATATATTTAAAAAATCTGAAAAAGAGAAAAAATAATTAAATGTATATAACTGAAGTTAGCATTAAACGACCCGTTGTAGCATGGGTTATGTCTTTGATATTAATTATCTTTGGTGTATTTGTTTTTTCAGAGTTACCAGTTCGAGAGCTCCCTGATGGTATTCAGCCTCCAGTTGTTCAAATTCAAACGGATTATAAATCAGCATCAGCAGAAATAGTCGATGAAGAAATAACTCAAAAACTAGAAGATGTTATAGGGGGAGCTGAAGGTATTAAAAATATCGACTCGAGCTCTTTAAATGGTAGAAGTAGAATTAATATACAATTTAATACAGATATAGACTTAGATGATGCAGCAAACGATATAAGAGAAAGAGTTGCTCGTGTAGTTGATAATCTACCAAGTGATTCAAATCCACCACAAATTTTAAAACAAGCGGCTGGTTTTACAACAACGATGTGGTTAGCACTTTCATCTCCAACCT
The DNA here is from genome assembly GCA_902592545.1 of uncultured Pelagibacteraceae bacterium. Classification (GTDB taxonomy): domain Bacteria; phylum Pseudomonadota; class Alphaproteobacteria; order Pelagibacterales; family Pelagibacteraceae; genus Pelagibacter. The sequence goes on along the minus strand of CACJFA010000003.1, from coordinate 51,587 downwards.
GGAGTGATCTAGATCTTGGAGATTATGCTGAAAGGTATCTAATAGACGCATTTTCAAGTGTTCCAAATGTTGGAAGAATTTTAGTTGGTGGTTTAAGAGAGCTTAGCGTCAGAGTTTGGATAGACCCAATTAAATTGGCTGCAAATGATCTTACTATTCAAGAGGTGGAAAGAGCTCTAAGAAATGAAAATATCAACCTTCCAGCTGGTACCTTAGAAGCTAACAATAAAGATTTAACTTTAAATATTGATAAATCTTATACAAACATAGAGACAATAAAACAACTACCCCTTAAAAAAAATAAAGAAAAAGTAATAATTCTTTCTGATGTAGCTAATGTGGAATTTGGACCTGTTTCAGAAAAAACTTTATTTAAAGCTCAAAGAAAAAATGCTGTAAATTTAAAAACTGTTGGAATTGGAATTTATGCAAAAAGTGGAGCTTCAACAGTTGAACTTTCTAATCAAATCAAAGTTAAGATAAAAGAACTTAATAAATCTTTACCCGATGGTTTAAAATTAGAAATAGCATTTAATAGAGCGACATATATAGGTGCTGCTATCGAGGAAGTATATAAAAGTTTAATTATTGCCTTTATTTTAGTTGTTCTAATTATTTATCTTTTCCTTGGTAATCTTAAAGCGGTAATTGTACCAGCAGTAGCACTACCAGTTAGTTTAATTGGTTCATTTCTTGGATTATATGTTTTTGATCTATCAATAAATATTTTTGTTTTATTAAGTTTCATATTAGCAATCGGAATAATTACAGATGATTCTGTGATTATGACTGATGCGATTTATACAAGAATTGAAAATGGTGAAACACCATTAGTGGCTGCTTACAAAGGCTCTAAACAAATCACCTTTGCAATTATTGCAACTACTTTAATTCTAATAGCAGTATTTTTGCCTTTAATTTTTATTAAAGGAATATCAGGAACTTTGTTTAAAGAAACTGCAATAGCATTATCTTTTTCTATCGTGGTATCCTCTTTTGTGGCATTAACTTTATCTCCAATGCTAGGAAGTAAATTTTTAAACAAAAAAGAAAAAATTAATTTCTTTGTTAAAAAATTCAATAATGGATTTAAATCATTTACTGGATTTTATTTAGACTCACTTAAATATTGGATTACTAAGAAAAAAACTATTTCAGTTTTCATAATCTTTATAATTTTTGCATCTGGATATCTTTTTAATTTTTCAAAAAAAGAGCTTTTACCAATGGAAGATAGAGGTTCATATTTAATAATTGGATCAACTGATGAAGGAAGTTCATTTGAATATACTCAAGAAAAAGCTCAAATAATTGAAGGTAGAATTTTAAGGTTATTACAAGCTGAAGATAGTCCTTATGAAAGACTAATAATGAGAGTTCCAGGTTTTGGTAGATCTGCAACGACATATAATACTTTTATTATTATTGCTTTATTAGATGAATGGAAAAACAGAGAAAAGGGTAGTCAAAAAATCTTGAGGGAAGCTATTGGACAAGTAGTTTCGGTTCCTGAAACTTTTGCTTTCCCAATATCTCCTCAAGGAATAAGGGTTTCAAGCTATAACAAACCAGTACAATTGGTTATTTATGGATCTAGCTATGAAGAACTCGAAGAAATTCAAGATAGTGTTTTGAGAGAGCTTAGAAAAAACAGAAATATGTCTCGAATAGAGAGTGACTATACAAAAAATAAACCTGAGGTAAAATTAATCACAAATAAAAATCGAGCGAATGATTTAGGTGTGTCTACAGAAAATATAGGAAGAACCCTTGAAACACTTTATGGTGGAAAAAGAGTAACTTCTTTTAGTAAAGAAGGAAGAGAATACCCAATTATATTACAACAATATTTAGCTGATAGAAGAGATAAAGATGGTCTGTCAAAGATCTTTGTAAGATCTGAAACAACAGGAAAATTAGTTTCTGTAGCAAGTCTTGTTGAATTTAAAGAAAAAGGAACTGCAGAAGCATTGCCAAGATATAATCGTCAAAGAGCTGTTACAATTTCAGCTGCACTTGCAGAAGATTATACTCTAACAGAAGCAATAAAATATCTAGAAGATGTCATGATTAGAGTTGCTCCTCAAAATCAAATCACTTGGAAAGGAAAATCTGAAGAGTTAAAAGAAACAACAAATGAAATATACTTGATTTTTGCTCTTGCTTTATTAACTGCTTATTTAGTTATGGCAGCTACATTTAATTCTTTCATTCACCCATTTATAATTATACTTACTGTTCCGCTTGCAGTCTTTGGTGGATTAGTTTTTATTTTACTTTTAAACAGCTCAGTTAATATATTTTCGCAAATTGCCTTGATTATACTTATAGGTATATCTACTAAAAACAGTATTTTAATAGTAGATTATGCTAATCAGCTAAGAACAACAGGTATAAAAATCGAGGATGCTTTAATCAAAGCATGTCAGCTTAGAATTAGACCAATCATAATGACATCTTTAAGTACAATGATTGCAATGCTTCCTCTTGTTATAGGAAATATTGGTCCAGGAGCCGGTGAAGGTTCAAGATTAGCTGTTGGCTCTACAATTTTAGGAGGAATGATAATTTCAACTTTCTTTACTTTGTATGTAACTCCTACAATGTATTTAACTCTTGCTAAAAATACTAAGCGTATTGATGCAGTGGACATTGAGTTAAAAAAACAATTAGATTAAAAAATAATATATTTTGAAGTAGATAAAGAATTTTTACATTCTGCTAATTGTTGTTTATAAATATTTGATTGTTTTTCGACTCTTTTAGCTAAATTAATAACTTTTTTATTGCTTTTATAATTTTTGAAATTTCCCCATCCCTCGTGATATGCGATATACTGTTTGAAAGAGTCATTTTTTGAAACTTTTAAAATTTTTTCAGTTTTATTAGTGTACCAACCAATAAAATCTACACTGTCTTTAAATCTTGTCCTGACAGCAAGCTTATTCCCAGTTTCATCTTTATATTGTTTCCATGTTCCTTTTATAGCCTGTGAATACCCGAAAGAACTTGATGGTCTCTTATAAGGCACTACTTTAAATAATTTCTGTCTAGGAGGTTTTGCTAACCAATCAAAACTGGATTCCATTTTTATAATTGCAAGCTGTAAATAAACTGGGGTTCCCCATTTTTTCTCAGCTTTTTTTGCGTGTTTGTACCACATGTATCTTTCATTAAATATAGAACAACTATCTGCTGTATTTTTTGGAACAGACGAGCATCCTGAAATAAAAATTATTAAAATAATTAAATAATTAATTTTTAATGTTTTCATTTTTTTTAAAAAGATAAGCAATAATTGTTATTATAACGACTCCTATAAGATTTCCAAATAAATCAGGAATTTCAAAACTTCTTTCGGGTATAACGTAGTGCAGTATCTCAAGTATTATTGATAAAAATATTAAATAAAAAGTAAGAAATATGAATTGAGATGATTTATTAAATGTTAAATAGCCAATAATAGAAAACATAAGAAACGCATACAAGTGATTAGTCGAGACTATAAAATTTGATGTTATTTGTGGTTGTAATTTGCAATCATCATATAAAAAACAACCAAGTAAACTACCGGGGTATAAATATAAAAGTATCAAAAAGAAATTGAATAAATAAAAAATAAATTTATATTTCGAAAAAAAATTAATCATTAATAATATAGTTTTATTTATCAAATTGATCTAAAAGATAAACAAATGAGTTATTTAATTTTAGTTAGACATGGTCAGAGTGTCTGGAATCTTGAAAAAAAATTTACTGGATGGGTAGATGTAGATTTAACAGAAAATGGGAAATTAGAGGCAAAAAAAGCTGGCCAACTAATAAAACAAGAAAATATTGAGATTAATCTTTATTATTCTTCTTTTCAGTTAAGGGCAAAAAATACTTTAAAAATAATACAAGAAGAATTGAAAGATTTTAAAAAAGTAATAAGCGCATGGGAATTAAATGAAAGACATTACGGTGCTCTTACTGGATTAAATAAAGATGAAATGAAAGTAAAACTTGGAGAAGAAAAAGTTCATCAATTCAGACGTTCTTGGGATCTTAGACCTGACCCTTTAGATAAAAAAAATCCATATCATCCACTAAATATTGAAACTTACAAACAAATTCCTTCAGAAAAAATTCCTGATACCGAGTCACTAAAAGATACATATGAAAGAGTAATAAAATTTTACAGCAAAGAGATAGAATACAAAACAAGTGAAAATATTCTCATTTCTGCTCATGGAAACTCAATTAGAGCTCTTTGCAAACATTTGTTCAATTTAGATGACAATGAGATCTCTAAACTTGAAATTCCTACAGGAAACCCACTTTTAATTGAATTAGAAAACAACAAAATTTCTAATTGCAAATATCTTGATCAAGAAAGAGCTAAAGATCTTTTAGTTTTTTAAAAATATCAATATCAGTTAAATGATAAAAGTCTTTTTGGCTTTCGTAACCAAATAACTTTTTTTGCTCTAATAAATTATTCCAAATTTCCAAAATTGAGTAATTTTCTATTTTCTCTTTAATAAATAATTTTTTATTAATTATTTGACATCCGATGTAAATAAATTCTTTTTCAGCCTCTATGTTAATTAAATTATTTTTTAAATTAAAATCTCCTTTTAACTTTTTATCAAAACTAAATTTTTTATTTACTAAAAGAAGAATGTTTTCTAATTTTTCAGAAAAATATATTTTTTCCATTTTTAATATCTCGTCTTTATAGTCATTATTCCAGATTGTATCTGGGTTAAAAATTATAAAATCCTTTTCATTAGATTCTTTAATCATATTTTGAATACCTCCCCCTGTATCTAAAATATGCTCACCATCCTCAATTATTTTGATATCAATATTGAAATTTTTACTGTTTAAAAACACTTCAAATTGATCCTTTAAATAAAAAGTATTTATTAAGATTTTTTGAATACCTAGTTTTTCGATTAAATTAATGCATCTCTCCAGCATACTTACATCTTTAATCTCTAATAAGGGCTTAGGAGTATTTAGAGTAATTGGGTTTAATCTCTTACCAAAACCTGCACATAAAATTAAAGCTGTATTTATTCTCACTACTCTACCTTATAAATTTTGGAAAATTACTTTTTAATAGCAACATTAAATTATTAAATTCATTTTGCTCTTTAATTCTATTATTAATCAATTCCCAAGCGTAGGGAATTAATTTAAGATATTTTTTTTTATTATCTCTAACAGCTAAACGCATAAATATACCAATTATTTTTAAATTCCTTAAAACAGATAAAATTTCAAAATCTTTTTTAAATTTTTCTAAATCAATTTTTTGATTTGTTTTGACGTAAAACTTAAATACTTTCTCTTTTAATTCATTGGGTGTTTTTAATCTTACGTCGTCAATTAAGGATGCTAAATCGTAAGCTCTATTACCAATTAGTGCATCTTGAGTATCTATTACTGCAATTTTTTTATTGTGATACATCAAATTTGAAACATGAAAGTCTCGATGAACAAATGTAACATTTTTATAATTTAATTTTAATAATAAGTTTTTTATCTCTAATCTAAATTTTTTTTTAAATTTAATACTTTTGAATTTAGACAATTTTTTTGGTGCATACCAGTCACAAAAAAGTTTAGTTTCATCAAACAAAATTTTGTTATTATATTCTTGAACTTTATATAATTTATTTTTAAAATTTTTTACTTTTTTATCTTTTATTAATTGTATTTTATTTAAAATTTTTATTATCTTTTTAAAAATGAAATATTTATTATTCTTTTTGTTTTTTAAAATTTGAAATAAAGTTTGATCTCCAAAGTCATTTATTTCTATATAATTATTAATATAATTTTCGCTTAATAGATTTGGTGCTAAAATTTTATTTTTAATTAAAATTTTATTTATCGCATCATAAATTAAAAGATTTTTTAACTTTTCTTTCTTAGATATTACTATAATTGATTTATTTTCTTTGTTTCTGTAAAATTCTCTGAAAGATGCGTCACCTTTTATTTTTTTCAATTTTGCAAAGCTTTTCATCAAAATAAGTCTTAATTTAAACTTTTATATCTACAGTTCTATCATTTAATTGATTTAAATAATTAAATGTTAAAGTTATAAATTTTATATCTTGTTTATCAGCAATCAATTGTGGCCATTCTATAAGCGTTATTAATTTATTATCTTTCTCGAAAATATCTAAATTATTGATATCTTCTTTCCTATTAATTCTAAATAAATCATAATGTTTTATTCTTATATCTTTCACCTGATACTCGTTTAATAAACTAAAAGTAGGGCTTGTAATTTCTGTTTGTGTTAAATTATTTATTTTTTGAAACTCATTTATAAAATATTTAACAAAGGTAGTTTTACCTACACCCATCTCTCCATATAAAAAAACAAACTCGCCACCTTTAAGATATTTTGTAAATTCTTTAGCTAATTCTTTAGTTAACTTCTCAGAAGTGATATCGATTGTGCTATCTTTAATAGCGATAGGCATCTGGTTTGAAAGGACCTTCTGTTCCAACGCTTATATAATCTGCTTGTTCTTTTGATAATTTTGTTAGTTTTGCCCCAACTTTTTTTAAATGCAAAGTTGCTACTTTTTCATCTAAGTGTTTTGGAAGTACATAAACTTTATTTTCATAATTTTTATGATTATGCCAAAGTTCTATTTGAGCAATAACTTGATTAGTAAATGACGCACTCATTACAAAACTTGGGTGTCCTGTTGCGCAACCAAGATTAACTAATCTTCCTTCAGCTAAAAGAATAATTCTTTTACCACTAGGTAGCTCTATTTCATGCACTTGAGGTTTTACTTCAGTCCACTTATAATTTCTAAGAGCTTCAACTTGTATTTCATTATCAAAGTGACCAATATTACATAAAATTGCTCTATCCTTCATATCTCTCATATGATCTGCAGTAACAATATCTTTGTTACCTGTTGCTGTTACAACGATATCCGCTCTACTTATAGCCTCATCCATTAATACCACTTCATAACCTTCCATTGCAGCTTGAAGAGCACAAATTGGATCTGCCTCTGTAACTAAAACTCTAGCTCCACTTTGTCTTAATGATGCGGCACTTCCTTTTCCAACGTCTCCAAAACCAGCAACAATAGCAATTTTTCCAGACATCATTACATCAGTAGCTCTTCTTATCCCGTCTACTAAACTTTCTCTACATCCATATAAATTATCAAATTTTGATTTTGTTACTGAGTCATTCACGTTTATTGCTGGAACTAAAAGAGATTTATCTTTTTCCATTTTGTTAAGTGCTTTAATTCCAGTGGTAGTCTCTTCTGAAACACCCTTAATATCTTTCATTAAATCCTGATATTCATTGTGCATGATAGCTGTTAAATCACCACCGTCATCTAATAACATGTTAGGTTTCCAATCAGGTTTTCCAACTATTGTTTGTTTAATGCACCATAAATATTCCTCTTCTGTTTCACCTTTCCAGGCATAAACAGGGATCCCGGCCTTTGCAATTGCAGCAGCTGCATGATCTTGAGTTGAAAAAATATTGCATGAAGACCAACGAACTTCAGCGCCTAATGCAACTAAAGTTTCGATTAGTACTGCAGTTTGAATTGTCATATGAAGACATCCTATAATCCTTGCACCCTTTAATGGTTTCTCTTTAGAATACTCTTCTCTTAAAGCCATTAAACCAGGCATTTCACTTTCAGCTATTGATATTTCTTTTCTACCAAATTCAGCTTGAGCAATGTCTTTTACTTTATAATCTTCCATGGCAAGCTTTATACAGCTAAGTATTTATTTATCAAGAAATGATTAAACATTGGGAAATCTTATCTCTATCATTGCTCCTTCTTTATCAATACGATTAGATGCTACAATTTCACCATCGTGGAGTTCGACCAAGTTTTTTACTATATTTAAACCTAGGCCTGAATGTTCTCCAAATTTTTCAGGTCTATTACTATAAAATCTTTTAAATATTCTTGATGTGTCTTTTTCTTTAAATCCTTGTCCTTCATCAATAATTTTGATTGATATTTGATTTTTTCCATTAACAGAAACATCAACAAAAACATTAGCACCGTCTTTACTAAATGATATTGAATTATCTAATAAATTCGCAACAATTTGTTCAATTCTATTTTCTATACCATTTATCAAATACTGTTCTTTCCCGTCATTCTTATATTCAATTTTAATTCCTTTTTTCACTTGATGAATATTATTATAATCATCAACAACAGATTGAATAATAGGTTCAACATTAATTTTTTTCATTTTTTCTTTACTTAAAGCAACTTCATCCTTTAACATTTGCGAATAATCAGTAATTAATCTTTCTATTCTTTGAACGTCATGACTAAGTATATTCAATAATCTATTTCTTTGTTCGGTATCATTTGTGTCTTGTAAAATTTCTGATGCACTTTTTAAAGATGCTAATGGATTTCTAATTTCATGAACTAAATCTGTCGAAAAATTTTCTGCATGAGCAACTCTATTTTGAAGCTCATTTGTCATATCCTCTAAAGAATTTGATAAAAGTCCCAATTCGTCATTCCTTTTTTTAAGGTTTTCAATACCTGGTTTGGCTTGGCTTTTTTCTTTAATGCGAATTGTATATCCAACGAGATTTTGTATTGGTTTAATAAAATATCTGCTTAAAACAAAAGAGAAAATTAATATTACAAATCCTACAGATATAGCTGTTCTTATTACAAATGCTTTCCTCTCATCTATCGCTGTCTTTATTTCATTGGCGTTTTCTGTAATAGCTACATAACCAAGATTAATCTCATTCTTTGTAACATTCTTAATTGTTGTTACATTAAATTGATTAAAATCTTCTTGAATAAATGTGTAAGGAACTCCTAAATTTTCAGAACTAGAATAATTTTTTAATATATCTTTGAATGAAAGAGGTTTTTTTTCATCAATTTTTATATTTTTTTCCTCAATAGTTTTTTTTATTTCCTCATTATCTAAACTTTCAAATTCAATTTTATCAAGTCTTGTAGAGAATGACCTTGGATCAAGATCTAAAGTATCAGTGTCCCCAATAAGATTAAGCTGATCATCAAAAAATATTACTCTATCTAAATTTTGAAAAATAAACCTTGTGGAAAATAAAAATCTTCTAATATCGTCAGATTGGAATTTTACATCTAGCCTTAAAATATTATCAATAGTGTTATTAATAATGTTTGTATGATTTTGAGATTTTTTTTTTATTAAACTTGGTTGAATATTATTCAGATAAATAAATGTAAATAGTCCAATAATTGTAAAAATTACAAAATTTATAAATAAAAATTTTTTTAATATAGAGAGAGTTTTTAAGTATTTACTAAACATTAGCTAACATTCCATCTATATCCACTACCATACCTAGTTTCAATAGCTGAAAAATCAGGATCTACTTTTTTAAATTTTTTTCTAATTCGTTTTACGTGACTATCAATAGTTCTATCCTCAATATCTGTATCCTCTCGGTAAGCTATATCCATAAGCTGAGCTCTTTCTTTAATTATACCGGGCCTCTTTGCCAATTCTTTAACTATTAAAAACTCAGTTGTCGTCAATTTATCAGGCAGCTGTTTTCCGTTCCATTCACACTCGAGTTGTGATGGATCTAATTTTAATCTTCCATGAGATATCAAGCTTTTATTATCTTCTAGAGTATTATTTGAATCTTTTTTTCTTAACTGCACTCTAATTCTTTCAATCAAGACTTTTATGGAAAAACCTCCTGATTTTTTTACAAAATCATCTGCGCCTAGCTTTAGACCTAACAGCTCATCAATTTCATCATCTTTAGATGTTAAAAAAATTACTGGTAAGGAAGTTTTTTTTCGAAGTTTTTTTAATAATTCTTCTCCATCCATTTTAGGCATCTTAATATCTATGACTGCCAAATCAGGCGGCATTCTGGTTAAACCGATTAATGCGCTTTCACCATCAATGTATGTTTGAACTTTAAAACCCTCTTTTTCTAATGCGATACTTAAACTTGTTAAAATATTTCTATCATCATCTATCAAAGCTATTGTTTGTTTTTGCATAAAGTAGTTTAAAAATACTAAATTGTCCTAATTTGGGCAATGTTATAAATTTAATGTAACATACCCCAATTATCTCCAACATTAATATCAACTGTTAAAGGAGTTGAAAAAGAATGATAATCACTCTGAGCTACGCTGGTCATTTCTTTCTCAATTAATTTAATCATTACTTTTTCATCTTTTTTTGGAATTTCAAAAATTAATTCATCATGAATTTGCAAGAGCATTTTTGAATTAGAATTTTTTTCCTCTGATAATTTCTTATCCAATCTTATCATAGCTAATCTCATTACTTCAGAAGCAGAACCTTGAATGGGAGCATTAATTGCAGCACGTTCTTGAAAATTTCTGACATTAAAGTTTTTGTCATTTATTCCATTAAAGTGAGATCTTCGTCCAAAAATATTGTTAACGTATCCACTTTTCCTACAAAATTTAATTGTATTATCCATATAAACTTTAATTTCTGGAAACTTAGCAAAATATGCATTCAAAAATTCCTCTGCCTCATAGTTAGAAACGTTTATTTGCTTAGCTAATCCATATTGTGAAATTCCATAAATAATTCCAAAATTAATAGCCTTAGCCTTTCGTCTGTGATCTTGATTAACTTTTTTAATATCAATATTAAATATTTGGCTAGCTGTTAAAGAGTGAATATCTTCTTTATTTTTGAAAGCTTTTTTCAGCTCTTTTACATCTGCCAGGTCTGCTAAAATTCTCATCTCAATTTGATTGTAATCCGCAGAAATTAATAGATGCCCTTTTTTTGCAGTGAAAGCTTTTCTTATATCTTTTCCATCTTCTGATTTAATTGGTATGTTTTGTAAGTTGGGATCACTAGATGCTAGTCTTCCAGTCGTTGTAGCAGCCAGCAAAAACGAAGTATGAACTCTTTTTGTATTTGGGTTTAAATGTTCAGGTAAAGCATCTGAATAAGTATTTTTTAATTTTGAAACTTGTCTCCAGTCTAAAATTAATTTTGGAAATTCATGACCTTTAAAAGCTAAATCCTCTAAAACACTTGCACTTGTTGCAAAACTTCCTTTTTTTGTTTTTTTTAATCCAGCTATTTTCAAGTCATTATAAATTATTTCGCCTAATTGCTTTGGGGATGCGATATTGAATTCTTTTTTAGAAATTTTAAAGACTTCTTTTTCAAGTTTTTGGATTTTTTTTTCAAATTTAGATGAAAGAGATTTTAAAAACTTACTATCAATTTCAACTCCCTCTATTTCCATAAATGCAAGAATTTTAATTAATGGCTTTTCAAAAATTTCATAAATATTTATCATTTTTTCTGATTTTAAATTTTTGATAAATTTCTTATATAATCTAAAAGTAACATCAGCATCTTCAGCAGCGTAATCTTTTGCTTTATCTAATTCCACCTCACTAAAATTAATTTCTTTCTTCCCTGTGCCTACCATCTCTTTAAAAGAAATAGTTTTATGCCCTAAATGAATTTCTGATAAAGTATCCATATTATGTCTATTTTTTCCTGCATCTAAAACATAAGACATCAGCATCGTATCTTCCATTGAGGAAAGCGTTATTCCACACTTATAAAATACTATAAAATCAAATTTTATATTTTGACCTATTTTTTTTATGCTTGGATCTTCTAAAATTTTTTTTAATTTTTTAATTACTGAGTCTTTTTTAAGACACTTAGGTGACTTATGACCAACTGGTATGTAACATGCTTTTCCAACTTTAGAGCAAAGAGAAATACCTACTAAATCTGCTTGGTGAGGGTCTAATGAAGTGGTTTCCGTATCTACAGCGACTTCACCAACTTCTTCAGCCTCCTCTATCCATTTATCAATTTCATCTAAGCTATTAATTAAATAATAATTTTTGTTATTTACTGTTTGTTGTTTTTCTAGATTTTGAGTTTCAATCTTATTACTTTCTAGTTCAGGTTTCCCATAAGCAGAAATTGCAGAGCTTAACAACCTATTAAATTCCATTTCTCTTAAAAATTTATATAGTTTATCTTTATCTATATTTTGCAATTTAAATTCACTTAACTCCCTATCAACAGGAGAGTTGTGATCTAGTGTTACAAGTTTTTTACTTATTAATGCTTTATCCTTGTTCTCAATTAATGTTTCTCTTCTTTTATTTTGCTTAATCTCATGAGCAGATTTTAGTAAGTTTTCTAAAGTGCCATATTTGTTAATTAGCTCTGCGGCTGTCTTAACACCTATCCCTGGAACACCAGGAACATTATCACTACTATCTCCTGCTAAAGATTGTACATCAATAACTTTTGAAGCATCTACTCCAAATTTTTTTAAGACATCATCGTCAGTTATAAATTTGTTTTTCATGGGGTCAAAAATTCGAACCCCTTTTTTGTAAAGCTGCATTAAATCTTTATCCGATGAGACAATTGTAACTTTTGCACCTTTTTTAAGGATTTGATCAACATATGTGGCTATTAAATCATCTGCTTCATAATTAGGAAGATCTACAGATGGTAAATTGAATGCTAGTACTGATTTTCTTATATACTCAAATTGAGGAGCCAAATCATCAGGCGCCTCTGACCTATTAGCTTTGTAATCACTATAAATTTCATTTCTGAAAGTTTTTCTTGCTGAGTCAAATATTACTGCAAAATGTGTTGGTTTTTGCAAGTTTTGATCAGATTTTGAGTCCTCTAATAATTTAAATAACATACTGCAAAAACCACTTACAGCACCTGTTGGAAGTCCATCACTTTTTCTAGTCAATGGAGGCAAAGCATAATAAGCTCTAAAAATATAACCAGAGCCATCAATCAAATAAAAATGATCTGTTTTTTGAATTTTATTCATGAAGTATTATTAAATATTATAATCATAACATATTCTGTATATAAAAAAATTTACTTTCAATTATTATAACAATTATAAGTAGATTATTTTTTATATTTTGAGTATTATTTAACGATGGAATTAACAAAAAATCTCACACAAGCTAAACTATTTAAATCTCTGGTTGTTATTGTCCTTGGTTCAATAGCACTAACTATATCAGCAAAGATCAAAATTCCTTTCTATCCAGTTCCTATGACTATGCAAACATTTGTTGTATTATTTTTAGGAATAAGTTTAGGGCATAAAATTGCACTAGCTACAATTGGTCTATATCTAGTTGAAGGAATTGCAGGGCTTCCTGTATTTTCAAATTCTCCTGAAAAAGGTGTTGGATTAGTTTACTTTACAGGACCAACTATGGGTTACTTAATTGGTTTTTTAGCGGCTTCTTACCTAGCTTCTAAAATAAAGATTGATGACAATTTTTTCGTTATTTTATTTAAGTTAATTATTGCAACATCAACAATCTATATTTTGGGTCTAATTTGGCTTGGAACATTGATTGGATGGGATAAGCCAATATTTGCTTTAGGCGCAAAACCATTTCTATTAGCTGAGATTTTTAAAATTATGCTTTTAGCTCTTTTGACTAAGCAAATAATTAGAATTAAAAAATTTATCTAGGCGATCTTTTAGAAAGAATTCTTTGAAGAGTCCTTCTGTGCATTTTAAGTCTTCTGGCTGTTTCTGAAACATTCCTATTACATAACTCGAAAACTCTATGTATATGTTCCCACTTAACTCTATCAGCAGACATGGGATTCTCTGGCGGTGCAGCTTTTTTTGCTGGATCTGCTAATAATGCTTTTTCCACATCTTCTGCATCAGCAGGCTTAGCTAAATAATCTATAGCACCTTCTTTAATTGCAGCTACAGCAGTTGGAATATTTCCATAACCAGTTAACATAATAATTCTGCTATTATTATTTGAGGACTGAATTTCTTTTACAACCTCAAGTCCATTGCCATCCCCAAGTCTTAAGTCTACAACCGCAAAACCAGGTTTTCTAGTTTTTACAGATTCAACTCCCTTTTGTACACTCTCAGCTTGAAAAACCTCAAATCCTTTTTTTTCCATCGCTCTTGCTAAACGCTCACGGAAAGGATTATCATCATCCACAATTAATAATGACTTATTCTCAAAATCGCTAAGATTCTGTAGTTTTGCTTCTTCTTTCATGAACCTTATATGGGGTCTCTACAAGATATTACAATATATGAATTTTACGCATTTCTGGCTTGAATTATTTGCTTTACTTTAGTGCTGTTTACTTTATATGCCAAAAAATATTAAAGTTTTTTTTAAAAAGACTTTTTTTTATTAAATTTTTTTTGGAGGCATTTAAAATGCAAAAATTTAAATCAGTTGAAGAATTAGTTAATCAGCTGAAACCTGAAAAACCAGTTTACTGTATTAGAAAGAATTCCATTAAATCTGCTGTTAAATTTTTCCTAAACAAATTTCCAGGTAAAATTTTATATGCAGTTAAAACTAATCCGCACCCTGAGGTAATCAAAACAATCATAGAAAGTGGAGTTGAGCAATTTGATGTTGCTTCAATTGAGGAAATTAAAAATATTAGAACTTTTAGCAATACAGCTAAATGCTCTTTTATGCATACTGTTAAAAGCAGAGAAAGTATAAAAGAAGCATATTTTAATTATAGTGTAAAAACTTTTTCATTAGATACTAAAGATGAACTGATTAAAATAATTGAAAGTACAAATAATGCTAAAGATTTAGAGTTATTTGTAAGAGTAGCTGTTTCAAATGAACATGCAGAAATTGATTTATCAAAAAAATTTGGTGCTTTAACATCAGAAGCAATTGGTTTGTTAAGACTTGTAAAACAACATGCTAAAAAGATTGGTTTAAGTTTTCATGTTGGTTCACAATGTATGCATCCAATTTCTTATTCAAAAGGAATTAGTGAAATTGGAAATATAATTAAAAAAACAAAAATTATTCCAGATTACATTAATGTAGGTGGAGGTTTTCCTACAATCTATCCTGACTTAATTCCGCAATCTTTAGGTAGTTATTTTAATGAAATAAATAAGAGTTTAGAAAACTTAAAGCTTGAAAAACTTCCTGAAATTATTTGTGAGCCTGGCAGAGCTATAGTTGCTGAAAGTGGTTCAACAGTTGTAAGAGTTAATTTAAGGAAAAAACAAAAGCTTTATATTAATGATGGTACCTATGGTACTCTTTTTGATGCTGGTACACCAAACATTGTATTCCCATCTAGAATGATTAAAGAAAATTCTAATAAAATAATTTCAAAAAAATTAACTGCTTTTGATTTCTTTGGACCTACATGTGATAGCATGGATTATATGAAAGGTCCTTTTTTGCTTCCAAATAATATTAAAGAAAATGATTATATTGAACTTGGTCAACTTGGGGCATACGGATTAACATTTAGAACTCAGTTTAATGGTTATTACTCAAATGAAATTTACGAAGTTGAAGATAATCCAATAATGACAATGTATGATAAAGACATTAACAAAGCTAACATGGTAGCTTAATGTCTAATCAAAAAAATCCAGGTCATAACAGTAAAAGAGATTTCTTAAAAGATCCTGTTGAACACATAGATATAACTTCTTTTGATAGTAGAAAAATTATATCCTCAATGGAAAAAATGTCCTTTGTTTCTAGAGAAATAGCAAATGCAGCTAATATTTATAACGAGATGCTTAAAGATAAAGATTGTACAATTTTCCTTACTCTAGCAGGCTCTACTTCGGCGGCTGGATGTATGAATATTTATAAAGATTTAGTTAAATATAATATGGTAGATGCAATCGTTGCAACAGGAGCCTCCATAGTGGATATGGATTTTTTTGAAGCTCTTGGTTTTAAACATTATCAAGGTTCACAATTTCAAGATGATACTGAGCTTAGGAATAACTATATAGATAGAATTTATGATACCTACATAGATGAAGAAGAACTTCAAATGTGTGATAAAATAATATGTGATATAGCAAATAGCTTAGAAGCGAGAAGTTATACATCAAGAGAGTTCATTTATGAAATGGGAAAATATTTAAAAAATAACTCAAAGAAAAAAGACTCTTTAATTGAAACCGCTTTTGACAACAATGTTCCTATTTTCTGCCCTGCTTTTACTGACTCAAGTGCAGGATTTGGGTTAGTTATGCATCAAGAACAAAATCCAAAAAAACATATGACAATAGACTCCGTTAGAGAATTTAGAGAACTAACAGAAATTAAAATGAAATCTAAAGGTTCTGGATTATTTATGATTGGTGGTGGTGTGCCTAAGAACTTCATTCAAGATACTGTTATTTGTGCTGAACTATTAGGAAAAGATGTGGATATGCACAAATATGCTGTTCAAATTACTGTTGCTGATAGTAGAGACGGTGCTTGTAGTAGCTCCACATTAAAAGAAGCAAGCTCGTGGGGAAAAGTAGATATTACAAAAGAACAGATGGTATTTGCAGAGGCAACTAGTGTTTTGCCATTAATTGCTAGTGATGCTTATCATAAAGGTGAGTGGAAAAATAGAACAAGAAAAAACTTTACAAAAATTTTTGAATAAAATTGAAATATCTCTTAAATAAAAACGGATTTTTAGGAATTGATAATAAGTTTAACTTTAAAGAAAAAGCTGTAATTGTTCCATTTGGATTAGAAAAAACTGTCAGTTATGGAGGAGGAACAAGAAATGGACCTAAAGAAATTATAAAAGCATCCCATCAAGTTGAACTATATGATGAAGAGCTTAACTGCGAACCTTATAAGAAAATAGGTATTAAAACTTTAAAACCATTTAAAATAGACAAAAATATTAAAAAAGCTCTCAATAAAATCTCAAAAATTAATAAAGAGATTTTAGATAAAAAACTTTTCCCAATGACTTTAGGTGGAGAACATTCAATAACCCCTGGATGTATTGTTCCTTTTACTAGAAAATATAAAAATATTTGTCTGTTACATTTTGATGCCCATGCAGATTTACGTCAAAGCTATAATGGAGAAAAATTTTCACATGCCTCAGCAATTAGAAGATGTCTGGATTATAAAAATGTTTCTTTAATTTCATTTGGGATAAGAAATATCTCAGAAAGTGAAATTCCATTTTTAAAAAAAAATTCTTCAAGAATAAATATATTTTGGGCAAAAGATAAAAAAAAATGGAATTTGTCTAAATTTAAAAAACTAATTAAAAACAAAACTGTTTATCTTACATTTGATGTAGATGGACTTGATTCAAGCATTATGCCTGCAACTGGTACACCTGAACCAGGAGGACTTTTGTGGGATGAAACATTGGATATAATAAGAATTGCAGCTAAAAACTCGAAAATTGTTGGTGCAGATATTAATGAACTATCTCCAATTAAAGGATTTAATTCGTATAATTTTCTTGTTGCAAAATTAGCTTATAAAATTTTGTCTTATAAATTTTTATATTAAACTTTAATTGGTTTAATAATTTTCAATAACATTCTGAATGGTATCAACATTATTATAGCAACTAAAATTTTTACCGCTAAATCTCCAAGAGATAAAGTAACCCAAGGTACCCCTGTTGCATAAAATGATATAGAGAAAAATAAAAATGTGTCGACTGTTGATCCAATCAAAGATGAAGTAAGTGGTGCAACAAACCACTCTTTTTTTCTTAATCGATCAAAAATTTGAATGTCTAATAATTGAGCAGTGATAAAAGCAACCCCTGATCCAATTGCAATTCTAACAGAGATTAAATCTGCAAAATCAGTTGAGAATATCAATGTAAATA
The DNA here is from genome assembly GCA_902592545.1 of uncultured Pelagibacteraceae bacterium. Lineage (GTDB taxonomy): Bacteria > Pseudomonadota > Alphaproteobacteria > Pelagibacterales > Pelagibacteraceae > Pelagibacter. Next base: position 33,893 of record CACJFA010000003.1, on the reverse strand, counting down.
TAATTCCTATTAAAAAGCCCAAATATACAATTTGTCTTGCTAATAATTTTCCATAAGACCTATTCGCTAAATCTGTTATTAAAAAAGCTATTGGGTAACTAAAAGCTCCGTAAGTTAGAATCTCATTTAATCCAAAATAGTTTATTGGAAACTGAACTAAATAATTAGAAGATAATACAACAACCCCCATCATTATAGATAGGGTGATAAATAATTTGTTCATTAAGCTGATTTAGCTACAGGTTTCTTTTTAAAAGGGGATTTAATTAAAACTACTTTTTTTAACTTTTTTAATCTTGGAGATAAATTTTTATTTTTTACAGTTTTTAAAAATTCATCAAAACTACCTTTTTTGTCAACTGACCTAACACCTGAATTGCTTACAGTAAGTTTTAAACTTCTTCCAGTAAGCTCACTTGTAAATTTTACTTTTTTAAGATTAGGTAAAAATCTTCTTTTAGTCTTGTTGTTAGCATGACTAACATTATGACCTTTCATAGGAATTTTACCGGTAAGTTCGCATTTTTTTGACATAATAACAGTGCCTATATAAGGGGAGATATTGAATGCGTCAAGTTTAATACATTTAAGAAACAGTTTTATTTCCAACAATTTCTGTGAAATTTTTGACACCATCTCTTATTAGTAATTCTTTTAAGTCTTTTTTAATCATGCCAGCAATATTGGGTCCTTGAAATACCATGCCGGTATACAACTGAACATAATCTGCTCCTAATAAAAACTTATCATAAGCTGCTTTACCTGAGTCAACACCGCCCACTCCAATTATTTTAATTTTACCTTTAATTAATTTGTAGAATTTACTTATTAAAAGATTTGATTTTTTTTCAATAGGTTTTCCAGATAAACCACCTTTTTGATGTCTCTGTATATTTTGGAGTGTTTCCCGAGAAGCTTCAGATGTGTTTGAAATTATTATTGCGCTTATTTCATTTTCTAAAAGTATTTCTGAAATTAATTCAATTTGATTTTCATTTATGTCTGGTGAAATCTTTACAGCTATAGGAATTTCAGTTTTTAATTGTTTTTTTTTCTCTGAGACAGATTTCAATAACTCTTTTAATTTATTTTCTTCATGAAAATTTCTAAGATTTTCAGTATTTGGTGAAGAAATATTAATTGTAATATAATCTGCAACTTCAGAAAATTTTTCTAATCCAATTAGATAATCATTCAATCTATCATTAGAATCTTTGTTTGGACCTACGTTTACACCTAGTACACCTAGTTTTTTATTAGATTTTATTCTGTTTAATATTGTATCTGATCCATGGTTGTTAAAACCTAACCTATTAATTAATGCTTGATCTTCTACCAATCTAAATACTCTTGGTTTTTCATTTCCATATTGTTTTAATGGTGTAACCGTACCTACTTCAACAAATCCAAACCCTAACTTAAATAAAGGGTTGTATACCTCGGCATTCTTATCGAAACCTGCTGCAATACCTATGGGATTATCAAGATTTTGATTAAATAGTTTTGTTTTTAAAATAGGATCATTTTTGTTTTCATCAAATATATTTGAAACTAAATTAAGTTTGAGTGATTGAATTGCTAAAAAATGTGCTCTTTCAGGATCTATTTTAAATATTAATGATCTTAAATTTGAATACATTATTTCAATTTACTAATTATCAACTCTCTTGTTTCGTTAACACCAAAAAAACTTATAAAAAAACCCATTCTAGGTCCATTTTCATCTCCAAATACCACTTCATAAATTAATTTAAACCAATCTCTTAAGTTTTCTGCATACCCATTCTCTTTACCTGTTGAATATATTAATGTTTGTATATCCTCAGGAGACATCTGATCATTACATTGTTCTAAGGTTTTAACTAGAGCTTGTAGAGCTAATTTTTCATTTTCAGATGGATTTTTATATTTTTTTTGAGCCTTAATAACATCATTAAAATACTTAATTGCATAACCAACTAGTCCATCAAAAATTGGAAAGTTTTTTTCATGAATATTAGATTTATATTTTTTAACAAACTTCCATAATAAATCTTTGTTATCAGCATTGCTTGTCTCAACTAAATTCAACAACATAGAAAAAGACATAATTATTTCTTCATTTGGAATATTGCCATTATGAACATGCCAAACAGGATTCATCACTAATTGTTGTTCAGTTTGTTTTTTTGATTTTTCAATATTATCAAGGTACTCATCTACAGCTTTTGGCACTATTTCATTATAAAGTTTTTTAGCTCTTTTTGGATTTTGATACATGTACAAAGATAAGCTTTCAGGTGAGGCATATTTTAACCACTGGTCAATAGTAATACCGTTTCCTTTTGACTTTGAAATTTTTTCACCCTTTTCATCAAGAAATAATTCATAAGCAAATCCAGATGGATGTTTTTTACCAATCAAATTTATTATTTTAGTTGATAAAATTGCACTCTCAATAAGGTCTTTTCCATACATTTCAAAATCTATATCTAGAGCATACCATCTCATTGCCCAATCAACTTTCCATTGTAATTTGCAATTTCCATCCAAAATACTAGATTCTAATTTTTTACCTTTATTATCAAAAATTATTTTAAAATTTTTTTTATCAATTTCTATAACTGGAATTTCAAGGACATGACCTGTATCTGGACAAATAGGTAAAAAAGGGCAGTAAGTTTGTTGACGTTCTTTGCCTAAAGTTGGAAGTATAATATTCATTATGCCATCATAATTTTCTAAAATAATTTTTAAAGTTGGGTTGAAAAAACCACCTTTGTATAAAGTTGTCGAACTTTTAAAACTATATTTAAAATTAAAACTATTTAAAAAATCTTTTAACATTTCATTATTATGTTCTCCAAAACTTGCAAATTTTTCAAATGGATCTGGAACTTGTGTTAATGGTTTATGTAGGTTTTCGTTTAGTAATTCCTGATTAGGAACATTATCAGGAACTTTTCTTAAACCATCCATATCATCAGAAAAAGTAATTATCTCAGTTGGTAAATCTGTAAGTTGCTTTAATGCATTAACCATCATTGATGTACGTGCAACTTCACCAAATGTTCCGATATGGGGAAGACCACTTGGGCCATATCCTGTTTGAAGGGTAATTTTACCTTTTTTATCAATAAATGATTTTCTCTCACGAAGCATTTTTTTTGCTTCAACGAAAGGCCAAGCACTTGTTTTATCTAAAATTTCTTTTTTAATCACGAATATATCTTTTATAAAATCTTAAATTGGCGATTTTATTAATTCTTATAGAGTTGAAATTTATTTACCATAAAATAATGTTCTTTCAAAATGTCTAATTATAAAACTGTTTTTTTTACACTAGGAATTTTGCAAATAATTTTAGGGATCTCAATGTTCATCCCTATAATTGCTCAATTTGTTTATTCCGAAATAGATTCATCATTTTTTGGTGCATCTATTGTAACTATAATTTTTGGATCATTATTTTTTCTTTCAAATCTAGACCACGATAAGAAATTAAATTTACAACAAGCATTTTTATTAACTGCTTTGTCTTGGTTAAGTATTGCTATTTTTGGATCTTTACCATTTATATTTTCGACTATGGAGCTTTCAATTACTAATGCTTTTTTTGAGAGTATGTCTGGTATTACAACAACTGGATCTACAATTATTTCTGACTTAGAGAATACACCAAAAGGTATTCTATTATGGAGAGCATTACTTCAATGGCTGGGTGGTATTGGTATAATTGTGATGGCAATTACCCTAATGCCTATAATGAATGTTGGTGGTATGCAATTATTTAAAATTTCTAGCAACGACTCATCTGAAAAAATTCTTCCTAAATCGAAAGAAATAGCTTTGAGACTTATTTATATTTATTCAGGTCTAACCGCTCTTTGTGCATTATCATATTGGATATTTGGAATGGGAAAATTTGATAGTTTAACTCATTCTATGACTACTATAGCTACAGGTGGATTTTCAAATTATAATCAATCTATCGGGTATTTTAACAGTGTTCCTATAGAAATATCGTCGATGATCTTTATAATTTTAGGAAGTATTCCATTTATTACATACATTAAATTTATTAGTGGTAATAAAAGAATATTTTTAAACGATATTCAAATCAGAACATTTATTAAAATAATAATTATAAGCATTCTTATATTGTCAATATATTTATTATTTAATAATAACGGAAACTTTAGTTTAAGATCTATTTTTTTTAATACGATTTCAATATTGACAGGAACAGGTTATGTTAATGCCGAATTTGATGGTTGGGGAAGTTTTCCTATAACAATATTTCTTGCATTAATGTTTATTGGGGGCTGTGCTGGATCAACTACTTGTGGTGTTAAAATTTTTAGAATTCAAATTCTATATTTATATATATTAAATCAATTAAAGAAAATTATATATCCTAGGGGAATATTTGTAATTAAATACGATCAAGGATCTGTTGATGATAAATTTATTGCATCAATAATTTCATTTATTTATTTTTACTTTGTCATTTTTTTTATATTAGCTGCATTATTATCATTGACGGGTCTCGATTTTATAACTGCTATCTCTGGAGCAGCAACATCAATATCAAATGTTGGTCCAGGTTTGGGTCCTATTATCGGTCCTAATGGAGATTTTTCAGCTTTACCTGATATTTCTAAATGGATCTTAACTGTAGGTATGATTTTAGGTAGACTTGAGCTGTTTGCAATATTAGTATTGTTCTTACCATCTTTTTGGAGAAATTAATTATGTATGAAACAAAGAAACAATCATGGTTTGACTCTCTTGCAGTTTATAAAGATATTCGAATGGTAAGAATTCTTTTATTAGGTGCAATAAGTGGTTTCCCATGGGTATTAATTGCAAGCAGCTTGAGTCTTTGGCTTAAAGAAGAGGGTCTTAGTAGATCAACAATTGGATGGGCAGGTTTAATTTTTGGGGTATATGCTTTCAATTATTTGTGGGCTCCAATTATAGATAGAATTCAAATTCCAATACTAACAAAAAAATTAGGCCATAGAAGAGGCTGGATAGTTTTGATGCAATTAATTATTTTGTTAAGTCTTGTTGTTTGGAGTGTGATTAATCCAACTGAAAATTTGGCTTTATTAATTACTGTAGGTTTAATTATTGCTATCGCGTCAGCAACCCAAGATATAACAGTAGATGCATTAAGAATTGAACAGATTAATGAAAATGAAGGAAAATCAATGGCTGCGGGCGCAGCCATGGCTGTTGTTGGTTGGTGGACAGGTTATAAATTAGGTGGAGTTGTTGCTTTATTTACGGCAGAATTTTTTGAAAACTTAGGAGTAGCTGATTACTGGCAAGCTACTTTTTTAATTTTAGGTATTTTAATAATTTTAATGAATATTGGATTAATGTTTGTTCATGAACCTATAGAGACAAACAGACAAGCAAAACAGAGAGAAACAGACAAATTAATTGAAGGAAAACTTGGATCTAGCAATATTATTACAAACTTTATCGCATATATTACAGGAACTATAGGCGGACCTATCATTAGTTTTTTTAGAAAAAATGGTTTTGCCATTGCAGCTGGAATTTTAGGATTTGTTTTCTTGTTTAAGATAGGTGAGGCATTTATGGGAAGAATGTCTATTGTTTTTTATAAAGAAATTGGTTTCTCCAAAGGTCAAATTGCAATTTATTCAAAAGGACTTGGCTGGATAACAACAGTTGTATTTACTTTGTTGGGTGGAGTAATGGCCATGAGAGCTGGGACAATTAAAACTATGTTCTTTGCTGGTGGGTTAATGGCTATAACCAATCTTTTATTTGCAGTTTTAGCATGGACTGGAAAATCAGAAATTTTATTTGCAATTGCGGTTATAGCTGATGATATCACGGCAGCTTTTGCAACTGTAGCATTTGTTGCATTTATATCATTACTAGTTGATAGAACTTATACAGCAACACAATATGCATTGCTTGCTTCAATTGGTACTGCTGGTCGTACTACTTTAGCTTCATCCTCTGGAGCTCTAGTTGACTGGTTAAACGGAGATTGGGGAACATTTTTTGTTTTAACGACTATAATGGTGATACCATCATTAATTTGTTTGTGGTTAATAAAAAACAAAATTAAAATTGGTGCAAAATAATTTTTATTTCATAGGTAATTTTTCGAATATTTACAAAAATCCTTCGAAAAGATCTGAGGTAACTTCACAAATTATACATGGTGAAAAATTCAAAATACTAGCAAAAAGTAAAAATTGGATAAAAATTAAAACTTTATTTGATAATTATAAGGGATTTATAAAAAATTCAAAATATATAGAAAAATTTAGCCCCAATTATAAAGTCAGTTCACTAAAAGCAAAGATTTATAAAAAACCTGGAATTGGAACTAGCAGTTGGCTTACATTTGCATCCAAATTATCTGTATTTGAGCAAAATAAGAATTACGTAAAAATTGAAAAAAATAAATGGATTAAAAAAGCTGATATTAAAAAAATAAACCATAAAGAAAATAATTTTACAAAAATATTTAAAAAATTTCTCGAAGTAAAATATGTTTGGGGTGGAAAAACATTTAAAGGTGTTGATTGTTCAGCTTTATTGCAAATTTTTTATTTTTATAATAATTCGTTTTATCCAAGAGATACAAAAGATCAGATCAAATATACAAAAAAGAATTCAAAGAAAAGACTATTTAAAAAAGGAGATATTATTTTTTGGAAAGGTCATGTTGCTATGTGCTTAAATTCTAAACAGCTAATTCATGCTTATGGTCCAGAAAGAAAAGTAATTATTATGCCAATTATAGAAACAATTAATAGAATTGAAAAAACTGCCAAGCTAAAGGTAAAAAAAGTATCTAGAATAAAATATTAATTTCTTCCAAAGTCAGGTTTATCAATATCTTGTTTCAATTTGATGATTTTTGACCTTACTTTTTTAGTCTGAGTAAGTTTCTTTACGATAGACTTATTATTTTTTGAATTAATATCTTTTTTAAATTGATTTAAATTTTTAATAAATAAATCAATCGCTTTTGAAATATTATTTTTATTGTTAAAAAAAATATCTCTCCACATGATTTCATTTGATGCTGCAATCCTAGAAAAATCTCGTAATCCACCAGCACTATATTTGATTAGCTCATAATTTTGTTTTTTCTCAAAATCTTGTGCAGATTTCACCAGATTATACGCAATTAAGTGGGGTAAATGACTAGTAATAGAAAAAATTTTGTCATGTTTTTCGGCGCTCATAACAACTACTTTTGCTCCAATTTTTTTCCAAAACTTAGTTAGAATATTTATATAATTTTTTTTAATATTTTTTTCTTTAATTATTATGCACCATCTATCAGTAAACATATTTTCTTTACCATGCTCTGGTCCACTGACCTCTGATCCAGCTATTGGGTGACTTTGAATCCAATGAATACCTTTCTTTAAAAATTTATTTATAATTTTAGAAGTTTCAATTTTTGAAGAACCAATATCTGTAATCAATGTTTTCGATGGTATAAATTTATTAATTTTTAAAATAATATTTTTGTATTCACTCATTGGTGTACAAAAGATGATTAAATCGGAATTACTTACACCTTCTTTTAATGATTTAACAATTGTTCCAGGTAATTTTAATCTTTTTATCTTAGCAATATTTGATTTTGATTTTTCATAAATAAATATTTTTTTTGCTATTTTTTTTTTGCTAATACGCCTTAATAAAGATGAACCTAATAATCCACAGCCAATAATTAAAATATTTTTCATTTTTTCAATACTTGCTTAATAACACTCATAAATTTTATGTTTTCTTTTTTAGATCCAATAGTTAACCTTAATTTATTCTTTATATGATAACCATCTTCTGTTGATCTTAAAATAATTCCCTTATTTTTAAGTTTTTCATACAGAAATTTTGCTGAATATCTGCATTTTTCAAAATTAAGTAACAAAAAATTTGCTGAAACTGAATTTGAAAAAATATTATATGCCTCAAGAAATTTCTTAATTTTTTCAGAATATAATAAATTATGTCTAATCGATTTATTTATGAAAGCTTTATCCTTCAGTGACTCGGTGGCAGCTAATTGAGCAATACCATTTACATTAAATGGTGGTTTTATAACATTTAGTGCATCAACTATTTTTTTTGAGCCATATCCCCAACCTACTCTAAGAGAAGCTAATCCAAACATTTTTGAAAAAGTTCTAAGGATGAAAACATTGTCTTTATTTTTAAACAAATCTAACCCAGATGAATAATCTTTGTTTTTCATATATTCTGCATAGGCATCATCTATAACTAGTAAAATTTTTTGATTTAATCTTTTTCTTAATTCTAAAACTTCTTTTTTCGTTAAGTAAGTTCCTGTAGGATTGTTTGGGTTAGCTATAAACACAATTTTAGTTTTTTTTGTTATTTTTTTTAAAATTTCATTGACTGAAACTTTAAAATTAATTTCTTTTGCAAATACAACTTTTGCACCTACAATTTTTGAGTAAATTCTGTACATTAAAAAACTGTACTCTGGTACTACAACCTCATCTTTTGGGTTTAAAAACAACTGACAAAGCATTTGAATAACTTCATCTGAACCAGCTCCACAAATAATTTTCTCAGAATTACATTTATAGGCTTTGGATATTGCTTTTCTTAAATTTTGAGATTTTCCATCTGGATATTTATCTAAATTCAGATTTTTGTTTGATATTATTTTCTTTGCTTTAGGGCTCATACCTAAAGCAGACTCATTTGCAGAAAGCTTAATTACGTTCTTAAGTTTCTTAACTTTTGATTTGCCAGGCTTATAAGCCTCAATTTTAAAATTTTTGAAATTTGGAGTTATCATTTTTTTTAATTTATGTGCTCTTTATAGATAAAATTACAAAATTTTATAGAGAATAAGAGGATTTTTTAAAAAATTGACATAATAAATAAGTTCTAGTAAAAAAATTGTGCGCTGATTTAACTGAATTGCGAGCGCTTAAAAAAAACCGCTAAAATAGTTTTTTTTCTCACAATTCGAAACAGTCAAAAACTATGAATACTGAGAAAAACATAAAAACTTTAATTGTAAAGAAACCACTAAAATTAGACTGTGGAAAGACCATAAAAGATTTTCCAATAGCCTATGAAACTTACGGTTCACTTAATTCAAAAAAAGATAATGCAATATTAGTTTTTCATGCTCTAACAGGAGATCAATTTGTAACCGGAATAAACCCTGTAACTAACAAAGAGGGTTGGTGGAGTTATGCAGTAGGTCCTGATAAAGCTATCGATACGAATAAATATTTTGTTATTTGCTCTAACGTAATTGGTGGATGCATGGGGTCTTACGGACCAAGTCATAAAGATCCTGATCAAAAAATTTTTGGAACAAATTTTCCCGTTATTACAATTAATGATATGGTGAATGCTCAATATAATTTACTTGATCATTTTGGTATTGATAAACTGTTTTCTATAACTGGTGGTTCAATGGGAGGTATGCAAGTCCTTCAGTTTATTAGCAACTTTCCTGATAAATCCAAAACAGTGATACCGATAGCAACCACATCTAGTCATTCAGCTCAAAATATTGCTTTTAACGAGCTAGGTAGACAAGCTATTACAGCTGATAGTAACTGGAAAGATGGAAATTATACATCAAGCGATACTAATCCTGGAAAAGGATTGGCAGTAGCTAGAATGGCAGCTCATATTACTTATTTATCTAAAAAAGGTTTGCAGGAAAAATTTGGAAGAAAGTTGCAAGAAAGAGAAGATCTTAAATTTGGATTTGATGCTGATTTTCAAATAGAAAGTTATTTAAGATATCAGGGCTCAGTTTTCGTAGATAGATTTGATGCAAATAGTTATCTTTATATTACTAGAGCTATGGATTATTTTGATTTAGCTAAGCAATTCAATGGTAATCTTTCAGAAGCATTTATAAATACAAACGCGAAATTTTTTATAATTTCTTTTACTTCAGATTGGCTTTATCCAACCCAAGAAAACAAAGATATTGTAATTGCTTTAAACTCAATAGGAGCTGATGTTGGATTTGTAGAAGTTGAGTCAGATAAAGGTCACGACTCCTTTTTACTAGACGTTCCTGATTTCTTAAGTGCACTTAAAAACTTTTTAGATAAATCTTACGAGGAAAATTAATTATGAAAAATGAATTTCAGGTAATAGCAGATTTAATTGAAAAAGATAAGAAAGTCTTAGATGTAGGTTGTGCTGATGGAACTTTGATGAAATTTTTAAAGGATAATAAAAACATAAATATAAGAGGATTAGAGATTTCAAAAGAAAAAGTGCAAGAATGTATTGCAAAAGGTTTAACTGTAATTGAAGGAAATGCTGAAAAAGATTTAAAACAATTTCCAGACAAATCATTTGATTATGTTGTTTTAAGTCAAACTCTTCAAGCTTTTCTTAATCCTGAATTGGTTTTAGATGAACTTTTAAGAGTTGGAAAAAAAGCAATAGTTACGATTCCTAATTTTGGATACTGGAAAGTAAGATTTCATTTATTATTTAAAGGTACAATGCCAATTACAAAAACATTACCAGATGAATGGTATAACACACCAAATTTACATATGTGTACAATCAAAGATTTTTTTCACTTTGTAAAATCAAAAGATATTAAAATTTTTAAATCACTCGCTTTAAATAATCTTAATTCATCAATAATAAATGAGAGCAATTTAGGAGTTAAAAATTTGTTTGCAGATCTAGGTATATTTTTGATAGAAAAATAAAATGCGTATTGAAATTATACCCTGTCTTCAAGACAACTATAGCTATTTAATAATAGATGAAAGTAACAATTTTGCGTGTGTTGTAGATCCCAGTGAGTCTGAACCAATAATAAATTTCCTAAAAAATAAAAATATAAAATTAAAATATATTCTTAATACTCATCATCATTATGATCATATTGGAGGAAATCAAGAATTAAAAAAAAAATATGGGTCAGTTGTTGTGGGTTTTAAAGAAGACTCAAAAAGAATACCTGGAATAGACATATTGTTAGAAGACAATCAAATATGGAAAGCTGAAAACTTTGAAGCTAAAATTATGCATATACCTGGGCACACATCAGGCCATATTTGTTTTAATTTTTTTAAAGAAAAATTAGTTTTTACTGGAGATACACTTTTCTCACTTGGCTGTGGAAGAATATTTGAAGGCTCTTATGAAGAAATGTTTGAGTCTTTGAACAAAATTAAATTATTACCAAAAGAGACAAAAATTTATTGTGGTCATGAATACACTCTTAAAAATGCAAAATTTTGTAAAAAATATGATTCAGAAAACAAAGATTTACAAAAAAAAATAGAAAAAATAGAAAAATTAAGAGAAAATGGAATTCCTACCATACCCTCAACTTTAAAAGAGGAATTAGATTGTAATATATTTTTAAGAGCAAAAGATGTAAAAACCTTTTCAAAATTAAGAGATTTTAAGGATAATTTCTAATTAATTCGGCTTGACTAAAGGCTGACTACAACTATATTGCGGTAACTTTAAATTAAATCATACTATGTCATACGCAGTAATAAAAACAGGTGGAAAACAGTATAAAGTAAAATCTGGAGAAATTCTAAAGATTGAAAAACTACCAGATTCTAAACCTGATACTAAGATAGAGTTTAATGAAATTTTGGCATACGGTGATGACAAATCAATTGAAATTGGAGCTCCAAATGTTGAGGGTGCAAAAGTAGAAGCTAATTTAATTAAAAATAGTAAAAATAGAACTATTTTAATTTTTAAAAAAAGAAGAAGACAAAATTCAAGAAGAAAAAATGGGCATAGACAAGAATATTCTATGATAAGAATTAACAAAATTTTTTCAAAAGATGGTAAAGTGTTATCAGAAGCTGAAAAAATTTCTAAAACTTCAAAAAAAGAAGAAGTTAAGGAAGCAGTAAGCAAATAGTTATTAGGTAAGTTATGGCAACAAAAAAAGCAGGTGGATCATCACGAAACGGACGAGATAGTGCCGGCAGAAGACTTGGTGTAAAAAAGTATGGTGGTGAAACAGTAATTCCTGGAAACATAATTGTTAGACAAAGAGGAACTAAGATTTTTCCAGGTGAAAATGTTGGTATGGGCAAAGATCATTCAATATTTTCAGTTGTTAAGGGAAAAGTTGTCTTCAAAAAATCAAAATCAGATAGAACTTTCGTTTCTGTAAAGCCCAATTAATAGTACAACCAATTAAAATAGATGTTGTATTATGAAATTTCTCGATCAAGTTAAAATATATATTAAAGCTGGAAACGGCGGAGATGGATCTCCTAGTTTTAGAAGAGAGAAATATGTTGAGTTTGGTGGACCAGATGGTGGGGACGGTGGAAAAGGTGGATCAATTATTTTAAAGTCAGAGGAAAATTTAAATACACTTATTGATTATCGATATCAACAACACCATAAAGCCGAACGTGGAGAAAACGGTTCCGGTCAAAATCGAACAGGAAAAGGTGGTGAAGATTTAATTTTAAAAGTTCCTCTAGGTACGCAGGTATTTGAAGAAGATAACAAAACTCTTCTTTTCGATTTTAATAAAAAAGGTGAAGAATATGTTGCAGCTGCTGGTGGAAAAGGAGGTTTAGGAAACACAAGATTTAAAAGTTCTACAAATAGAGCTCCAAGAAAATTTACTAAAGGGACTATCGGAGAAGAATTTACAATATGGCTTCAATTAAAAACAATTGCTGATATCGGTATTATTGGATTACCAAATGCAGGAAAATCAAGTTTGTTAGCAGCATTAACAAACGCAAATCCAAAAATTGCAAATTACAAATTTACAACTGTTAATCCAAACCTTGGTGTTGCTTCTTACGATGATAAAGAAATTACCATTGCAGATATTCCGGGATTAGTTGAAGGAGCTCATGAGGGTATAGGGTTAGGGATACAATTTTTAAAACATATAGAGAGATGTAAGTCTTTACTGCACTTAATTGATGTCACCAACTTAGATCTGAATGAGTCTTATAATCAGGTGAAAAATGAATTAAAAAGCTACAGTGCAAAGTTATTAGAAAAAAAAGAACTAATTGTGTTTAATAAAATCGATTTGATTGATGAAGAAACAGCAAATGAAGTTATAGATCATTTTTCAAAAGGTAAAAATTGTGAGATTATGACAATGACAACTTTGGAAAAAGAATCTGTATCAAAAATTAAAGCAAAGCTTTTATCTTATGTATCTTAAAAACTCCAAAATAATTGTTGTCAAAATTGGATCATCTCTCCTAGTTGATCAAAATAAAAAAATTAGGAAACAATGGTTATCTAGTTTTGCAAAAGATATCAAAAAATTAAGAGATAAAAATCAAAAAGTAGTTGTTGTTAGCTCTGGTGCTATAGCTTTGGGTTGCAAGAAAATGAATTATAATAAAAAAAATATCAAATTAGATAAGAGTCAAGCTATTGCTTCTATTGGTCAAATAGAACTGATGAATTTATTTTCACAAACTTTCGCAAAATATAAATTAAATATTTCTCAGATTTTGCTTACATTAGAAGATACTGAGGAAAGAAGAAGATCTCTCAATGCAAAACGAACATTTGATAATCTTTTTGAACTTGGTTTTATTCCTGTAGTCAATGAAAATGACACTATTGCAACGAGTGAAATAAAATATGGAGATAATGATAGATTGGCATCTAGGGTTGCGCAAATTACAAACGCAGATACTTTAATTTTATTATCTGATGTTGATGGTTTGTATACAAAAAATCCTAAAATTTTTAAAGATGCTAAACTAATAAAAACGATTGATGATCTAAAAAAAGATCTAAATAATATTTACATTAAAGGTGTAAATGAATATGGAAGTGGTGGTATGCATACAAAAATTGAAGCAGCTAAGATATGTCAGCTTGCTGGTACAAGTATGGTTATTGCGAATGGATTATATTCAAATCCTATCTCAAAAATAATTGAAAAAAATAATTGTACCTGGTTTAGTCCAAAAATTTCAAAGTTAGATGCTAGAAAAAAATGGATAATAAGTTCTGTGGCACCTAAAGGAGCTTTAATAATTGATGATGGTGCTAAAAAAGCATTAAAATCTGGAAAAAGTTTGTTAGCAGCAGGAATTAAAAAAGTTTCAGGAAGATTTAACAAAGGTGATCATATTAAAGTATTAGATAAAAAAAATAATGAATGTGCTAGAGGTTTAAGTTCCTTTACTTCTGATGAGGTGACTAAAATTATGGGTCATCACTCGAATGAAATTGAAAAATTATTAGGCTATGTTGCAAAATCAGAAGTTATTCATAAAGATGATATGGTGGAAATTTAAATGATTAAATATATGAATTTAATTGGAATAAAAGCTCGAAAAGCTAGTGAGTATAAAGTTAAAACTGAAGTAAAAAATAAAGTCTTAAATGATTACGCGAAATTAATTAAGAATGAAAAAAAATTTATTATTAATCAAAATTCAAAAGATATTAATTACGCAAGAAAAAGAGGGTTAAAAGAGAATTTAATCAAAAGACTTCATTTAAATGAAAATAAATTGAATGGAATTATAAATTCTATTTTAAAAATAGCTAAATTAAGGGATCCTATAGACAACACTTTAGACAAATGGAAAAGACCAAATGGTTTGAATATAAAAAGAGTATCAATACCAATTGGAGTTATTGGTGTTATTTATGAAAGTAGACCAAATGTAACTTCAGATGTTGCTAGTCTTTGTTTTAAATCTGGAAATGTAGTGATTTTGAAAGGAGGCTCTGAGGCCATAAATTCAAATAAAGCTTTAGCTAAGTTATTTAGAAAAGCACTTAAAAAAAATAAAGTTAATGAAAACTTTATTCAATTTATCGACTCAAAACAAAGAAAACTAGTAGATATTATGCTTTCTAAGATGAAAAAATATATCGATGTAATCATACCTCGTGGTGGAAAAAATCTTGTTAAAAAAGTTTTAGAATTATCCAAAGTACCTATAATTGGGCACTTAGAGGGGCTTTGTCATACTTATATAGATAAAGATGCAGAATTAAAAATTGCTAAAGATGTTGTCTATAACGCTAAATTAAGAAATACAAGTATTTGTGGTGCGACTGAAACTATTCTTATTCATAAAAATATAGTGAAAAAATTTAGCAATCCTATTTTGCAGCCACTTGAAAATAGTGGATGTAAAATAATTGGTGATAAGATTTTGAAGAGTTATTACAAAGGTCAAATACATCCTGCAAAAGAAAAGGATTGGTCAACTGAAT
The DNA here is from genome assembly GCA_902592545.1 of uncultured Pelagibacteraceae bacterium. Lineage (GTDB taxonomy): Bacteria > Pseudomonadota > Alphaproteobacteria > Pelagibacterales > Pelagibacteraceae > Pelagibacter. The sequence continues at coordinate 18,668 of CACJFA010000003.1, read as the reverse complement.
ATTTAGCATCAATTGTATCTGTTAAAGTTGTAAAAAATTCTGAAGAGGCAATTAAACATATTAACAAATATGGAACTATGCACACTGACTCCATCATTACAAAAAATAAAAAAACAGCAAAATATTTCTTAAAAAATGTTAAAAGCTCAATTGCAATGCATAATACTTCAACTCAATTTGCTGATGGCGGTGAATTTGGATTTGGTGGAGAAGTTGGAATTTCTACTAACACACTACCACCAAGAGGTCCTGTAGGTTTAAATCAATTGATTTCATATAAATATGAAATCACTAGTAATGGTAAAATAAGAAATTTAATTGAATAACACAAAAATAAAAATTGGTGTATTGGGTGGATCGTTTGATCCTGCTCATAAAGGACATTTGGCAATTTCTAAGGAAGCAAAAAAAAGATTTAAACTCAAAAAAGTTATTTGGGCAATTACAAAAAAAAATCCATTTAAAATAGAGAGCAAAACATCTGTTGTTGACAGAACTAAATTTTGTAAAAAAATAATTGGTACAAATTCATTTATTGAAGTTAAATTTTATGAAAAAATTATTAAATCAAATAAAACTATAAATTTAATTAATCATTTAAAAAAAGATAAAAGCATTGAAATTTATTTTTTAATGGGTGCTGACAACCTTATTAATTTTCATAAATGGCATAAATCTAAATTAATTTCACAAAAATGTAATATTCTAGTTTTTGACCGACATGGGTATAAAAAAAATTCTTTAAAATCAAAGACATTTAGGCAACTTAGTAAGGCCAATCTAGAGTTTATTGAGTTTAATAAAGTCAACATTTCATCTTCTCAATTAAGAAAAATTTGATAATCTAAAATCAATTAATGGACAAAATTTCAGACTTAAAAGAAATTGTAATTAACACACTAGATCTCAATAAAGCTCAAGACATTGTAACTATTGATCTTAAAGACAAAAGTTCTATGGCTGATTACATGATCATAGCGAGTGGAACTTCATCTAGACATATTCAATCTTTATCGGAACAAGTTTTAGAAAAACTTAAAAATAACGGTGTAAAAGACTCAAAAATTGAGGGTAAAGAAAGCGGAGAATGGAAGCTTGTTGATGGAATTGATTTAATTGTTCATATTTTTCACCCAGAAAAAAGAAAGTTTTATGAATTAGAGAAAATTTGGTCAGAGCTAATTCCGAAAGAAAAAGTGATGATATGAAAAAAATTAAATTTTTATTATTAATTTTTTTTTCCATTTTTTACTTAAATAAAACAGTTATTTCAGCTGAAATTGATATTTACAAAAAAATTGATCTTTTCGGTGAGGTTCTAGAAAAAATTAATAAAGAATATGTTGATGAGTTCAATCAATCTGAAAGTATGGACTCTGCTATCAATGGACTTTTACAATCCTTAGATCCTTATTCATCCTACATGTCCCCTAAAATTTTTGATGAAATGCAAACAGAAACCAGTGGTGAGTTTGGTGGACTAGGAATTGAAGTAAGCATGGAGGCTGGTGTGGTAAAAGTAATTTCACCAATAGATGATACACCTGCATCCAGAGCTGGACTAAAAGCGGGTGATTACATAGTAAAAATAAATGATGTTCAGGTTCAAGGAAAATCATTAAGTGAAGCTGTTGATTTAATGAGAGGACCTGTGGGTTCTGGAATAGAGTTAACAGTAAGACGAAGAGGTGAAAAAAAGGCGTTAACATTTAATATCATAAGAGAAGTTATTCAGGTTCAATCTGTTAAATCTGAAATTATAGATGAAAGTATAGGATACCTCAGGCTTACTTCATTTAATGATAACAGCAGTGATCAAATAGAAAAACAAATTAAAAAACTTAAAAAAAATAAAAACTTAAATTCATTTATTTTAGATTTAAGAAATAATCCTGGAGGTCTTTTATCTCAAGCAATAAAAATCTCAGATTTTTTTCTAGAAAATGGAGAGATAGTTTCAACAAAAAGCAGAAAAAAATCTGAAAATAGAAAATGGTTTGCAAAAAAAGGAGATATTACTGACGGAAAAACACTATTGGTTTTAATTAACTATGGTTCAGCATCTGCATCTGAAATTGTTGCTGGAGCTTTAAAGGATCATAAAAGAGCAATCATCGTTGGCGAAAATAGCTTTGGTAAAGGTTCTGTCCAATCAATTATTCCTTTAAAAAATCGTGGAGCTATCAGATTAACTGTCGCAAAATATTATCTTCCTTCTGGAAAATCAATTTCTGAAGTAGGTGTTAGACCAGATATTGAAGTAAATGAAGAAGGTGATGATTTTAGAATAAAAACTGATACTGATAATCAATTAAACTACGCTATTAAATTACTTAACGGATAATATGAAAAAAAATTTTAAAGATTTACCACTGAGAAGTGGGGTCGGAATTGTGTTATTGAATAAACAAAATAAAGTATTCGTAGCAAAAAGAATAGATAATCCTAAAAATTTTTGGCAAATGCCTCAGGGTGGTGTTGATGAGGGAGAGGATAATTTAAAAGCTGCATTTAGAGAACTAGAGGAAGAAACAAGTATAAAAAGCGTAGAACTTATAAAAGAATTAGATGGCACATTAACCTATGATTTACCTGATAGATTACTAGGTATTATTTGGAAAGGTAAGTACAAAGGTCAGAAACAAAAATGGTTTTTAATGCGATTTATTGGAAATGATAATGAGATAAATATTAATACATCTAATCCAGAATTTTTAGATTGGAAGTGGATTGACTTAGATTTAATTACTGATGTTGTGGTTGATTTTAAACATCATATTTACAAAGAGCTTAAAGAAAAAGTAAAAAAATTAATTTAGAGTTTTTAAAACTTCAACTTTTTGATCTGCTAAATACTTAGATTGATCATTTATATCAGTTTTATTAGCCTCTTCTTCTGCCTGTTTAAGTAAATCTTGTTGCTTTGATTTATCCATATCAGCAAGATTAAAAATTGTACTTGTTAAAATAGATAGATTGTTATTTTTGAACTCAACAATACCATCTTCAACATAGTAATTTTCATCACCTGATTTTGATAAAATCTTAATTATCCCAGGCTTCAAAAAGGAAATAATTGAAATATGATCCTTCAATATTCCCATCTCTCCTTCAAAAGCTGGGACCACAACTTCTGAAACATCATCTTTTACTAAAAAAGATTTTTCAGGATTTACTATTTCAACTTTAAACTCTTCGCTCATTAAGCAGCAGCTTCTTGTTCCATTTTCTTAGCTTTTTCAATAGCTTCTTCAATTGTTCCAACCATATAAAAAGCAGCTTCAGGTAAGTGATCGTACTCACCTTTACAGATTGCATCAAAACCTTTGATTGTTGAATCAAGATCAACAAGTTTTCCTGGAGAACCAGTAAATACTTCTGCAACAAAGAATGGTTGAGATAAAAATCTTTGGATTTTTCTTGCTCTTGCTACAACTAGTTTATCTTCTTCAGATAACTCATCCATACCAAGAATAGCTATAATATCTTGTAGCGATTTATATGATTGTAGTATTCTTTGAACATCTCTTGCTACTCTATAATGCTCATCTCCAACAATTCTTGGATCCAAAATTCTTGATGTAGAATCAAGTGGATCTACTGCAGGATAAATACCAATTTCCGCAATTTGTCTTGAAAGTACAGTCGTTGCATCTAAGTGAGCAAACGATGTCGCTGGAGCAGGATCTGTTAGATCGTCAGCAGGCACATAAATTGCTTGTACAGATGTAATTGACCCTTTGTTTGTAGTCGTAATTCTTTCTTGTAGGTTACCCATGTCAGTAGCTAATGTCGGTTGATATCCAACAGCAGATGGAATTCTTCCTAACAAAGCTGAAACCTCTGATCCTGCCTGAGTAAATCTAAAGATGTTATCTACAAAGAAAAGTACGTCCTGACCTTCCTGATCTCTAAAGTATTCAGCTACAGTTAACCCTGTAAGTGCAACTCTTGCTCTTGCTCCAGGAGGTTCATTCATCTGTCCATAAACTAAAGCAGCTTTTGAACCAGCTCCTTCTTTTTTAATTACTCCAGATTCAATCATTTCATGATAAAGGTCATTTCCTTCTCTGGTTCTCTCTCCAACTCCCGCGAAAACTGAGAAACCACCATGAGCTTTTGCAACATTGTTAATTAATTCCATAATTAAAACTGTTTTTCCTACTCCTGCTCCACCAAATAATCCGATCTTTCCACCTTTTGCATAAGGTGCAAGCAAATCAATTACTTTGATACCTGTTACAAGGATTTCAGTTTCAGTTGATTGGTCATTAAATTCAGGTGCAGCTCTATGAATTGGCCAACTTTCTTTGGTTTTAACTTCACCTCTTTCGTCAATTGGTTCACCAATTACATTAATAATTCTTCCAAGAGTTTCAGGCCCAACCGGAACTTGAATAGGAGCATTTGTGTTGGTAACTTCATCACCTCTTTTTAGTCCTTCAGTAGCATCCATAGCAATTGTTCTAACAGTAGTTTCACCTAAGTGTTGTGCTACCTCTAAAACTAGTCTGTTATCACCATTTTTACATTCCAATGCTGTTAAAATTTCTGGTAGTTCACCATCAAATTTTACGTCTACTACCGCTCCAATAACTTGTGTGATTATTCCTTTGCTCATAATTATAAACTTTCTGCTCCTGATATGATTTCTATTAGTTCTTTTGTAATTGCTGCCTGACGACTTCTATTATATTCGATAGTAAGTTTGTCAACCATTTCACCTGCGTTTCGGGTCGCATTATCCATTGCACTCATTCTAGACCCTTGTTCGCTAGCTGAATTCTCTAACATAGCCTTAAATATTTGCGTAGAAATATTTTTTGGCAATAAATTGCTTAAAATTTCATCTTCATCTGGTTCAAATTCGTAACTTTCTTCTGAACTGTTTTCTTCTCCTTCATTGTTTAAAGGGATAATTTGCTGTGCTTGAGGAATTTGAGTAATTACATTTTTAAATTGGTTATAAAAAATTGTACAAACATCAAATTCACCTGCCTCGAATTTTTCAATTACCATTTTCCCAACTTTATCAGCATCAAAATAATTTGCATTTTTAGATTCTTTGAAAGAAATATTTTCAATTATTTTTTCACCATATACTCTTTTTAATTGATCATTTCCTTTTGAGCCTACTGTAATAATTTTAAGTTCTTTACCTTCATCTAAAATTTTTGCAAAATAACTTTTGGCTTTTTTAATAATATTAGAATTAAATCCACCACATAAACCTCTATCAGAAGTCATCACCACACAAAGATGAGTTTTTTCTTGACCAGTCCCTGACAATAACTTTGGTGCATTTTCTTTATCAGATATACCATTTGATAAATTTAAAATAACATTATTCATTTTTTCAGAATAAGGTCTTCCCTTCTCAGCACTTTCTTGAGCTCTTCTTAATTTAGCTGCTGCAACCATTTTCATAGCTTTAGTAATTTTTTGTGTAGACTTTACACTAGCTATTCTTTTTTTTAGGTCGTCTAAACTTGCCATAAATTATTAAGATTTAAAATTTCCTTTTAATTGAGTGATTACCTCAACAAGTAATTTTTCTTTATCTTCCTCAAGTTTTCCTGAACTTAAAATTGACTCGATAATTTCAGGCTTATCTGATTTACATTTTTCAATAATCTTGCTCTCAAATTCAGCAACGTCTTTTAAATCAATGTCATCTAGATAACCTTTTACTCCACAAAATACTGAAATAACTTGTTCTGCAACAGTCATAGGTGAATATTGTTTTTGTTTTAAAAGTTCAGTTAACTTAGAACCTCTATTCAAAAGTTGCTGGGTAGATGCATCTAAATCAGATCCGAATTGAGCAAAAGCTGCCATTTCTCTGTATTGTGCTAACTCTAGTTTCATTGAACCAGAAACTTTTTTCATCGCTTTTGTTTGAGCTGATGAACCAACCCTAGATACTGATAAACCTACGTTAATTGCAGGTCTTATACCTTGGTTAAATAGTTCTGTTTCAAGGAAAATTTGTCCGTCTGTAATTGAAATAACGTTAGTTGGAATAAACGCGGATACGTCTCCACCTTGTGTTTCAATAATTGGCAGTGCAGTAAGTGATCCACCTCCATGTTCGTCACTTAATTTAGCTGCTCTTTCAAGTAATCTACTATGAAGATAAAATACATCTCCAGGATAAGCCTCACGTCCTGGAGGTCTTCTTAATAGCAATGACATTTGTCTATAAGCAACTGCTTGTTTAGACAAATCATCATAAATTATTAACGCATGCATTCCATTATCTCTAAAATACTCTCCCATAGCACAACCTGTGTATGGTGCTAAGAATTGTAAAGGAGCAGAGTCAGATGCAGTAGCAGCAACGATTGTTGTGTACTCCATAGCTCCAGCTTCTTCTAATGTTTTTTGAATTTGTCTTACTGTTGATCTTTTTTGCCCAACTGCAACGTATATACAATACAGTTTTTGTTTTTCATCACCAGATTCATTGATTTTTTTTTGATTAATAATTGCATCTACTGCAACTGCTGTTTTACCAGTTTGTCTATCACCGATAATTAATTCCCTTTGTCCTCTTCCAATCGGAACTAGACTGTCAATTGATTTAAGACCAGTTTGCATTGGTTCACTTACTGATTGTCGCGGAATAATACCAGGTGCTTTAACTTCAACCCTGCTTTTTTTAATTCCTTTATCTAATGGTCCTTTTCCATCAATAGGATTTCCTAAACCATCCACTACTCTTCCTAATAATTCTTTTCCAACTGGAGTATCAACAATATTACCCGTTCTTTTTACTACGTCACCTTCTTTAACATTTCTGTCATCACCAAAAATTACAACACCAACGTTTTCACTTTCTAAGTTAAGAGCCATACCTTTTGAACCATCTGCAAACTCTACCATTTCACCAGCTTGAACATTATCCAAACCATAAATCCTAGCAATACCGTCTCCAACTGATAAAACTTGACCTACTTCTGTGACTTCCGCTTTATCACCAAAATTTTTAATTTGTTCTTTTAATATTTTTGTAACTTCTGAAGGATTTATTTCCATTTATGCCTCTATCATTCTATTTTCGATTTGTTGTAATTTATTTTTAATCGAGGTATCGACCATAGTACTTCCAACTTGTACTACCAAACCTCCTATTAAACTTTCGTCATGTTTGTAGTTTAATTTTATTTTTGAGCTAAAATTTTTTGTTAACTCCTCTGTTATTTTTGAAATTTCTTCATTAGATAATTCTTTTGCTGATTTTAATTCTGCCTTAAGTTCACCTCTTTTTCTTGAACAAATCTCAATAAAGCTTTTAAGGATACGTTCAATAAAAAAGAAACGTCTTTTTTGAATTAAGAAACTTAAAAAATTTTTGAATAAAGACTCAAATTTATTATTTTCAGAGATTGTATTGATTACTTTTAATAAATCTTCTTGGCTTGTAGTTGGATCTTTAATCAAATTAGAAAAATCTTCACTTTGTTCAATTAAATTAAGAATAGATGAAGACTGATCTTCGATCTGACTTAAAAGATTATTTTCCTCTGAAAGTTCAAAAAGCGCAAGAGAATACCTTTCAGCTGAAGTTATTGAAAATCCGGTGTCTTTACTCAACTTGGTTCCTCTATAATGTTGAAGATTATTTAAAAATCACGCCCTAAATAGCATATGACCCTTATGTCTTCAAGTAGCGGATTCGTAAAAAAGGCCTCTTTTTTGCGGTTAATTAAAGTTAATTGGGTCAACATCAACTGAAAGTTTTATTCCAGAAGAAAATTTATATTTTGGAATAATTTTTGCAAGAGAGCTTTGTAGTTTCATAGATTTTAAGCCTCTAATTAAAAATCTAATTCTAAATTTTCTCTTTAATCTAAATAATGGAGCATTCACTGGCCCTAATATTTTTCCTTGAATTTTATTTTCAATAAAATTTTTAAAATTAATAGCTTCTTTTTCTAATTTAATTTCATTGTCTCCAGTTAAGATTAAAGAAATAAATCTTTGAAATGGTGGTAGTTTATTTTTTTTCCTTATCTCTAGTTCTCTTTCTAAAAAAATATCTGGATTTTTACTTGTAATTTCTGAAATCATCTTAGTATTATTTTCATAGGTTTGAAAATATACGGTTGCTGGTTTTCCAGTTCTTCCTGCACGTCCTGAAAGTTGATGATAAAGCTGCAAATTTTTTTCTGCACCTCTTAAATCATGCCCTTGAGATGAAAGATCAATATCAACAACTACAATGCAATTTAAGCTTGGAAAATGAAAACCTTTTGAAATTAATTGAGTTCCAACTAAAATATGTGTTTCATTATTAATAATTTTATCTATTTTTTCTTTAGAATCTTTTTTATTCATTGTGTCACTTGAAAAAATCTCTATTTTTTTTCCAGGAAATTTTCTTTTTACCTCTTCTGAAATTCTCTCAACACCAGGGCCACTAAAAATAAATTCACAATTACCTTCTTTTGTACAATTCCTTTTAAGATCAGATTTATACCCACAATAATGACACAATAAGTTATTTTTATTTTTATGATAAACTAAGTTAATACTACAATTTGGGCATGTAAAACTTGTAAAACACTTATTGCATAAAGCATTTGGAGAAAAACCTCTTCTATTTAAAAAAAACAAAACTTGATCTTTTTTTTCTAAATGTAAATTTACTTTTTCAATAATTTTATTTGATAGCCATGATTGTTTTTCAAGTTTGGTATTATTTAAATTAATAATTTCATAATTAGGTAATGCTGCGTTTTGATATCTTTCACTTAATCTAGACACCTCGTATTTGCCTTTTTTAATATTTTCAAAAGTTTCTATAGAAGGAACAGCAGTAATCAAATTGATTGGAATATTTTCAAAAGATGCTCTAGAAATTGCCATATCACGAGCATTGTAAGTTATGCCTTCATCTTGTTTAAATGATTGATCATGTTCCTCATCAACAATTATCATTCCTAATTTTTTAAATGGTAAAAATAGTGAGGATCTTGCACCAATAATTATTTTTATTTTACCATTAGAAACTCCACTCCAAATTAATTCTTTCTTTTTTTTTGAAATACCTGAATGCCATACTGCAGGTTTAAAACCAAAATATTCTAAAAATTTTTGTTCAAATTGACTAGTTAGACCTATTTCTGGCAATAAAATTAATCCTTGAAAACCCTTCTCTATCAGTGGTTTTAACGCTTCAAAATAAACTAAAGTTTTTCCTGATCCAGTTGTGCCTTGCAAAACATGAACTCTAAATTTTTTATTTGAAACACTCATTTTTTTTAGAGATTTATTTTGATCAATAGATAAATTGATTAAGTTTTGTTTAATTTTGCTATCAAATATTTGATAAAGTTGAGTTTCTTTGTTCTCTACCGCATTACTACTTAAGAGTACTAACTTTAGTGCCATACCCTTTGGAATAAGATTATATTCTGCAAACCAATTTAAAAAATTTATTGTATTTTTTTTTAACGGATTAACATCTAATTTCTTTATTACATTTTTAGTCTTAAAATTTTTATTATGATTTTTTTCAAATTCGTCCCAAACAACACCAGTAATTTTGGATTTTCCGAAAGGTACCAGCACATAATCACCTATATTTAAATTAATATCACTTTCATATGTAAATGGATGATTAAAAATGTTTGGTAAAAGAATTGGGAATTTCATAATTAATTTTTTTTAAAATATTTACTCTTAAAAATTAATTCATTAGCAATTATTAAAGAACCGTTTTTAGTCAGATGACTATCATCAATATAAATATGCATGTTATCTATGATATTTTTGCATTTTGTATTTTCACATAAAAAGTTAAAAGGATTAATAAATTTAATATTGTTATCTGAAATTTTTTTTTGCATAAAATTATTAAATTTATATCTTTGCAAAATAGCCTTATTTTTATTAATTAAAGAATATTCACAAATATCTTTTTTAAATTTCAATCTCCGAGACAAACAATCAAATGATGAGTTTGCATACCCAATCATTGGTAAACTTCCAAATACTATAAAATTAGTATTTTCTGTTAAAATTTTAGACATATTTATTAGTTCATCTTTATAGAAATCAAAAACTTTCTCATCAAATTCAGCATTCCATTGAAATTTAATCTTATTTATTTTTTTATCGTGATCCCATCTTAAAGAAAAAATAATTATATCAGGTTTAAACTCATCTATATTATCTTTTAATTTTAATAAAAAGTTGTCATCAATTAAAAAATCGTTTTGTATTAATTCTGTATTTTTATTATTTTTTTTAATACCATAATAAAGATGTTGTGCATGACTATCACCTATTATAAGGATTTTTTTATTATAAATATCATTACTCTCAAAATTTTCGTAATAGTCGTCATTTATTTTAATAAAAGAACTTTTAAAATTATTTGGAAAAATAATCAAAAGTATTCCTAAAACTATTAAAAATTTTTTATAACCAATTTTATTTTTTGATGAAAAAAAAGAATATAAAAACTCAAATATTAATTTTAAAAATAAAATTAATATTACTATTACTAATAAATCAATTAAATCGAAGTTACTATTATTGGTAAAAATTTTATAAAATATTATTACTGGCCAATGAATTAAGTAAAATAAATAACTTTCATTCCCAAAATAATTTATAAATGAGCTATTAAATATATACTTATCTAATACACTTTTACCTCTGATAGCTATTAGTAAAAAACCAACAAATAAAAAAAAAGGTATATATATCTTAAATTGTGAGTTTGGGTCAGAGCATATAATGGTTACAACAATTGTAACCAAACCACTAATACAAGACAAGTTATTAAATTTTTTTAGAGAAAATTTTTTATAAATTAAAAAAACAATGCTTCCTAATAAAAACTCATAAAAACGAAATAAAGAAAAATAAAATATTAAATTTATACTATTCTTAAAAATAAAAGTTAGGCTAAAAAAAATAATCGTTAGTATTAAATAAAATCTTAGTTTTTTGTAATGAGAACTAAAAAAATAAATAAAAAAAATAAATATGCAATAAAATTGAAGCTCAACAGCTAAAGACCAAATATGTAAAAGTGGATTTTGCTTTGAATAAAAATCAAAATATCCTGCTTCGAAATAGTAGTAAATATTTGAAAAAAAAAATGTAGAGCTAATAGACTGTAAATGAAGTTTGCTATATAAGTTTTGTCCTAATATAAAAAAACCAACTATATTAGAAAATATAATAGTTATAAATAAAAACGGAAATAATTTATAAATTCTTTTTTTTAAAAAAATAAAAATTTCTTTAATTGAGTTTGGATTATTTATATCAAATGATATTTTGGTTATAATAAATCCACTGAGTATAAAAAATAAATTTACACCTAAGTAGCCTCCAGAAAAAAATTTAATATCTAAATGAAATAAAAGTACAAAAAAAAATGCTAATGATCTTAATGTTTGTATAAAATTGATTTTATTAGTTTCTATATTTGACATTTTTAAGATTTTTAAAAATCCTTAATTTAGAATATAGCAAAATTAGTAATACAAATAATCCTACAACTTAATAGCGAAATGGTTATTTTACTTCAATTCCAATATATAATCATATTTTTTGAAAAGTTTTAGCAGTAGTTTAAGAGTGTATTGCTCTTTTATCTACTGATAAAGCAGCTTCTTTAACTGCTTCAGAAAACGTTGGATGAGCATGACAAGTTCGGGCTATATCTTCTGCACTTGCACCAAATTCCATTGCAACACCAATCTCCGCAATTAATTCTCCTGCATGTGGTCCAATTATATGTGCACCTAATACTTTATCAGTTTCTTCATCAGCTAAAATCTTAACAAAACCTTCAGCATCATCTATAGCCTTGGCTCTTGAATTAGCCATAAACGAAAATTTCCCTACTTTATATTTTTTATTTAATTCTTTTAATTGTTCCTCAGTTTTACCGATTGATGCTACTTCGGGTGTTGTATAAACTACTCCTGGGATTGTATCATAATTTACATGTCCAGATTGACCAACTATGTTTTCTGCAACTGCTATACCTTCATCCTCTGCTTTATGTGCAAGCATTGGACCAACAATTACATCACCTATTGCATAAATATTTTCAACGTTAGTCTTAAAAATTTTATCAGTTTTAATTCTATTTTTTTCATCAAGATCTACTCCTACAGACTCTAAATTTAAACCATCTGTATTTGGTTTTCTGCCAACAGAGATTAAAACAACATCACACTCAAAATTATTTTTATTACCGTCTTTATCTACTGTTGAAACCACTGCACCTGCTGCATTTTTTTTAATTGTTTCAACTTTATTTTGCATATTAAATTTCATACCCTGTTTTTTTAAAATTTTCATAAATTCTGAAGAAATTTCTTTATCCATTCCAGGTGTAATATGATCTAAAAATTCAACAACTTGCACCTCTGCTCCAAGTCTTGACCATACAGATCCCATCTCCAATCCTATATAGCCTCCTCCTACGACAACCATTTTCTTAGGTACCTTTTCTAACTTTAAAGCACCTGTTGATGAGACAATTATTTTCTCATCTATTTCTATTCCTGGTAATGAAACTGAAACTGATCCTGTTGCAATAATTGTTTTTTCTGTTTGGATGATGGTTTCTTTATTTTTATCATCCTTTATTAAAATTTCATTTTTAGATTTAAAACTTCCGTGTCCTTTAAAATAAGTAACTTTGTTTTTTTTCAAAAGAAACTCAACACCTTTTGTAAGAATTGTTACAGCTTTATCTTTGCTTTTCATCATTTTGTCTAAATTTAATTTTACTTCACCAACTTCAATACCTTTGTTTGCTAAACTTTTTACTTTGTGAAATTCTTCAGAAAGATTAAGTAAGCTTTTTGATGGGATACAACCAACATTTAAACAAGTACCTCCCAAAGACCCTCTAGACTCTATACATGCAGTTTTTAATCCTAATTGAGCAAGTCTGATTGCACACACATAACCACCCGGTCCACCTCCAATAACTACAGCTTGAAATTTTTCTGACATTTAAATATCTAAAAACAACCTTCTAGGGTCTTCTAAGTTTTCTTTAATCATTTTAAGGAAAGATACAGATTCTTTTCCATCAATAATTCTGTGATCATATGATAATGCTAAATACATAATTGGTCTTATTTTGATTTCACCGTCTACAACAACAGGTCTTTCAACTATATTATGCATGCCCAACACTCCAGATTGAGGCAAATTTAGTATTGGGGTTGAAAGCATAGACCCATACACACCTCCATTACTTATTGTAAATGTTCCTCCCTGAAGATCTTCAATCGTTAGCTTTCCATCTCGGGCTTTTTCTGAAATTTCTTTAATATTTTTTTCAATATCAGCAAAGGATAATTCATCTGCATTTCTCAAAACTGGAACAACTAAACCCTTATCTGTTCCGACAGCAAAGCTAATATTGTAATAGTTTTTATAGATAATCTCATCTCCATCTATTTCAGCATTCACCGCAGGGAAATTTTTTAAAGCAACTACACATGCTTTTACAAAGAAAGACATAAATCCTAATTTTATCCCATAACGAGATTGGAAATCCTCTTGATTTTCTTTTCTCATTTCCATTACGCTACTCATATCAACCTCGTTAAATGTTGTTAAAAGAGCGGCATTCTCTTGAGCTTGCTTTAATCTTTTTGCAATAGTTTGTCTCAACCTAGTCATCTTAATTCGTTCTTCTTCACCATATTGAATTTTTCTTTCAGATGGTTTTGGATTTGCACCCATCAAACTTATTAAATCTCCTTTTAAAACTCTCCCATCTTTTCCTGAACCTTGAATTGAATTAATATCGATATTATTTTCAGTTACAATTTTTCTCACTGCTGGAGATAAGGTTGGATTAACATCTCTTTTTGGAGCAAAATCTTGTTTAACTTCCTCAGTTAAAATCAAAGGTTTCTCTTTGGGTTTTTCTTCAAATACTTTTGGTTCTTTTTTATTTGCATCTAATTTTATGACATTGCTCTCTACAGGAACAATTTCCTCTTTCTTTATTTCTTCACTGATTTTCGGCGTAGATTTAACCGCTGTTCCACCTTCGGCTGATACAGAACCTAATAATGCTCCTACTTCAACGACTGATCCATCTTGTGAATTTATCTCTGTTAACACACCAGAGATTGGAGATGGCACTTCTAAGTTTACTTTGTCTGTCTCAAGTTCTACAATTGGTTCATCTGCTTCGACTGTATCGCCTGCGTTTTTTAACCATTTTGCAACAGTCGCTTCTGTTATACTTTCACCAAGAACTGGGACTACTATTTTTTCACTCATTAAAATTAATCAAATACCTTGTTAATTATTTCTTGTTGTTGAGAATTATGCCTTTTGGCATATCCTGTTGCAGGAGTTGCGTCTGGGCTTCTTCCTATATAAGAAATTTTATTATTATTAGCCTTTAAAGTGTCTAATGTCCATTGGATATAATCTCTAACTGAAAACCAAGCACCCATATTTTTTGGTTCTTCTTGGCACCAAAAGAATTCAGCATTTTCAGCATATGGTTTTAACTCCTTAACTAAAGCTTTTGCTGGAAATGGATACAATTGTTCAATTCTATACATCACTACATCATCTCTTTTGAGCTTTTCTCTGGCATCTAATAAATCAAAATATACTTTTCCAGAACAAAGAATTACTTTTTTAATTTTAGAACTTTCTTTTAGTTTAATAAATCCTGTAGACTTAGGATCGATGGCATGATCCCACAATACTCTATGGAAAGTATTTTTTTTGTTAAAATCTTCTAAATTTGAAACACAATATTTATTTCTCAATAATGATTTTGGTGTCATTATGATTAATGGCTTTCTAAAACTCCTATGCATTTGTCTTCTTAAAGCGTGAAAATAATTTGCTGGAGTTGTACAGTTCATTACTTGCATATTATCGTTTGAACATAGTTGTAAAAATCTTTCTAGCCTTGCTGATGAATGTTCTGGTCCTTGCCCTTCATATCCATGAGGCAACAACATCACTATACCAGATGCTCTATTCCACTTTCTCTCTCCAGATGCAATAAATTGATCAATTACTACTTGAGCTCCATTTGCAAAATCACCAAATTGAGCCTCCCAAAGAGTAAGAGTGTTTGGTTCTACAAGACTATAACCGTATTCAAAACCTAAAACCGCAAGTTCAGATAAAAAACTATCTACTACTTCAAAATGTTTTTGATTTTTAGAAATATTATTTAGAGGAATGTACCTAGAATTATCTATTTGATTTCTCAGCACAGAATGTCGTTGACTGAATGTTCCTCTTCCAGAGTCTTGTCCTACAAGCCTAACTGGATATCCTTCTTCAAGTAAAGATCCAAAAGCAAGAGCTTCTGCTGAAGACCAATCGATTCCAGTACCTTTTTCGATACTTTCTTTTCTAGCATTGAATATTTTAGAGATGGTCTTATGAATATTTTTTTCCTCAGGAATACCATTTATTTTATCTGAAATTGTTTTTAATTTATTTTCGTCAAAACCTGTTATACCCCTTTTATCTTTACCTCTTTCAGGTTTATATCGTGACCATGTTCCCTCAAACCATTCTATTTTAGGTTTATAATCTTTTGCACTCTTATATTGTTCATCAAGTAAATCTTTAAATGATTTAACATTTTGATTTAGTAGTTCTTGCGTTATAGATTTTTCGTTTACTAATTTATTTCCATAAATTTTGTAAACACTGGGATGAGATCTAATTTTTTTATACATTAAAGGTTGAGTAAATGAAGGCTCATCTCCCTCATTATGTCCAAATCTTCTATAACAAATTAAATCTACTACAACGTCTCTATTAAATTTTAATCGAAATTCTGTTGCTATTCTAGTTGCATAAACAACTGCTTCTGGATCATCACCATTAACATGAAGAATTGGTGCCTCTACCATTTTTCCAACATCAGATGGATAAGGTGAAGACCTGGCAAATCTTGGACTAGTAGTAAATCCTATCTGGTTATTAACAATAACATGAATTGTTCCTCCAGTGTTGTGTCCTGGTAGTCCAGACATTGCAAAACATTCTGCTACAACTCCTTGACCAGCAAAGGCTGCATCCCCATGAATGAGAATTGGTATAACTTTATTTCTTTCACGGTCTTTGTGAAAAAATTGTTTGGCTCTTGTTTGACCTAAAACAACTGGGTTAACAGCTTCTAAATGAGAAGGATTGTCTGTTAAACTAACATGAACTGAGTTTCCATCAAACTCTCTATCTGATGATGCTCCAAGATGATATTTTACATCTCCAGCACTATCTTCAGAATCGGTACTAAACTCACCAGCAAACTCATTAAAAATTTTTTTGTAAGATTTTTGTAAAACGTTTGCTAAAACATTAAGCCTACCTCTATGTGACATGCCTATTTTAACTTCTTTTATATTATTTTGACCACCAATTTTTATTATTTGTTCAAGAGCAGGTATTAAACTTTCACCACCATCTAAACCAAATCTTTTTGTTCCCACATATTTTGTGGCTAAAAATTTTTCAAATCCTTCTGCCTGTACTAATTTATTTAAAATTGCCTCTTTACCATTTTTTGTAAATTGAAGTGCATTTTTATCTTGCTCTATCCTGTCTCTAAACCACTTTCTTTCAACTGGGTTTGAAATATGCATGAACTCATAACCTATTTTTCCACAATAGGTCTTCTTCATAAACTTAAGTATTTCTCTTATATTTGCATATTTACGATTAATTACCCCGTTTAGAAAAATTTTCTTATCGTAATTTTCTTTTTTAAAACCATAAAAATCAGGATGAAGCTCATCTAGATATTCAGACTCTCTCATTTCTAGAGGATCCAAATCTGCTAATAAATGTCCTCTTAGTCTATATGCTCTAATTAATGCTACAGCACTTATAGAATCTTTATTTGAGTCTGCAAGTAATTGAAAATTAAATTTTTCTGAAGTGTCTAATTTGACATTATCAAAATCATTTTTATCTTGCTCTTCTATTTTTTTTTGTAATTCATCAATATTAATCTTTTTTTTAGTTGGTCCCCATGATGGACCATTAATTTCTTTTGCTATAACATTTAATTCTTCACCAATTCCCTCAAAATAATTTGCCCAACTTTCTGGAAGATCAGCATCTTTATTAACAAACTTTAAATACATTTCTTCTATAAATGCACTATTAGATTTGTTTAAAAATGAAGTTTTTTCGAAATCAAGATTTTTTGATGAAGACATCTTTTTTATTTAATATATCCCTCTAATATTTTTTTTCAATTAGACAGTTTATCAAATAAAGTTTTTCCAATAATTGATGGTGATTTGGCAACTGTAATACCACATTCTTCCATTTTTTTTATTTTATCTTCAGCTCCACCCTTGCCACCTGATATAATGGCACCAGCATGCCCCATTCTCCTTCCTGGAGGAGCAGTAATTCCAGCTATAAATCCAACTATTGGTTTTTTAATCTTATGATTTTTTATAAATTCAGCCGCTTCTTCTTCGGCTGTTCCTCCAATTTCACCTATCATTAAAATAGATTCTGTTTCAGTATCATTTAAAAATAAATCTAAACAATCTATAAAATTTGTTCCATTAATAGGATCACCACCAATACCAATGCAAGTTGATTGACCAAGTCCATTTTCAGTTGTTTGGGCTACTGCTTCATATGTCAATGTTCCTGACCTTGATACAATTCCTACACTTCCTCTTTTGTGAATGCTTCCTGGCATAATCCCAATTTTACATTCATCTGGTGTGATTATTCCTGGACAATTAGGTCCAATTAATCTGCTATTAGAGCCACTTAATTTTTGTCTTACCTTGAGCATATCCTGAATTGGAATTCCCTCTGTTATACAAACGATAAGTTCAATTGATGCATCAATTGCTTCAATGATTGCTGCCGCTGCGAATTTAGCAGGTACATAAATCATAGTTGCATCTGCTCCTACTTCATTTTTTGCCTCTAAAACGCTATTAAAAACTGGTCTGTCTAAATGTTTTTGTCCACCTTTCTTTGGCGTAACTCCACCAACAAGATTGGTTCCATATTTTATAGCCTGCTCTGAATGAAATGTTCCGTGTGAGCCAGTAAATCCCTGACAAATTACTTTAGTATTTTTATTTACCAAAACCGACATTTTATTTTATCGCCTCAACAATTTTCTTAGCAGCATCATCTAAATTTTCTGCAGAAATTAATTTTAATCCAGAATTATCAAGAATTTCTTTTCCTTCCTTGAAATTTGTACCTGCTAATCTTACAACTAAAGGTACACTAATATTAATTTCTTTAGCTGCATCAACTACTCCTTGAGCAAGGACATCACATCTCATTATTCCACCAAAAATATTAATTAAAATACCTTTAACATTTTTATCTGAGAGAATTATCTTTAATGCAGCAGATACTTTTTCTTTGGATGCACCACCGCCTACATCTAAAAAATTTGCTGGCTCTTTGCCATACAATTTAATTATATCCATTGTTGCCATCGCTAATCCTGCTCCATTCACCATACAGCCTATACTTCCATCTAGCTTGATATATGCAAGATCATGCTTGCTAGCTTCTATCTCGGTAGGATCTTCCTCATTTAAATCTCTTAATTCAACAATTTCTGGATGCCTGAATAAAGCGTTAGAGTCGAAATTAACTTTTGCATCTAAACAAACAATTTTTTCCTC
>CACJFA010000002.1 GCA_902592545.1 uncultured Pelagibacteraceae bacterium | reverse complement strand
CTTTTTTTTTATATCTTTTGTGTAATCCATAAACTACAAACGATGCAGCAATAATTGTAAGTGGAGGTGATGTCTCAACAATTTTAGATAAAGTGCTCTGATCCATTTCTATCAGTTTATCGAGAAATTGATCAACATTCACAGACAGCTCTTTATCGCTTACTCCTGAGCTTTCGAATCCAAGTTTATCAGCCATTTCGGTATTTACTTTTAAACTACCCTCAGACCCAGGATATTTTTCAATCCAATTATTTATATGATCTGAATTTAATGTTGTTTTTAACTGCTCCCACTTTTGTTCACCTGTTTCTAAATTTATAGTCAGCACATCAAACTGGGGATTGTTGGTATCTTCAGGCATAAATGCAAAAACAGTATCACCATCCTCGTTTTCAGTTTTTACATAAATTAGTTCGTGAGCAATTCCTTTTATATTATTTGCAGCTCCCATTAAGGATTCTGTCCCTTTTGCAGCTGTTATTTTTGCAAATTCAATAGCACTATCTAAATCGGTTATCTTATTTGATGATCTTATCATTGCTTCAAGTATGATATTATCTTCCTCTGTTACTATTTTTTGACCGCCTCTTAATTTATGCATAACTGATATTACTGCTAATTCATCAATATTCTTTTGTACAAACTCTTTTGCTTTAGGTTTGTAATTTTTCATTTCTTCTCTTGCTTCATTTGTTTTCTTTTTAATCTCATCCTTGCTAAAATTTTTCTTTGCATCTTTTCTGGCTTGCTTAAACGCCTTAATTAAATCTTCTTTTGTAATTTTTTTTCCCTCGGTTTTAGCTACAAAGTAGTAATTCATTACTTTCCCAATTGCATAAGTTAGAACAAAAACTAATGGTATTGTCGTTATTGCACCTAAAAACGGTAAGACAGTCTTATATAAACCTATTGCAGTTTGTTGTGCTAAGTAAGCTAATCCAATTAAGCCCAAAATTTCTTTATAAATTTGGGACATAGAAAATTTATATCCTCTAGCCTCTGCAATAAGAGTTCCCATATAAAGTTGTATTGGTGTTAAAATAAAAATATCTGCAAATGGTATTGGTTGAACAGCAACTGCTGCACATATACCTGAGAATCTTACAAGTAATTTATCAACTTTCTGATCAGGTGAAATATTTAACCTATTAATTCCATAGGTGTTATCTTTAACAAACTTTAATGGATCCATGATCCAAGGTTATCAAATCTAGTGACCTGTGACGAACAGATTTTCATACGGTATTTGTACGTGATAATATTAAATTTTGCTAAATTTGATAAAATGCAATTGTTGCAATATAAGGATTATTGAAACAAAGTTCGGGGCACCTGGCAACAGAACGCCCCTACTCATTTGTTAACTTAATCATATGAATATTTGTAAGATATTTTAGAATTTTTTTATATATAAATTATCTTGAAAATATAAAAGTGGAAATGAAAACTTTTTTAATAATTTAAAGTTATTTTTTTTTAAAAACAAATCAACTTTCAAAGTTGAATTATTTTGATATAATTTAAAGAAATGTTTCTCTACAAGTACATATTTTACTTTATTAGCAAGTATTTTTTTTGCACCTTTTAAAACATTTAACTCAAAGCCTTCTACATCTATTTTTAAAAATAAATTATTTATTTTTTTACTAATAAAAATTTGATCAAGTTTTTTAGTTTTTACATAATAACTTTTTAAATAATTTTTATCAGAATTTAAAATAAAATTTTTAAATTTTCTAAAAAATGTTTTTTTACTTTTTGAAATTGTAGAAGTTGAAGTAAGTTTGTTTATATAAAGTCTGAGGTAAGCATTTTTATCGGACAAACCTAAATTAAAAAGTTCTACTTTTCTATTATTTTTATAATTTTTATGCAATATTTTGAAAATGTCCTTTTGAGGTTCAAAGCAATATATTTTGTTACAATTAAGCCTTAAAATAAATTCCAAAAATTCACCTTTATGAGCTCCAACATCAATAAAATATTTTATATTGAATCTCTTTATAAATTTTAAAATTCTTCTTTGATGATAAATATTTATTAAATATAAAAATTTTTCAAAATACATGTTTTACAAAATTCTATTTTTTTAACTCTGCTTGTGCAGCAGCTAATCTTGCTATAGGAACTCTATAAGGTGAACAAGAAACATAATTTAATCCAGCTTTGGAACAAAAAAATATACTATGTGGATCTCCTCCATGCTCTCCACAGATACCTAATTTAAGATTTTTGTTTTGTTTTAGTCCTTTTTCTACTGCTATTTCAACTAAATCTGAAACTCCTTCATCTATTGAAATAAAAGGATCAACAGAAAATATTTTGTTATCTAAATAATCATTTAAAAATTTACCACTGTCATCTCTACTAATCCCAAAAGTAGTTTGTGTTAAATCATTTGTTCCAAAACTAAAGAATTCTGCATGCTTAGCAATCTCCTTTGCTTTTATTGCTGCTCTTGGCAATTCAATCATCGTGCCCACTAAAAATTCTATTTTCAATTTATTTTCTTTTTGGACTTGACTAGCAGTTCTAACTACTAGGTCTTTCATTATTTTTATCTCAGCCTCTGTAGATACTAAAGGTATCATTATTTCAGGAAATGCAGATTTATTTTTACTTTTTTTGAGGTAAGCTAAAGCCTCAAATATTGCTTTGCATTGCATTTCATAAATTTCAGGAAAAGATATTCCCAAACGACATCCTCTATGACCTAACATAGGATTTTGCTCATGAAGCTCTTCTATTCTTGACTCAACCTCCTTTACTGGGAGATTAACTATATTAGCAACCTCATTAATTTCTTTTTCTGTACGTGGTAAAAATTCATGTAATGGCGGGTCCAACAATCTAACTGTGACTGGTAATCCACTCATAATTTTAAAAATTTCTATAAAATCTTTTCTTTGATGAGGTAACAGTTTTTCTAAAGCTATTGCTCTGTCTTCTTTTGTTTTAGATAATATCATTTCTCTTACAGACAAAATTCGTTCTTCATCAAAAAACATATGTTCAGTTCTGCATAATCCAATACCCTCTGCGCCAAAATCTTTTGCTGTTTTAGTATCTTTTGGAGTTTCCGAATTTGTCCTTACTTTTAATTTCCTATAACTGTCAGCCCAAGACATTAACTTTGAAAAATCACCAGATATTTCAGGTTTCACAGTTGAAACACTTCCAGCAATAATTCTTCCAGTTGAGCCATCAATAGTAATTACATCTCCTTCTTTAATCTCCATTGAAGAAGTTTTAAAAGATTTATTTTCATAGTTTATATCAATTTCACTTGATCCTGATACACATGGTCTACCCATACCTCTTGCAACAACAGCCGCATGACTTGTCATTCCTCCTCGAGCAGTCAAAATTCCTTTAGCAGCATGCATTCCCTGTATATCTTCTGGAGAAGTCTCTACTCTGACCAAAATTGTATCTTGCATCATTGAGGTTAATCTTTCAGCCTCTTCCGAGGTAAATACAACTTTACCACTGGCTGCACCTGGTGATGCTGGCAATCCATTTGCTATTACATTAATTGAACTTTTTTCATCCAAAGTAGGGTGTAAAAGTGTATCTAAAGAGTTTGGGTCAATTCTTAATACAGCTTTCTTTTTAGAAATTAATTTTTCTTTAACCATATCAACTGCGATCTTAACTGCTGATTTTGCTGTTCTTTTTCCTGATCTTGTTTGAAGCATCCATAATTTATTATTTTCGACTGTAAACTCTACGTCCTGCATATCTTTGTAATGCATCTCTAATTTCTTCAAAATATTTTGAAGTTCTTTAAAGACTTTGGGCATAGATTCTTCCATTGATAATTCTTTTACTTTAGCATCTCTTCTAGCTTTTTTTGTTATGTGTTGAGGAGTCCTTGTACCCGCTACTACATCTTCTCCTTGTGCATTAATTAAATACTCTCCATATATTTCATTTGATCCATCTGATGGATTTCTTGTAAATACAACTCCTGTTGCACAATCATCACCCATATTTCCAAAAACCATTGATTGAACATTTACAGCAGTTCCCCACTCAGCTGGGATTTGATTTAATTTTCTATAAACTTTTGCTCTATTACTTTCCCAAGATAAAAATACTGCACTTATTGCTCCTAGCAATTGTTGGTAAACATCTTGAGGAAAATCTTGTTTTGCCTTTTCTCTTACTGTTCTTTTAAAGTCTTCAATTAATCCATCCCAATCACTTTCATCTAAATCTGTATCTAACAAAACACCTTTCGTAAGTTTATAATTTTCGATTAATTCCTCAAAATGATAACCCTCAATACCCATTACCACATTACCGTACATTTGAATGAATCTTCTATAACTGTCTTTAGCAAATCTTCCATTTGAAGTTTTAATTGCTAAAGCTTTGACTGTTTTATCGTTCAGACCTAGATTTAGAATAGTATCCATCATACCTGGCATTGATACTCTTGCACCAGACCGCACAGACAACAAAAGTGGATTTTTTAAGTCCCCAAATTTCTTAGAAACATCTTTTTCGATTAATTTTAATTCTTTTTTAATTTGAGAAATTAAATTTTTATTTAATTTTTTTTTATCCTTATAAAAAATTTCACAAACTTTTGTGGATATTGTAAAACCAGGAGGCACTGGAAGACCCATTCTTCCCATTTCAGAAAGATTAGCACCTTTTCCTCCTAAAAAGTTTTTAGGATTTTTAATTTTTTTACTATCCTTAGAATTAAAGTTTAATATAAGTTTTTTCATTAATGGGAGTCTATTAGAGAAAAGTTAACATAATTGTTGAACGTTTTACACATCATTTGGATTAGTTCCAGCCTATTCTTCTTTATGACCGGATCATCTTCGTTCACAATTACATTATCAAAAAAGTCAAAAACCTCTCTTTTAATACTAGCTAAATTGTCCAATGTTTGAACATAATTTTCATCTTTATTAATGCCTGAAAAATATTTCCTTAATTCACTAATTTTTTTAAATAGGTTTTTTTCTAACTCAGTTTTAAAAATACCAGGGTCGGTTGTATTTGATAATTCTATTTTATTATTTTTTAATTCTCCATCTAAAATGTTTGAGGCTCTTTTATAGCTTGCAATAATATCTAGACCATCTGGTTTGTTAATAATTTTATTTAAATGTTTAGCTTTATTAAAAATAATAACAGATTGATCTAAGTTAAAAGAACTGGTTGATGCTTGAACTATATCATTTCTAATATTTTCTTCCTTCATGTGATATTTTAATCTATCCATTAAAAAATCTGATAGCTCATTTTGTAAAGATTGATTATCAATTTCAAAACCTTGATCTAAATACAGGCTTAAAGAATAATTAATCAAATCTTTTATTTTAAAATCTTTTTTATTCTCAACTATTATTCTTATTACTCCTAATGCTAATCTTCTTAGAGCATATGGATCTTTAGAGCTTGTTGGCTTTTGATTTAAACCAAAAAAACCAACTAAAGTATCTATCTTATCAGCTAAAGAAAGGGCTATGCTAAATGGTTTTTTTGGGACTCTTGAGCCTGAACCTGTAGGTAAATATTGCTCACTTATGGCCAAAGCCAAATCTTTATCAAAACCTTGTGCAATAGCAAAATAACCTCCCATCACACCTTGTAGTTCTGGGAATTCACCCACTAGCTCTGATAATAAATCAACTTTACAAATAGATGCTGATAATTCAACTTTTTCTTTACTAATTAAAAGTTCATCAGATATCATTCCACCCAATTTTCTCATTCTTTGAGCTTTATCAAAGTAACTTCCTAATCCTCTAAAATAATTCATTGATTTTAAATCAGTAACTTTTTTGACCATATTTTGAGATTTATCTTTTTTCCAAAAAAATTCTGCATCACTTAATCTTGCTTCAACCACTCTTTCATTTCCTAATTTAATTAATCCCTTTTTATCTTTTTTGTTTGCAACCACTAAAAACTCATTAGTAATATTTTCTTTATTATCAAATATAGGAAAATATTTTTGATGATATTGCATGGTAATAATTAATATTTCTTTTGGAATATTCAAAAATTTTTTATCAAATTCACAAAGGAGGATATTTGGCTGATCTGTTAAATCTACAACCTCATTAAGTAATCTAGGATTATGTTGAATCTTAATATTTTTATTTTTTAATATATCGTTGAATTTTTTTTCTATTAACTTTTTTCTCTCATTGTGATCAATGATAATGTCAATTTTTTTAAAAAAACTTTTATAATTTTTAAATTCTAAGAAGGACTTTTTATTTTCCTCAAATTCTTTATCAATAAAAGTTGAGTTAGATGATGTTAGGTGATGAAAATTAAAATTTAATTTTTTTTTATCAAATACAGCTAAAATTGATTTTAATGGTCTCCCCCAATTTAGGTCAAAAGTTCCCCAATACATTGATTTTTTCCATTGAATTTTACTTAACAATATTGGGATAAATTCCTCTAGCAATTCATGTGTGTGCAATTTTTTTGATTTTGTCTTAAAAAAATAAAATTCTCCTTTGTCAGTTTTCTTTTGGTAGAGATCCTTTTTTACGATTTTATTTGACCTAACAAACCCCTCTAGTGCTACCTCTGGTGACTTGATATTTGGACCTTTAATCTCCTCAGATTTTAGTACAACATTTTTTTGAACACCTTCAAACAATACCACTAGTCTGTTTGGTGTTGAGTATGATGAGCTTATTTTAAATAAAATTGATTTTTCTAAAAAAAAATCATTAAAACTTTTAAGTAAATCTTCCCTTAAATTTTGTTGAAGATTTGAGGGTATTTCCTCACTAAATAATTCTAAAAAAAACTCTGACATTATTTTTGACTATCTAACCAAACGCCTGCTGCAGATTTTGTAATATCTCTTATTCTTGCAATATAACCTGCTCTTTGCGCAACACTGATTGCACCTCTTGCATCTAAAATATTAAACACATGACTGGCTTTTAAACATTGATCATATGCTGGTAAAGAAATTTTTTTTTCTACCAAATATTTTGCCTCTGACTCATGCATTTCAAACATTTTCAAAAGTGTTTCTACATTCGCATGTTCAAAATTGTATGCTGAAAATTCTTTTTCGGCTTGATGAAATACTTCGTGATATTTTACGCCTTCATCATTCCACAACAAATCATAAACATTTTTTTCTTTTTGAGTGAACATACAAATTCTTTCTAAACCATAAGTAATTTCGACTGATACAGGTTTACAATCAAATCCAGCCATTTGTTGAAAATAGGTGAATTGAGTAATTTCCATTCCATCACACCATACTTCCCATCCCAATCCTGCAGCACCTAATGTTGGACTTTCCCAATCATCTTCAACAAACCTTATATCATGATCATTATGATCTATTCCTATAGTAGATAAACTATTTAAATAAAGTTTTTTTATATTTTCAGGGGAAGGTTTAATTAAAACTTGAAATTGATAATAGTGTTGCAACCTGTTTGGATTATCCCCATATCTTCCATCTGTTGGTCTTCTTGATGGTTGTACGTAAGCTGCTTTCCATGGTTTATTTCCAAGTGATCTTAGGGTAGTAGCTGGATGAAAAGTTCCTGCACCAACCTCCATATCATAAGGCTGAAGAATAATGCATCCTTTTTTGCTCCAAAATTTCTGAAGATTTAAAATTGTATCTTGGAATGTTTGAATTTTTTTTTTTTCTTTTTTTGCTTTAGAAACCATATCTTTGCCAAATTGATCTTTCATCTAAAATACTTGCTATTTGATCTACTTGATTGCTGGATGAAGAAAGTTTTTGACTTAACCATCCTTTTGATTTTTCAAATTTTTTAATAATTACATCTTCACCAAATTTATCTTTTAATATTTCATGTGCGTTACCTATTCCGTCAATCAATCCTAAATTTTTTGCTTTACTGCCTGACCAAAACTCACCTGAAAAAAGTTCTACATCAGATTTATTTAATTTTAATCCTCTGCTTTTTTCAACAACATCTATAAAGTCTTTATGAAGATCTAATTGAATATTTTTTAATCTTTCAATATCTTCGTTTTTTTCTTCTAAAAATGGATCAAGTGTGCTTTTGTTTTTGCCAGCAGTATGAACTCTTCTTTCAACCCCAATTTTTTTTATCAACTCAGTAAATCCAAAAGAAGAATATATCACTCCTATAGATCCAATTATTGAACTTGAATTTGCATAAATTTCGTCCCCAGCACAAGAAATCAAATAACCTCCAGAAGCAGCTACGTCTTCAGCGAATACAATAACTTTTTTTTTATGTTTTTTGGCTTGTTGTCTAATAAAACTGTGGATTAAATGAGATTGAACTGGTGATCCTCCTGGAGAATTGATTGATATAGCTACGCATGCCGCTTTTTTCAGAGAAAAAGCCTTTTTAATTAGTTCTTCTTGACCTGCAAAATCAATACCTTGTTTAAATTTTCCTGCATTACCAATAACACCACTTAATTTTAAGTGAGCAACAATTTTTTTCTTTTTAAAAAAAGAGAACATAGGTAAGTCTTATAGAATTATTTATTGAATATAAAGACTACTTATAATTGAAGAAACTGGTGCGTCAATTGATAAGTAATATATATAAACAAATTATACTAATTTAAAAATGTTATGGGAACAGTTGTACAGCTTAAAAATCAGATAAATGATTCATATTTTCAGCTTAAAGACTCGGTTGAAGAAAAACTGGTTTTAACTGAAGAAAAAATAAAATCGAAATTATCTAGTGACGTACAACTGGTTCAAAAAATGACAGATTATCATATAGAAACTGGAGGAAAAAGACTAAGAGCTTTACTAACATTGGGTAGTGCAAAATTATGTGGTTACTCTAAAGGCTCTAGAGATATAAATTTAGCTGCGTGTGTTGAATTAATTCATAGCGCAACACTGATGCATGATGATGTAATTGATGAGGGCACTGTTAGAAGAGGGAAAGAAACCTTAAACAAAGTTTGGAATAATCATTCGTCAGTTTTAATAGGAGATTATCTATTGAGTAGATGTTTTGAAATGATGGTAGAAGACGGAAACCTAGAAGTTTTAAAATTATTATCGTCCACTTCATCTAAAATTGCTCAAGGAGAAGTTCTACAACTTCAACATAAAGGTGAAGTTGATATGCTGGAAGAAACATATTTGAAAATAATCTCAGCTAAAACTGCTGAATTATTTGCAGCAGCAACTAAAGTTGGTGCAATTTTATCTGATGCAGAAAATAAAGAAAAAGATGCTTTAGAATTTTATGGAAGAAACTTGGGATTAACTTTTCAAATAGCAGACGACACTCTAGACTATAATGCTGAGCTCAAACTATTTGGTAAAAAAATTGGTCAAGATTTTTTTGAAGGAAAAATTACCTTACCAATAATTTTACTTTTTCAAAAATTAGGAAATGATGAAAAGAAAATTTTATCAAACATGTTTAAAAAAAAGTTAAGAACAAAAGATGACTTTAATGAAGTTATTGCTCTTATAAATAAGTATAAAATAATTCAGGAATGCTATCAAAAAGCACAGCACTATATAAATTTAGCCTCTAATTCTCTAAGTGTATTTAAAGACTCTGAAGAAAAAAATATTCTTAAAAGATTAACATCATTTAGTTTATCAAGAAATTTTTAAGGACTTAATAAAGACTTTATCCACTTCCCGGAGTTATCTTTATTATATTTTAATCTCTCGTGGATTCTGTTCTCACCATCTAGCCAAAATTCAATACTATCTGGAGATAAAATCCATCCTGACCAGTGACTTGGTCTTGGTACATCTGATTTGTTGCTATATTTTTTTTTGTAGTCTTGTATAGATTTTAACAATTGTTCTCGCGAATTTAATTCTTTACTTTGCTTAGAAGCCCATGCTCCTATCTGACTTTCATACGCTCTAGATGAATAATATTCATCTGCAACCTGATCAGAAACTAATGACACCTTTCCATTAATTCTTATTTGTCTTAGGAGACTTTTCCAATGGAAACACATAGCAGCATACGGATTTTCTTTTAATTCATTTCCCTTTTGACTATTTAAATTTGTATAAAATACAAATCCATCATTGTTGAAATCTTTAAGTAAAACCATTCTAACTGAAGGAATGTTGTTTTTATCTGATGTGGCCATTGCAACAGCGTTTGGATCATTTGGCTCAGTTTTCTTTGCTTCCTCCATCCACTCATGAAATAAATGAATTGGATCATCTGTATCAAGAAAGCAACTATTAAGACCTAAAGAGTTTTTTTGATTCATAATTTAAACAAAATAATCTATATAATATAAATAATGTCATTTAATACTTTTGGAAAGCTATTTCGTTTCACAACTTGGGGAGAGTCTCATGGACCTGCAATTGGTTGTATTGTTGATGGTTGTCCTCCAAACATAAATCTTAAAGAGCAAGATATTCAAATAGAATTAGATAAAAGAAAACCAGGACAATCTAAATTTACAACTCAGAGAAAAGAGGATGATAAAGTTCAAATATTGTCAGGAGTATTTGAGGGTAAAACTACAGGAACACCTATTTCTCTCATAATCTACAACAAAGATATGAGATCCAAAGATTATAGTAAAATTAAAGATAAGTTCAGACCGGGTCATGCAGATTTTACTTATTTTAAAAAATATGGAATTAGAGACTATAGAGGTGGTGGCAGATCTTCTGCTAGAGAAACTGCAGCACGAGTTGCGGCTGGCGCAATAGCAAAAGTTGTACTTCAAAAAAAATTAGGTAAAAAATTTAAAGTAATTGGTGCAGTAACTCAACTAGGAATTCTTGGATGTGATACAAATCAATGGAACGATAAAGTAATATCAAAAAATCCATTTTTTTGTCCAGATAAATCAATGATTAAATTATGGGAAAAATATTTACTTAGTGTAAGAAAATCAGGATCCTCATGTGGGGCAATAATTGAAATAAGAGCAAGAGGTATCCCAGTTGGTTTAGGTGCTCCAATTTATTCAAAATTGGATACTGACATAGCTTCAAGTCTAATGAGTATTAATGCAGTTAAAGGTGTAAATATTGGTGCAGGAATGAACTCAGCACAATTAAGTGGAGAACAAAATTCAGATGAAATTACTTCAAAAGGAAATAAATTAAAATTCAATTCAAATAAAGCGGGTGGAATTCTTGGTGGAATTTCTACAGGCCAAGAAATTATTGCTTCTTTTGCTGTCAAACCAACATCGTCAATTTTAACTAGTAGAAAAACTATAAATAAATTTGGAAAAAATACTTCAATATCTGTTAAAGGTAGACATGATCCATGTGTAGGAATTAGAGCTGTACCAATTGGTGAAGCTATGATGAACTGTGTTTTACTTGACCACTACTTAATGAATAAAGCCCAATGTAACTAGCTTAAATTAATTTTTCACAACTCTTATTGTCTCCTTTCGAAACAAAATATCAGTAATTTTCTTAGAAATTTGAGAACTATTTAATCCAGCTTTATCGTACATTTTTTTTGGATCATCTTGTTCAATAAATTCATCTGGTAAAGTCATTGATCTAAATTTTAAACCTTTATCAAACACTCCTTTTTCAGCTAATAAATTTTTAACATGAGAACCGAAACCACCTATTGATCCCTCTTCAACAGTTATCATAAGCTCATGTTCCTTAGCAGATTTTAATATAAGTTCTTCGTCTAAAGGCTTAGCAAATCTGGCGTCTATCAAAGTTATTGAAACCCCTTTTCCTTTTAATTCCTCTACAGCTAACTTGCACTCCTCAAGTCGAGTACCGAGGTTTAAAACACAAACTTGTGTCCCTTGTTGAACGACTCTCCCTTTACCAATTTCAATTTTTTCGTCTATTGATGGGAGATCAACACCTACTCCAGTTCCTCTTGGATATCTAATTGCAGAAGGTCTATCATTTATATTTACTGAAGTATTAATCATTTTAACTAGTTCAGCTTCATCACTTGCTGCCATTACTACAAAGTTAGGTAAAGTTGATAAGTAAGTTATATCAAATGAACCAGCATGTGTAGATCCATCAGCACCAACTAATCCTGCTCTATCTATCGCAAATCTAACTGGTAAACTTTGGATGGCAACATCGTGGACAACTTGATCATATGCTCTCTGTAAAAATGTAGAATAAATTGCAGCATATGGTTTGTATCCCTCGGTTGCTAGACCGGCTGCAAAAGTTACAGCATGTTGTTCTGCTATTCCTACATCAAACATTCTATTTGGAAACTCTTTTCCAAAAATATCCATACCAGTCCCTCCTGGCATCGCTGCTGTTATTCCTACTATTTTGCTATCTTTTTTGGCATGTTTAACTAACGTATTTGCAAATACTTTTGTATAAGCTGGAAGGTTTGATTTGCTCTTTACTTGTTCGCCAGTCTCAACATTAAATTTTGACACTCCATGATAATTATCATTTGCTTTTTCTGCATAAGAATAACCTTTTCCTTTTTGAGTTTTGATATGAATCATTATAGGACCATCATGTCTTGATTCTTTTGCGTTTTTTAATATTGGAACTAGACTAGATAAATCATGACCATCTATAGGACCTGCATAATAAAAACCAAGTGAACTAAACAATGTACCTCCAGTAACTGCTGAACGGAAAAAATCCTCTGCTTTTCCTGCTTTAGCACTAAATCTTTTTGAAAATGCAGATGTAATTAACTTTAATGTTTCTCTAAGACTAAAATATATTTTACCCGTAAATAATTTTGCCAAGTAAGTTCTCATTGCTCCAACTGGTTTTGCAATTGACATGTCATTATCATTTAAAATAACAATTATTTTTGTTTTAGATGCCCCAGCATTATTCATTGCTTCATAAGCCATACCTGCACTAATTGCTCCATCACCTATGACAGCTATTACATTGGAAGACTTATTTTCTAATTTATTTGCCTCTGCAATTCCTAATGCAGATGAAATAGATGTTGAACTATGGGCTGCTCCAAATGGGTCATACTCACTTTCAGATCTTTTTGTAAAACCTGATAAGCCATCGCCCTGTCGTAAAGTTCTAATTTTGTCTTTTCTTCCAGTTAAAATTTTATGCGGATAAGATTGATGTCCAACGTCCCATATTAATTTATCATTTGGTGTATCAAAAACATAATGAAGTGCAACTGTCAATTCAACCACTCCCAAACCAGCACCAAGGTGACCTCCTGTTTCTGAAACAGCACTTATCATTTCCTCCCTCACCTCATCTGCAACTTTTTGTAAATTATCTTCTGAAACTTTTCTTAAATCGGATGGAAAGTTGATATTATTCAAAAATTGATAATTTTTTTTCATTTTTTTCTATTCAATATATAGTCTAATGTTTCATTTATTTTTTCAGATCTTGAACCATATTTTCTTAAATTCTTATTAATATCTTTTATTATCTTATTACAATACTTAAGTGAGTCATCATAGCCTATTAAATTTATAAGTGTTGCTTTACCTTTTTTTTGATCTTTTCCTGTTTTTTTCCCAGCTTCCTTAGAATTACTTTTCAGATCAATTAAATCATCAGCTATTTGGAATAATAGACCAATTTTTGATCCAATATTTTCAAAAAATTTAATTTCTTGGATTGTTTTTTTCTTAATTATTGCTGGAGCAGCACTACAAAAACTAAATAACATTCCAGTTTTTTTTATTTCCATTTCTAATATTTTATTCCTTGGTATTTTCTTTTTCTCATAACTTAAATCTAAATATTGCCCACCAGCTATTCCTAAATGACCTGAACATTCTGATAATTTTTTGATTAGTTGGATTTTTATATTTTCATTTAATTTCAATTTAGGACTTGATAAAATTTCAAAAGCTAAAGTTAGTAATGAATTTCCTGCTAGAACTGCTGTAGACTCACCAAATTTAATGTGAGTTGAGGGTTTTCCTCTTCTTATATCATCATCATCCATGCAGGGTAGATCGTCATGAATAAGTGAATAAGCGTGAATACATTCAACGGCCGACCCAACTATTATCAATGTTTTATAATCTATTGAAAATAATGATCCTAGATCGATTAAAATTTTAGATCTTATTTTTTTTCCACCTGGAAACAAACCATACTTCATGGGTGACATCAGCTGAGAATATTTCTGTGAATTAATATATTTTTTAAGGAATATATTTGTATCCTTTGCTATTTTATTAAGCTGTTTTTTCATTTTTTTTAGTTATCTCTTTAATCTTTTTATTTGTCTCTTCCCCAATAGATTTAAAATTTTTATGAAATTTCTTTTCAATAATATTATTTAATTTTAGAAGTTCTTGATAACTATCAACTGAATTGTTTAAATCATTTTCCTTCTCTAGAGACACTATAATCTTATTTACTTTTTCTGTAAGCTCCTCAACTGAATACTGATCATAATCAAGTGGTAATATTTTATCTTTCATATAATAATAATTATTAATACATGAAATCTATTCAATCAAATATCAAAAAAGCAAAAAAATATTTAGATAATAATCATTGTGTTGCAGTACCAACAGAAACTGTTTATGGATTGGCTGCAAATGCTTACTCGAATAGTGCAGTTAAGAAAATATTTAGTCTTAAAAGAAGACCATCAAACAATCCTCTTATTGTCCATTATTACGATATTCAAAGACTTAAAGAAGACTGTGATATAAATGATAATTTAGTAAAACTTTACAAAAAATTTTCTCCAGGTCCGATAACTTATGTTTTGAAATTAAAAAATAACTCAAAAATATCAAAATTTGTCACAAATAATAAAAAAAGTATTGCTGTACGTTTTCCTAAACATAAATTGTTAAGAAATTTATTAAAAAATTTAGATTATCCGGTAGCGGCACCTAGTGCAAATATATCCTCAAGATTAAGTTCAGTTAAACCATCTGATGTAAAAGAAGAATTTGGTTCAAAAATAAAATATATTTTAAATGGAGGAAAAAGTAAAATTGGAGTTGAGTCCACAATAATAAATCTTTTAGAAAAGCCCTCACTTTTAAGATATGGAGGCCTAGATACTAAAAAAATTGAAAATGTTTTAAAAAAAAAATTATTAATTAATACAAAATTAAAAAAAAAATTATCACCTGGTTTATTTCCGTTACATTACTCACCTGGGATACCTTTAAGAGTCAATATTAAAAAACCAAAAAAAGATGAGGCTTATTTATTAATAAAAAAAAGAAAATCAAAATTAAAAAACTATTATTATTTATCCAAAGTGAAAAATATAGATGAAGCTGCAAAGAATTTATATTCAACTTTAAGAAAAATTAAAAACGACGGTTTTAAAAAGATTGCAGTTGAAACGATACCAAACAAAGGTCTTGGCAAAACAATTAACGATAGATTAAAGAGAGCCTCTAAATATTAATGACAAATTCTATTGAAGTAATCAATCTATCAAAAAAATATAAAGATAAAGAAGCGGTGACTAATATAAATTTTAAAATTAATGAAAATGAAATGGTTGGTTTATTGGGACCTAATGGATGTGGAAAAACTACAACTATTGGAATGATTTTAGGGTTATTAAAACCAAGTAGTGGTGAGGTTTTAATCAACGGAGAGAATATTGAAAAAAATAAAATCTCACTTCTTCATAAAATGAATTTTATTTCACCATATATTGAATTGCCTAAAAAACTAAAAGTTAAACAAAATTTAATTGTTTATGGAAAATTATATAACATTAAAAATTTAAATGACCGAATAGATCACCTTGCAAATAAACTTAGATTAAAAGACCTTTTAAACAAAATTACTGGAGAACTTTCTTCTGGACAAAAAAACAGGGTAAGTCTTGCTAAAGCTTTAATAAATGATCCAACAGTACTTTTATTGGATGAACCCACTGCTTCATTAGATCCTGAAACTGGTGATTTTGTAAGATCGTTTTTAGAAGATTACAAAAAGGAAAAAAAAATATCAGTTTTACTTGCCTCTCATAATATGGAAGAAGTAAAAAGATTATGTAATTCTGTTTTAATGATGAAAGATGGTTTAATAGTGGATAGAGGAACTCCTGAAGAGTTAATAACAAAATATGGAAGAAGAAATTTAGAGGAAGTATTTTTAGAAATTGCGAGAAAATAAAAATGAATTTAATTAGAATTTATGGTCTTTTTTTAAGACACTTTTATTTAATAACTAGATCATTTCCAAGAATATTAGATTTAATTTATTGGCCTTCAATTCAAATTACTCTTTGGGGGTTTATTTCTAATTTTTTTGCAGCTCATAGCTCTTATTACAGCGGTGCAGTAGGAGTCATTCTTTCATGTGCAATTCTCTATGATTTTTTATTTAGAACTAGTATTGGCTTTAATATGTTGTTTTTGGAGGAAATTTGGAGCAGAAATTTTACAAATCTTTTTATTGCACCCATGAAAATTAGTGAGATAATTGTCTCTCTAGTTTTTACTGCTTTAATAAGAGCATTAATTGGTTTAATCCCAGCTATACTATTAACTTCTCCTTTATTTGGCATATCTTTGCTAAAACTTGGTCTTCCTTTAGCATTTCTTTTCTTAAGTCTGTACTTATTTGGAATAACACTTGGTCTTTTTGTTTCAGCAGGATTATTAAGATTTGGACCATCTTTTGAGAATATTGCATGGTCAACCATGTTTTTATTAGCACCTTTTGGCTGTATTTACTATCCAGTTGAAACATTGCCAGGAATACTCCAATCAATCGCTTTCGCTCTTCCATTAGTTTATATTTTTGAGGAGACTAGAAATATCTTGGTCAATGGAATGGTAAATTATGAAAATATCATTAATGCAATCTATCTGAACGGGTTTTATTTAATTTTGTCAATTTTTGTATTTTATTACTCTTTCGACAAAGCAAGAGATAAAGGAACTTTAATAAATATAGGTGAATAAACTGGTGCGCCTGCTAGGAGTCGAACCCAGAACCTCCTGATCCGAAGTCAGGCGCTCTATCCAGTTGAGCTACAAGCGCATATAGTATTAATATTATATTTTATGGAAAAAAACATTAATTTTATAGTCAAAGAGGATGAGAAGAATTTAAGGGTTGATGTTTTAATTAACAAAAGAGAGGAATTAATTAGTAGAACTAGAATTAAAAATTTAATTCTAAAAGAAAAGTTAACACTAAATAATGAAATAATTAAAAGTCCATCAAAAAAAGTCTCAATTGGTGATACTATAAATCTTAAGATTCCAGAGCCTGAAATAGCATCCCTTAAACCTTACGAATTTAAATTAGAAATAATATACGAAGATAAAGATCTATTAGTAATTAATAAACCTGCCGGAATAATCATGCATCCAGGGGCTGGAAATTATGATAAAACAATTGTTAATGCATTGATGCATTATGATAAGGATTCTTTATCAAATATAGGAGATGAGTTAAGACCTGGTATTGTTCATAGAATTGATAAAAACACATCTGGTTTAGTTGTAATTGCAAAAAACAATGAAACTCATGAAAATTTATCAAAACAGTTTAGCGATCATACAATTATAAGAGAGTACCAACTTTTAATATGGGGAAAATTAAGACCCTCCTCAGGAAGAATTGAAACATTTATAACTCGTAGTTCAAAAAATAGACAACTAATGGAAGTTAGTAGTTCAAAAGGTAAGAAAGCTATAACAAATTATAAAACACTTGAAATTTTTGAAAATCAAAAAACACCAACTTTAAGTTTAGTTGAATGTAAATTAGAAACAGGAAGAACACATCAGATAAGAGTTCATATGAACTTTAAAGGTAATAGTCTAGTTGGAGATGACAAATATAAAAAAAAATATAAAAAATTAAAAAATATTGATTTAGATATTCAAAATTCAATTACCAAATTAAATAGACAATTCCTGCATGCAAAAACTTTAGGATTTATACATCCACATACTAAGAAAGAGATGATTTTTTCCTCACTTTTGCCACAAGATCTAAATAATATTCTAAAAATGCTTAGAAACACTGAAAAATAAATTATTGAAAATTAGGTATAATTAATTAAATAAACACTGCTATGAGCACAACAATGAGCAACAATCTACCAACGCTTTCTAATGAAGGTGGACTATCTGCATATTTAGAGCAGATTAAAAAATTTCCGATGTTAGCTGCAGAAGAGGAATATATGCTGGCAAAAAACTGGAAAACGACTGGTAATATTAAAGCTGCAGAAAAACTAGTCACTAGTCACTTAAGATTAGTTGCAAAGATTGCTATGGGCTACAAAGGATATGGTTTGCCTATTAATGAAATGATTTCAGAGGGAAATGTTGGTCTTATGCAGGCTGTTAAGAAATTTGAACCTGAAAAAGGTTTTAGATTAGCAACTTATGCAATGTGGTGGATTAAGGCTTCTATTCAAGAATATATTTTAAGATCTTGGAGTCTTGTCAAAATTGGAACTACTACTGCTCAAAAAAAATTATTTTTTAATTTAAAAAAAATTAAAAATCAAATTTCTCCAGAAACTGAAGGTGACTTAAGAGATGAACACGTTGATCATATAGCTAATAAGCTCGATGTAAGTAAAGAAGAAGTCGTTTCAATGAATAGAAGACTTTCTGGAAAGGAGTTCTCGCTAAATGCTCAAGTTGGAGAAGATGGTGATGAATGGCAAGACTGGTTGGTTGATAAAGAACTTGATCATGACTTAAAATTTGCTCACCACGAGGAAATGGAGCAAAGAAAAGATTTATTAAAAGATTCTATTAAAGTTCTTAACGATAGAGAAAGAGAAATTTTATACTCAAGAAGACTAAATGATGACCCAACTACACTAGAGGATTTAAGTAAAAAATATAAAATTAGCAGAGAAAGAGTTAGACAAATAGAGAATAAAGCATTTGAAAAACTCCAAAAGCATATGCTTCTATCGGCTAAATCAAAAAATCTTTTACCCGCAAACTAAACTTCAAAAGGGTTTTCAATTAAGATAGTATCATCTCTTTCTGGACTAGTTGAAATACTTGATACCTTTGCACCAATGAAATCTTCTACTGCAAAAATATATTTTTTTGCATTATCAGGTAATGAATCCATATGTTTAACTCCACTTGTAGAAACTTTCCAACCTGGAAAAGTTTCATAAATTGGTTTTATTTTAATCTGGTCTTCTACAGCAGCTGGTAAATAATCTAGTCTTTTACCATCAAGCTCATAAGCAATACACATTTTAATTTCTTCTAATTCATCAAGTACATCTAATTTCGTTAAAGCGATGCCATCAATACCTGATACTTTAATAGTTTGCCTTACTAAAACGCCATCAAACCATCCGCATCTTCTTTTTCTACTTGTAACAGTTCCAAATTCTTTTCCACGTGCTCCTAAAAGTTCACCAATATCATCTGTTAACTCTGTAGGAAAAGGACCTTCCCCAACTCTTGTCGTATAAGCTTTTGTAATTCCAAGAACATAATTAATAGAATTAGGGCCACAACCAGTTCCTGTGGCAGCGCTTGAGGCAACAGTATTAGACGAAGTTACAAAAGGATAAGTTCCATGATCTACATCAAGTAAAATACCTTGGGCTCCTTCGAATAAAATTTTCTTTTTTTGTTTTTTAAATTGATCAATCTTTAGCCAAACTGGCTGAGAAAATTCTAGTATTTTGGGTGCTATTTTAAGCAAATCAGATTTAAGCTGATCTTTTTCAAAAATTTTTTTTCCTAGACCTTTTCTAATAGCATTATGATGAAGTAATACAGAGTCGAGTCTTTGATCTAAATTTTTTTCAGATCTTAGATCCATAACTCTTATAGATCTTCTTCCAACTTTATCTTCATATGCCGGTCCAATTCCACGTCTTGTAGTTCCTATTTTGCTTTTTCCTGCTGCATCTTCTCTAATCTCATCCATTTCCCTATGAAAAGGTAAAATTAAATTTGCAGTCTCTGAAATAATAAAATTATTTACATTCACTTCTACGCCTTTAGATTTTATTTCTTCTATTTCGTCTAATAAAGCCCATGGATCTACTACAACTCCGTTGCCAATAATTGATATTTTACCTTTTCTGACTATTCCAGATGGCAGTAATCTTAATTTATATGTAACACCATCAATCACTAAAGTATGGCCAGCATTGTGACCTCCTTGGAATCTTATTACTACATCAGCCTGTTCAGATAACCAATCAACAATTTTTCCTTTACCTTCATCACCCCATTGAGATCCAACAACAACTATATTTTTCATTATTTAAATTTTCTGTTTACTTTTAAGGAAGTGAGATGGTTAATTGGGCCATGACCTTTTCCATATTTAGGGTTTGATTTAATTGCAGAATTTACATACTTAATTCCAAGCTCACAAGATTTCTTTACTGTTTTTCCACATGATAAAAAAGTTGTAACTGAGCTAGATAAAGTACAACCTGTACCATGAGTATTCTTTGTTTTGTGACGTTCGCTTTCAAAGACCTTTATATCTTTTGTGTTAATTAAAATATCTATTACATTTTTATGTTTTAAATGGCCACCCTTTATAAGTACATTTTTAGCTCCTAATCCTATAAGTTTATTAGCAGCAAAAATCATGTCCTCTTTTGTTATAATTTTTGTTTTAGTCAAAATTTCTGCTTCAGGGATATTAGGGGTAATAAGCGATACTTTTTTAATTAGTTTTAATTTTAATAATTGAATTGCCTTACTATTTATTAGTTTAGCCCCTCCTTTAGCAACCATCACTGGATCTAATACTATTTTTTTAACTTTAATTACATCCAAAGCTTTTAGTACCATTCTAATAACCTCTGAAGAATGCAGCATACCAATTTTTATTGCATCAGGTCTTATATCTTTACAGCTATAAATAATTTGATTAAAAATTTCTTTTGGATTAATCCCAACAATTGATTTTACACCTGTGGTATTTTGTGATGTAACTGCAGTTATTGCTGTCATTGCATAAGAACCAAGAGCAGTAATAGTTTTTATATCAGCTTGAATACCTGCTCCACCAGATGAGTCGGATCCTGCTATAATTAAAATTTTAGAATTAGGTTTCAATTTGTTTAATTTTTTTTGAAATCATATTTACACATTTGTATAAAAGAGTTTTATTTTCACTTTCTCCCATTACTCTTATTTTAGATTCTGTTCCTGATTTTCTTACTAAAATTCTTCCATTACCTTTGATTAATTTATCTACATTTTTTATAATTTTTTTTATCTCTGGTTTATTAATAATTTTTTTATCTTTCACTTCGATATTTTCTAAAAGCTGAGGTGTTTTCTTAAATTGATCAAAAAATTCACTTGCCTTTTTTCCTTTTCTTAAAGCAAAAAGAGCTTCTAAAGCTACTAGCAATCCATCTCCTGTAGTTGCAAATTTACCTAAAATAATATGTCCTGATTGTTCACCACCTAAATTAAAATTATATTTTTGCATTTTTTCTTTAACATATCTATCTCCAACATTTGCCCTTAAAAATTTTATTCCTTTTGATTTAAAATATTTTTCTAAACCATAATTTGACATTAATGTTCCAACAACTCCCCCTTTTAACATTTTTTTATTTTTCCATCTTGTTGCTAGAGCAGCTATAATTTGATCTCCATCTATTATATTACTTTTTTCATCACACATAATAATTCTGTCAGCATCTCCGTCTAAAGATATTCCGATATGAGCTTTATATTTTTTTACAGCAGATCTAATTTTTCTTGGAAAAGTTGATCCACATTTTTTATTAATATTTAAACCATTTGGTTTAACACCTATTGCTATGACTTTGGCTCCTAATGATTTCAATAATTCAGGACCTGCCCTGTAACCAGCGCCATTTGCACAATCGATTACTATTCTTAGTCCTCTTAAATTGAATTCTTTAGTGAAATTTTTTTTTAATATTTTAATATAATTTTTGGTACCTGTTTCTAATCTTTTAACTCTTCCCAATTTTTCAGAATGCGAAAGGTTTTTTGAGATTTTCTTATCTATAAGTTTCTCAATTTTTTTTTCTATTTTATCCGATAATTTCATTCCATCAGGACCAAACAATTTTAAACCGTTTTCAAAATGTGGGTTGTGAGAGGCGGTGATCATTATACCCATATTAGCCTTCATTTCTTTTGTTAGCATTGCCAAACCATTAGTTGGTAACGGTCCTAGGGTATAAACATGCATACCAGCTGAAGCCAAACCTGAGACAAGAGCTGGCTCAAGTGTATACCCTGACAATCTGGTATCTTTTGCAATTATTGCTGTTTGTTTTTTTTTTTTTTGAGATTTAAAGTATGTCCCGCTAGCAAGTCCAAATTTAAAGAACATATCTCCATTTATATATTTACTATTGACTGCTCCCCTTATTCCATCTGTTCCAAAATATTTTTTTTTCATTAATTTTTTACTATCTCGTTAAAAACTTTAATACCTTGCTTAACTTCATTAACATCATGAATTCTTAAAATCTGAATTCCTTGCATTAAAAGATATATTGAAGAGGCCATAGTTCCACCGATTCTTGTTTTGCTATCATTTTTTTTTGATATATCTTTAATAAATCTTTTTCTTGAATTCCCTACTAGTATAGGAAAACCTAATGAATGAAAAATAGAAACACCTCTTATAAGATTCATATTATGTTTCAAATTTTTTCCAAATCCAATTCCAGGATCTAAAATTATATTATTGTGTTTAATACCCTTAGACCTTATTAACTTAATCTTATCTTCAAAATAATCATATATATCTAATAATTCATTTTTATATTTCGCTTTCTTTTGCATATTTTCTGGTGTCCCAACTGAATGTTGTATTACAAATGGAATTTTATACTTTTTTAAAACATTTATTGTTTTGGGATCATAACTAAAACCTGAAACATCATTTATCAGTTTAACTCCCATCCTAATACCATTTTCCATAATTCTAGACTTTCTTGTATCTAAAGATATTGGTATTTTTTTTACAATTGATTTTAATATCTTATTAATTCTATTCCATTCTTGCTTTTCATGTACAGACTTCGATCCTGGTTTTGTAGACTCTCCACCAACATCTATTATAGATGCACCACTTTTGTATAAACTAATAGCATGATTGATGCCCTTATTTTTTTTATTAAATTTTCCTCCATCTGAAAAACTGTCGGGTGTAAGATTTAATACTCCTAAAATATTTGGAATTTTTTTAAAATTAAAATTAGAAAAATTTATCTTTTTTGAATTTATTTTTTTAATATCTGCATTTATTTTTTTTTTTAAGTTATTTGGTAATTTCTTGACTTGATTTATAGAAATTCTTCTGATCTTTTTTCTTGTAATAATCTCTACATGGTCAAAAGATATTTCTTTAATCTGATGTAACGGAATAGATTTTTTTTTATTTACTAAATTTTTAGATTGATTGCCAAAGTAGAAATTACACGCTCTTGTGTAATATCTTTGCATTAGTTGTTAATGAACAATTTTTGGTTTTAAACCCATAGCACCTAAAGCTGAGTCTTGATCATCTTTTGACTCTGGATTTTCTAATATTTTATCCTTTGGATATAAATTTTTATTAATTATATTCTCTATTTCTTCACCTGTTAATGTTTCGTAAGTTATAAGAGCTTTAGCGATTTTATGTAAATCGTCAATTTTTTCTGTCAAAATTTTTTTAGCTTGATTATACCCTTCGTCAACAAGTTTTCTTATTTCTTTATCAATTTTTTGAGCAACTTCCTCTGAAACAGATTGAGTTTGAGTAACCGATCTTCCTAAAAATACTTCTTCTTGATTTTCCCCATACTCTACTGGACCCATTTCCTCGCTCATACCGTATTTTGTCACCATAGCTCTTGCAAGTTGTGTAGCCTGGTTAATATCTGAACCACTTCCACCACCTGCGCCTGTAGATATATTGTCTTTTCCAAAAATTAATTCTTCAGCGACTCTACCCCCAAAACAAACTGCCAATCTTGCCTTAAGATATTTAATTGAGTAACCATGTTTATCTCTCTCTGGTAAATTCATTACCATTCCAAGGGCTCTGCCTCTTGGGATAATAGTTGCTTTATGGATTGGATCATAACTTGGCATATTAAACGATACTAAAGCATGACCTCCTTCATGGTATGCTGTAAGTTTTTTCTCATCTTCAGTCATAACCATTGATCGTCTTTCAGCACCCATCATTACTTTATCTTTGGCTTCTTCAAATTCTAATAATGTTACAATCCTTTTATTTTTTCTTGCTGCTAACAAAGCTGCTTCATTAACCAGATTTGCAAGATCAGCTCCTGAAAAACCTGGTGTTCCTCTTGCTATTGTTCTTAAATTGACATCTGGTGCCATTTTTATTTTTTTCACATGAACTTTTAAAATTTTTTCTCTTCCAATAATATCTGGATTTGAAACTACTACCTGTCTATCAAATCTTCCTGGTCGCAACAAAGCTGGATCAAGCACATCTGGTCTGTTTGTTGCGGCAATAATAATAACACCTTCATTAGTGTCAAAACCATCCATTTCAACTAATAGCTGATTTAATGTTTGTTCTCTTTCATCATTTCCACCACCTAAACCAGCTCCTCTGCTTCTTCCAACAGCATCAATTTCATCAATAAAAATTATACATGGAGAGTTTTTTTTACCTTGTTCAAACATATCTCTTACTCTGGATGCCCCTACTCCAACGAACATTTCTACAAAATCAGAACCTGAAATAGTAAAGAACGGAACACCCGCTTCACCTGCAATTGCTCTAGCTAATAAGGTTTTACCAGTTCCTGGAGGACCAACAAGCAAAGCGCCTCTTGGTATTTTTCCACCTAACCTACTAAATTTTTTTGGATCTTTTAAAAATTCTACTATTTCTTCTACTTCCTCTTTAGCTTCCTCT
Organism: uncultured Pelagibacteraceae bacterium; assembly: GCA_902592545.1. Taxonomy (GTDB): domain Bacteria; phylum Pseudomonadota; class Alphaproteobacteria; order Pelagibacterales; family Pelagibacteraceae; genus Pelagibacter. The sequence continues at coordinate 56,483 of CACJFA010000002.1, read as the reverse complement.
ACACCAGCAACATCGTTAAACGTAACTTTTCCTTTTAGTTCGTTCATCATTTTTGCTTTTGATTTGCCAAAACCCATCGCTCCACCTTTTCCACCTTGCATTTGTCTCATAAAGAAAATCCATACTGCAATAAGCAGTAACATAGGAAACCATGATAAGAGCACACCAAACAATGAAGGCATTTTTTCCTCTAGAGGTGCTGCTGAAATACTTACACCTTTCTCAGATAATTTTTCTATTAGATTTGGGTCATTAGGAGCATAGGTTGAGAAAGAATTTCCGTTTGAATAAACACCTTTAATGTTATTTCCTTGGATCTCAACTTTTAGAACCTCGCCATTTTCAACTGAATTTAAAAAATCTGAAAATATTATTTGATTTCCACCTCTAATATTAGACTGAGGATTTTTAAACATGTTATAAAGTCCTATAGTTAAAAAAACTATAATTCCCCACATAGCTAGATTTTTTAAATTCATAGGTTTAAAATAAGAATTATTATTAAATTAACAAGTGACAAAATATCAGTTATTTCATCAACTTTAACGCTCTTTTGATACTATAACTGAATTATTTACCTTCTTTATTACACAGTTTCCTAAAGTGGTCATGAATGAGTTATCATTTTTAATTCGATAAATTAAGTTATCAATTTTTTTTCCTCTTACAGGGTAATATTTTTTGCCAACACCTTTTAACACTTCTGTTAAAGACCTAAAAACTACTTCTTCTGGTTGAAGAAAAAAATTTTTATTCAAAATAACAAACTTATTAATATTTGAAATTGTTGAATTGTCCTTTAAATTTTTTTCTACAAAGTATTTAATTGACTCGTTAGCAAATCTTAAATTTTTTATGGTAAGATTAAATTTGTCATTATCCAATCCCTCTAATTCCAAGTTTTTTATAAAATTTCTTATTTTTACTCTTTTAAATTCATCATTTTTATTTGAAGGATCTTCAACATAATTTTTAAAAACTTTTTTGGTAATATGTTCTAAATTTTTTTTAGAAAATTTTAACAAAGGTCTAATCAAATTAATTTTTTGTAGGTTGGTTCTTTGATCAAATGACACAATACCATTTAAACCGCTGCCTCTTAAAATTCTAATAAAAAAATTCTCTATTAAATCATCCTTATGGTGACCTAATAAAATATTATTTATTTTTAATTTTTTTGCCCTGTTTATCATTAGTGCATATCTTTTATCTCTAGCGATAGATTGGATGTTACTTCTTGGTTTTTTTCCAACCCAGGTTAAAATCTCAAGATTAGTAGACAATTTTTTTAGAAGCAATTTTACAAATTTCGCCTCTTTTGTTGAATTATTTCTTAGTTTATGATCAACATGAAAATATTTTACTTTTAGATGTTTTTTAATCGAATAAATTTTTGATAAAAAACATAAAGCTAGACTGTCTGAACCACCAGAAACCGCAACTATAAAATCCTCGTTAAGTTTAAGATTTTTTTCAAATTTTTTATAAATTTTAGAAATTTGTTTATCTTTTAATTGATTTAATAAAAACTTATGAGTCTTGTTTGATGCATTCAAATTTTTTGGACTCATATTTTGCTTTTTGTATTACAGACTGATTTGCATTAGGATATTGTAATTCTACACCATTTATCATTTTACATCCTTGGTCTTTTTCACCAATTTGAACCATTGATACTCCAAGTTTTAATAGATTAATTGGAGCTTTTTTTCCCTGAGGATATTTTTGGTAACCCTCTAAATAAGCAGAAGCTGCATCAGTATATAATTGTCTTATTCTGAATGTTTCAGCATACCAGTATTGTGCACTACCCGCTAACTCATGATCAGGGTTGGATAAAACAAATTCTCTAAAAGCTCTTTCCGCTGTACTGTAGTCTCCAACTTTTAAAAAACTTGTTGCAAATTCATATTGCTCCACTGGATTTAAATCTTGAGGAAGTATTTTTTCTTCAGACTGAAAAGTTTCTGTTACAATTGAAGCTGTAGTATCTACAGATTGAATTTGTTGTGAAGTTTCGTTTGTCTCTGTATCTTTATATGAAATTGTTCCTAAATCTTGGGGCTGTGAACTACCAGGTAAAACTTTTTGTTCATCTGTCTTTGGTTTTGAACTTAATTGATTTTCTATGCTACTTATATTTCCAGAGCTAATGTTGGTCTCTATATCTTGAAATCTTATTTGATTATCTGCTTGAATTTTCGAAACACGGGTAGACAATTTATCCAACTTAAAATTTATTTCTTCAAATTTATTAGTAAGTTCTCTAAATTGATTCTCAACTTCAGATAATTTTAATAAATGTCTAGTTAAAACATCTTCTGAATTTTTATCTAAGTCTGAGGCTGAACTATCATTAGTACTTGCTTTCACTTCAATAGATCCAGAATAAACAGCTCTTTCAAGGGTTTTAAGATCACTTTTTATTATTTCTAATGCTTCATAAATATTATGGTTATCTGCAAAAGAAATATTAATAAAAAACAAATTTAAGATTAAAAATAATTTTAAAATTACTAATTTAAATATGAGCATCATTTAAATTAGATTTATGATTATAAAAATGGCAAAAAAAAGACCCCAAAACCTTTAATAGATTTAGGGTCTTTAATTTTAAATAATTAATTTGCTTTAACAGTTACTGATCTTCTGTTTTTTGACCAAGCTAGTGGGTTTGAACCAGAGTCAACTGGTCTCTCTTTACCGTAACTTAAAACAGTAATTCTGTCTGAAGATATTCCATAAGTCATTAAATAGTCTTTAGCTGCATTTGCTCTTCTTTCTCCAAGCGCTAAGTTATATTCTCTAGTTCCTCTTTCATCAGCATGACCTTCAAGTACTACATTAATACCTGGATTTTTTCTTAACCATGCTGCTTGGGCTCTTAAAGTTTCTCTAGATGCAGTTGTTAATATCGACTCGTTTGTTGCAAAGAAAACTCTGTCCGGAACACCATCAGCTAAATATTTAACTGTGTCTGTTCCAGTATAAACATCACCTTGCATTTGACCTTGAATGTCTGTTGCCACTTCTTTTTTAGTTGCACATGCAGATAGCACCAGGCAAGCTGTTAATACTAAAAGTGTGTTTTTTAAAATTTTGTTTAATCTCATTAAATTGCTCCTTGCTGCTAATTTCAATTTCTTAACTTTTTCACAACTAAATAGAGGTTTCAAGTATAAAAATCAAGAAATTAACAAAAATTAATCTCTTAATTGCTTAATAAAGATGACCATGATGGGTCTGAAGCATCTGTTGGTGTCTTAATTTGGCGTTCATTATAACCCGTTAAATCTATAGACCACAATTTTGCTGAAAAGCCTTCTCCTTTGGAGTTGGTTTTTGTCTCTCTATAAAATATTAGTACCCTTCCATTTGGAGACCAGGATGGTGCCTCTTGATAATAATTTTCAGTTAACAATCTTTCACCACTACCATCGGTTCTCATTACGCCTATATAAAATTTACCTTTATGTAATTTTGTAAATGCAATTAAATCTCCTCTCGGAGACCATACAGGTGTTCCATATAAACCGTTACCAAAAGAAATTCTTTTTACATCACTTCCGTCATTCTTCATTACATAAATTTGCTGATAACCACTTCTATCAGAATTAAATGTAATATATTTTCCATCAGGAGAATAAGATGGGGAAGTGTCAATTGATGGATGATTGGTAATTTTTTCAACAATTCTATTTTCTAAATCCATAGTGTAAATATCTGACTTTCCGTCTTTAGCAAAACTCATAATTATTTTTTTACCATCAGGGGAAAAACGTGGCGCAAACGTCATTCCTGGAAAATCTCCAACTACTTCTTGTGTTCCAGTTTCAATATCTAATATATAAACTCTTGGCATATTTTTAAAGTAAGACAAATAAGTTACCATTTGGCTTGCTGGGTTAAATCTTGGTGTTAAAACTAATTCATTGCCTAATGTCAAAAATTTATTATTAGCTCCGTCTTGATCCATGATTGCTAATTTTTTTATTCTTTGTGTTTTAGGTCCCTCTTCTGAGACATAAATTATTCTTGTATCAAAATATCCTTTTTCTCCAGTCAGCCTTTCATAAACTTTATCAGAAATAATATGCCCTACTCTTCTCCAATTGTTAGGAACTGTGGTAAAAGCTAAAGCCATCATTTCTTTAGCAGCTAAAACGTCCCATAATCGAAACTCAACTCTTAATTTATCGTCAACATAATTTACTTTGCCAGTAATAAGTGCTTGAGCTTTAATTAAATTCCAATCTTCAAATCTTGGTTTTAAATTTGCAATATCAGGAGCTTGTAAAAAAGCCTTTTTGTCTAGAGGATTAAATAATCCCGAGGTTCTCAAATTATTCTCAACGATATTTGATATCTCGGAGCCAATATTTTCTTTTTTAAGTATTTTTTCAAAACCTTTTCTAGATTCTTCATCAATTGATAGAGGAGAAACTGCTAATGGAAGTGGATTTAAATTTCCCCTAGTTATATCAACTTCAATTAAAGCATTTGCATTTATAGGTATTAATATAAATAATAATATTAAAATTTTTTTTGTCATTTAATAAATATACTACCCTTCTAACATCTCTCTTGCATCAAAATTTAACTGTAATTCTTTCCATCTTTCATATCCAGTTGTTGGAACTCTTAATGGTTGACATAACTTGACAGCTCTCAAAGCACTTTCTGCTAAAACCTTGTAAAATCCTTGGCCTGGTTTATTCATTCTTGCATGGTCCAAAATTTCAGTTTTTGATACTGTTCCATCAGGTTTTAATTTTAACTTTATTCTTACTAATAAATTTTCATTGTATGGTAATCCTAATGGAATACTCCAGCACCCAAATATTTGTGCCTTAAGAGCATCCTCTTCGCCTAGTGTAAGACCTGTGTTTTCTACATTTCTTTCTTGATCTTGAGTAATGTCATCATTTGTTTTTAAAACTTCTGCACTCTCTTCTTTTGATTTATCAATTAAAGCAGCAATATTATTTGGATCAAACAAATCTTTTTTTTCAAATTCTGATACTTGTTTAACTTCATCATCTACTTTTTCAGGATTTTGTTTTTTTTCCTCTTTTGTTTCAACCTTTTTTAAAGTTTTATCTGGAAGTGGAATTGCCTCGGGTGTTTCATTCTCTATTTTTTTATTATTTTGATCAGGAGCCAGAACAGTTTTTGTTTTCGTTTTTTCTACTTTTTTTGGTGGAGCTTGTTCTGAAACAAGTTTTTTTTCTTTCTCTTTTACTTTCTCAATTATTTTTTTAGCCTTAGGTGCAAATGGAATATTAGTTTTTTCTGCTATTTGAATTAGCTCAACTGATACTATTGGTGGAATATCAAGTGGTTTCTTTGCCAAAAAAGGTAAGCTCATAGCTGTAATGAAAATTAACAAAGCATGTAAAACAGAAGAAATAATTAAACTTCTATTCACTTTAATTACCTTTGTTTATATGGTTCTGAAATCAATGCTACTTTAGTAAAACCAGATCCTGACAGTAATCCCATTATTTCTAAAACTCTTCCATAATTTATAGTTTTATCACCTCTAACATAAATTCTGGTATCAGTTCTATTTTTTGAAACCGCTAAAACCTTTGCAATAATATTATCGTATTCAACTTTTGCTTCTTGAATAAAAATTTCACCTTTTGCATTAATTGAAAGTGTTAAAGGTTCTGTCTCTTCTGGCAAAGAGTCTGCTGAACTTTCTGGTAAATCAACTTGAACGCCAACAGTTAACAACGGTGCTGTAACCATAAAAATTATTAACAATACAAGCATTACATCCACAAAAGGAGTAACATTTATTTCACTCATTGGTTCTTTAGAAGAACGATTTAATTTAAATGCCATTTAAATAATTGTTAAAAATCTTTTTGAAAAATTTTCTAATTTTTCTGAATATTTTTTGGCATCATTATTAAATTTATTGTATGCCACTACTGCTGGTATTGCAGCCAATAGACCAAGTGCAGTTGCAAATAAAGCTTCGGCTATTCCTGGCGCAACTATCGCAAGACTTGTGTTTCTTGAAATAGCTATAGATTGAAAAGAATTCATAATTCCCCAAACAGTTCCAAACAATCCAATAAATGGTGCAGTTGAGCCTACTGTTGCCAAAAAAGTAAAACCTTTTTCAATTTTTGTCATTTGTTTTTCAATTCCAGATTCTAAAGATGCGCTCATTCTCTCACTAATGTTGGTTCTTGATTTTTTTTTAAGCAATCCTTCCATTGCATCTTGAAACACAAGTGACATTGGATCCTCAAGTTTACTAGGTAAACTATTGTAAAAAGTTTCAGCAGATTTAGAATTCCAGAATTTTTCTTCAAATTCCTCTGAAGATTTAGTTATTTTTTTAAATAAACGAAACTTTTCAATAATTACAGCCCAAGAATATATTGAGCACAATATTAATATAATCATCACAGACTTAACAATTATGTCTGCTCTAAAAAATAAGCTGAATAATGAAAAATCAGTATTTGTTCCTAATTCAACTGCTTTTGCTGCTATATCTGCTTCCATGGTTACTCATCACACGTAAATGTGTCATGAATTTGTCTTTTAATTTAAATTGATTATTCTTCTTTTTGATAAGTTTCGTAGAAAAAACTAGCTATTAGAATAGCATCTGCCTTGTTGTTATCTTTTTTTTTTGACAATTGTGATGAAAAATATGGAAAAATTTCAATAGCTCTTGTTCTGCTCGCATCTTTTTCTGAATTAATAAGATTAAAATATTTTTTCCACTTTGCAGGCCTGACATAATAAACAGGTAAATGCATTGCGCTACATATTCCCTTTAAAATACCAAAAGATTGACCAAAATTAAACATACTGGTAACGCCTTGTCCAGGCATTGCAGAAACTTGTTCAATTACAACTTTTATGTTTTTTTTATCAAATTTGTTTATCCTTTCATTAATTTCATTAAATATTTGAGCACCATTTACTTGTCTTTTGTTCCTCTTACCATCTGTCATGGTTGGCATTTCAATTACATCTTTTATTATACCATCTTGAAAAAAACAGATTGAACCTGAGATGCCTGGATCAATTCCAATAATCATCATTAAATACCACCTAAATTAACGTTTGAATAAACGTTCTGAACATCGTCATCTTCCTCAAGAGTTTCTAAAAAATCTACTACACTATCTTTATTATCTTTATTTACTTCAACACTATTTAACGAGACCCATTCAATTTCTGTAGAAATAAAATTCACAATAATTTTCTCAAGATTTTTTTTTACATTATATATCTCGCTCATTTGACACTGGACCTCATGATAATCCTCGTAAGAGAAACATTCATCAGCTCCTGATTCAATCGCTAAATCTAAAATTTTTTCATCAGATATCTCTTTTTTATCAATTTTGATTATACCCAATTGTTGAAAATTGTGAGATGCTGAACCTTGAGTTCCTAAGCTCCCACCACTTTTTTGAAAAATAGTTCTAATATTTGATGCGGTCCTATTTTTGTTGTCTGTTAAAGTTTCAACTATAACAGCAATCTTTTCTGGTCCAAACCCCTCGTATCTTAAATTTTCAAAATTTGCTCCTGTAGCTGCAGAAGATTTGTCTATTGCTCTTTCAATATTATCCTTAGGCATATTTGCAGATCTAGCAGCCTGTACTGCAGATCTTAGTCTAGGGTTCATTGCTGGATCTTTGTCACCAAGTTTTGCCGCAACAGTAATCTCTTTAGATAATTTTGAAAATATCTTTGATCTTTGCTTGTCAGCCTTACCTTTTTTATGTTTTATTCCTGCCCAATGTGAATGTCCTGCCATGATCTTTAAATATTTTTTAGTTGATCTCCGTATACATAGCTTTTGATGTCTATTGCTAAACCTGTTTTTATATCACAATCTACTATAACACCACACAAAGTAGCATCTCCAGTAGCGGGAAAGTGTTTCACTGAATTCTTTTTTAAAAATCTATTCAAGGAATTTTCTTTATTCATTCCAATCACTGAATCATAATCCCCACACATACCTGCATCGGTTTGATATCCAGTGCCATTATTAAGTATTCTGGCATCATTTGTTGGAATATGAGTATGGGTTCCAACCACAAGAGTTGCCTTTCCATCAAATAGATGTCCTATAGCATTTTTTTCGCTAGTAATTTCACCATGGAAATCAACTACAAGTAAATCAAAATCCTTTTTCATTTCATTTTCTTTTAAAAATTTTTGAGAAGCTTCAAAAACATCTTCACACTTTTTCATAAAAACGTTGCCCATCAAATTAAGAACTCCAATTTTTATATCATTCTTTGTTTTATAAATCTGAAAACCTTTTCCTGGTGCAGGTTCAAATAAATTTTTAGGTCTTAATAATCTTTCTTCTTTATCAATAAATTCCATAATTTCTTTTTGATCCCAAACATGATTGCCGGTTGTGATAACATCAACTCCACAATTAAAAAAATCCTTACATATTTCTTTAGTTAGCCCCACACCTTGAACTGCTGCATTTTCACCGTTTACTATTACAAAATCGATTTTGTTTTTATCAATTTCATTTAATAAATTACTTTTTAATTTAGAACATCCTGAAATTCCAACAACATCTCCTAAAAATAAAATTCTCATTGTATAATTTTTTTCTCAGTTATTATTAAATCAAGTTTCTTATCATACTTGTTGATAGGTATTTTTTTTATCTCCTGGTATGAAAAACCTAATCCAATTTTAAATATTTTTTTAATTTTAGATACCTTTTCTAAATAACGATCATAAAATCCTCCACCATAGCCTAATCTATTCAAATCATCATCATAAGCTACTAAAGGAACAAATATTATATCTGGGTAAATTTTCTTTCCTAAAGTTGGCTCAGCAATTCCATACTTATTAATTTTTAAAGGATCTTTATTTGTCCATTCAAAAAAATCCATTTGGTTATTTTCTCTAATTATTGGTAAAGAAATATTTGCCTTTTTGTTTTTTAAAAAATAAAGCATATCCAAATCATCAATCTCATGATTACAAGGGTAATACCCTCCTACATTTTTGAAATTAATTTTATTTTTTTTTAAAAATTGATAAATTCTGTCAGGATTAAGGCTAAGTTTTTTATTCGAATTTTTTTTTCTAAGATTTAAAATTTTCCTTCTTAGCTTAGATTTACTCACAGACCTACTTTGAAATGTTTTCTAATTTTGCTTTTTTTACAAAATTTGATATTTGATCAGCAGCTTCATCAATTAAATTTTCGTATTTTTTTTGATTATCGTCAATTTCTTGTTTTAAATTTTCATGATCAAGATTTAGTTTTTCAATTTCAGATTCTTTTGTGTCCCTATAATCGTAAATTAGAGATTTTAGTTCTTTAAATTTTTTTGATAGATCATTTAATTCTTCTTTTTTTTGATCTACTTTTTTCTTAGTTTCGTAATATTCATCCATTATTTTTACAGCTGTAATTAATAATAATTTATTTTCACCTAGATTTCCCAAATCATTTTTTAAATTATTAAACTTTTTGTTAATCTGAATTAACAATTCTTCTAAGTGCTCCTCTTGTCCATCTTCGCAAGCGAGCAAAAACTCTTTATTGTTAAATTTTATACTTACATTTGCCATTTATCTATTTCATCCAATAGTGTGTCAGTTTCTTGATTAAGTTCGTCAATTTTTTCAGAAAATTCAATTTGTTTTCTTTCTTCCAACTTTTCTTTATTTTTTAAATCCTCAAGTTTTTTTGATAAATTTTCATGTTCCTCGAGTAACGTTTTATATTTTTCCTCAATCTGTGTTTTTTCAATTTCTAATTGATTTTGTTTTGTGCTTAAATTTTCGATATTTTTTTGTAATTCAGGATTTGTTAGATCTAAATTTTTTAATTCCTCTAATGCAATATTTAATTTTTTTTCTTTTTCGTTTATAGAATTCATATATATATGTTTATATTATTAAATAGATTCTTCTTAGTCTAGTCAGGATAATTTTGAGCAAACTACACAATGATTTAGCTAATTGCATCAGATTTTTATCAATTGATGCCGTTCAAAAAGCAAATTCAGGTCACCCAGGAATGCCAATGGGTATGGCAGATGTTGCAACAGTGTTGTTCAAAAATTTTTTAAGATTTAATCCAAAGAATCCAGATTGGTTAAATAGAGATAGATTTATTTTGTCTGCTGGTCATGGTTCTATGCTTTTATATTCTTTGCTTTACCTAACTGGATATAAAAGCATATCAATTAATAATATTAAAAAATTTAGGCAGCTTAATTCTATTTGTGCTGGACATCCTGAATATCATCCGAAAACAGGTATTGAAACTACAACAGGTCCTCTTGGACAAGGTATATCTAATGCAGTTGGTTTTGCAATAGCTGAAGAAATTTTAAAAAATAAATTAGGTAAAGATTTAATTAATCACAAAACTTATGTTTTAGCTGGAGATGGATGCTTAATGGAAGGAATAAGTCATGAAGCGATGAGTTTAGCGGGACATTTAAAACTTAAAAATTTAGTTATGCTATTTGATAACAATTCAATTTCAATTGATGGTCCAACAAATCTCGCAGTTTCAGATAATTTTAAAAAAAGATTTGAAGGATATGGTTGGGATTATATTTCTATCAACGGTCATAATGAAAAAGAAATTTTTAAAGTACTAAAAAAAGTTCAAAAAGCTAAAAAACCTACTGTGATTTCTTGTAAAACTAAGATTGGATATGGTTCACCGAATAAATCAGGAAAAGCATCATCCCATGGAAGTCCATTGGGAGTAGATGAAATCAAGCTTGTAAGAAAAGCCTTAAATTGGAAAACCAAACCTTTTGGTATCCCAAATAAAATTTTAAATGAATGGAGAAAAATTGGCCAAAGAGGTGAAATTTTAGAAAAAAAATGGAACAAAGTATTAAAAAGAAAAAAAATAAAATTTAATCAAACTTTAAAAAATAACTTTACTACAGTGCTTAAGAAAGAAAAAGAGAATGCAATAAAGGAGCCAAAAAGTTTAGCTACTAGAAAATGTTCAGAAATGACATTGAACGCACTAACAAAACAAAAAAATAATTTGATTGGTGGCTCTGCAGATTTAGCGGGATCAAATAATACAAAAACTAAAAACCATAAAATAATTAAACCTGGAGATTTTGCTGGTGACTACATTCACTACGGAGTGAGAGAACACGCAATGAGTGGGGTTATGAATGGTATCGCACTTCACAGTAATCTAATTCCTTATGGAGGTACTTTTTTAATATTTTCTGATTATTGCAAACCTTCGATCAGATTGTCTGCCTTAATGAAAAAAAGAGTCATTTATGTAATGACTCATGACTCTATTGGGCTAGGAGAAGATGGCCCTACCCATCAACCTATAGAACAGCTTTCGGGCTTACGTGCTATACCTAACCTAAATGTATTCAGACCTGCAGACAGAATTGAAACTATCGAGTGTTGGGAACATGCATTAAAAAGCTCAAAAACACCTAGCGTACTATCTTTAACAAGACAAAACTTAAATCCAGTAAGAAAAATATACCCAAATAAAAACTTATGCTCATTAGGTGCTTATGAAGTTTTAAGAACAAATAAAAAAATTAATCTAACAATATTAGCTAGTGGATCTGAAGTTAATCTAGCGTTAGAGGTTAGCCATAAATTAGCCAAAGATAAAATATATTCCAAAGTGATATCAATGCCTTGCATGGAACTTTTTGAATTACAATCAAAATCTTATAAAAATAAAATTTTAGAGGAAACAAAATTTAAAATATCCATTGAAGCTGGATCAAGCGATTGTTGGAAAAAATATGTAGGTGATAACGGTATTGCTTTTGGAATTGATGAATTCGGAAAAAGTGCACCCTATAAAGATATTTATAGATATTTTGGACTAGAGAGTACAAACATTAAAAGTATCACTAAAAAATTATTAAATAAATAAAATGACAATTAAAATCGGAATTAATGGAATGGGACGGATTGGTCGTATGGTTGTTAGATCGATTGTTGAAAGTAAAAATAAAAATTTAAAAATTAATCATATAAACAACAGGTCAAATTCAGAAACTACATCTAAATTAATCAAATATGATTCTATACATGGAAAATTAAATGCTGATTTAGAATATGATCCAAATCATTTAATAATTAATAAAAATAAAATTACATTTTCTCAAGAAACAAAAATTGAAGACATAAATTGGAAAAAACATGATGTTGATTATGTTTTCGAATGCACTGGAAAATTTAACTCGAAAGAAAAACTTCTTGCACATATAAAAAATGGTGCAAAAAAGGTGATCGTTTCTGCTCCATGTAAAAACGCTGATAAAACAATAGTATTTGGTGTTAATGAAAATATAATTACCAAAGAGGATAAAATAATATCTGCAGCTTCATGCACAACCAATTGTCTAGCACCAGTAATCAGTGTTCTTGATCAAAATTTTGAAATTGAAAAAGGTTTTATGACTACAATTCATGCATTTACTAGCGATCAGAGAATTTTAGATAACTCTCACAAAGATCCCAGAAGAGCGAGATCTGCAAGTCAATCAATCGTTCCTACCTCAACAGGAGCTTCGAAAGCAATAGGAGAAATAATACCAAACCTAAAAGGTAAACTAGAAGGAGTTGCGATGAGGGTGCCCACTCCTAATGTTTCTCTTGTTGAATTAGTTTTTTGTACAAAAAAAGATATTAACATAAAAAAAATTAATGATGCCTTTGAACAATCATCAAAAAATAAATTAAAAAACATCTTAGAAGTTACTCATGAAAAATTAGTATCTATAGATTTTAATCATCATCCTGCTTCTGCAATAGTAGATGCTTCTTTAACAAATGTAGTTGGAAGTAATATGGGTAAAATATCAGCCTGGTATGATAATGAGTGGGGCTTTTCTAATAGAATGTGTGATATCGCTGAAACTTTACATAAAATCTCTTAATGAGAAGCATTATAAACGAAAAAAATCTAAACAATAAAAAAATATTATTAAGACTAGATTTGAATGTCCCTTTGGAAAGAAACAAGATAACAGACACAACAAGAATCGATAAAATTCTTCCTACATTAAATTTTTTGATTAAAGAAAAAGCTAAAATTATAATTTTATCTCATGTTGGAAGACCAAAAGGAAAAGTTGTTAAAGAGCTCTCCCTAAAACCAATTTGTGAAGAATTGCAAAATAAATTGGGAAAAAAAATAAGACTTATTGATGAAAATATTAAAGAAATAAAAAATAAAAATTTTTTCAATAACCACAATGAAGATATTTTTATTTTAGAAAATATTAGATTTTATTCAGAAGAAGAACAAAATGACAATAAGTTTGCTGAACTCCTATCAAATCTTGGAGATATGTATGTCAATGATGCTTTTTCTTGCTCACATAGAGCGCATACTTCTATTTGTGAGATTCCTAAATTCTTACCTTCGTTTTCTGGATTACAGCTAGACTTAGAAGTAAATGCACTCAATAAAATAACTTCCGAAATTTCCAGACCAATTACTTGTATTATTGGGGGGTCTAAAATTTCAACTAAGATTAATGTTATTAAAAATTTAATTCTTAAATTTGATAATATTATAATTGTTGGGGGTATGGCTAATAATTTTATAGAATATTTCGGAAATAATGTTGGAAAATCTATTAAAGAAAAAAATTGTCATAAAATAGTCGAAGAAATTATCTCTCTTTCAAAAAAAGAAAAATGTAAAATAATTTACCCAGAAGATGTGATTGTATCTAATAATTTAAATGGATCTCCTCAAAAGAAAGAATTGAACGAAATATTATTTGATGAAATGATATTAGATATTGGTCCAAAAACTATAGATAAGATAACAAAAATTATTGATAACAGTAAAACTATACTTTGGAATGGACCCGCAGGATATTTTGAAAATTCAAATTTTGCTAATGGAAGTATTCAAATAGCAAAAAAAATAATTGAAAATAATAAAGCAAACAAAATTTTTTCAGTTGCTGGTGGTGGAGATACAGTTTCTTTATTAAATAATTTAAAGGCAGTTAATAAATTTAATTTTGTTTCAACTGCAGGTGGAGCTTTTTTGGAATATCTTGAAGGTAAAAACCTTCCTGGTATAACCGCATTAAATTAAAATGTCTGAATTAAATAAAATTGCACTTAAAATAATTTCCAATGGCAAAGGCATTCTTGCAGCTGATGAAAGCAATGGAACTATGACAAAAAGACTTGAAGCAGTAAATGTCAAATCAACACCAGAAAATAGACTTGCCTTCAGAGAAATTCTTTTTTCATCAGATGGAATGAAAGATTGTATTGGTGGTGTTATTCTTTACGATGAAACCATAAATCAAATTTCAAGCACAGGAAAATCAATAACAGATTTAATATCTAGTTTTGGTGCAGTTCCTGGAATTAAGGTTGATACTGGTGCGAAAGATTTAGCAAATTCCCCTAAAGAAAAAATTACAGAGGGATTAGATGGACTTAGAGATCGATTAAAAAAATATTATGATATCGGAGCAAGATTTACAAAATGGAGAGGCGTCTATTCTATTAGTGAAAAATATCCAAGCAAACTTGCAATCAGTAGTAATGCTCATGCACTTGCTAGGTACTCTGCACTAGTTCAAGAAAGTGGAATGGTTCCAATAGTAGAACCTGAGGTATTGATGGATGGAAACCATTCTGCTGAAGATTGTTTTAATAAAACATCAGAGGTAATTAAGAAGTGTTTTGAGGAACTAATTTTACACAAAGTTGATCTTTCAGGAATAATATTAAAACCAAATATGATTTTGTCTGGCAACCTATCAGAAAATAAAATTTCTAATGAAGAAGTTTCTATCAAAACATTGGAATGTCTTAAAAATTCTGTACCCAATGAAGTTCCAGGGATAGCTTTTTTATCTGGAGGGCAATCTGAAATTGAGGCTACAGAAAATTTAAATTTAATAAATAAAAATAACAACACTAATTTTATAATGACCTATTCATATGGAAGAGCTCTTCAACAAAGTGCTTTGAAAGTTTGGTCTAAAGATATTAAAAATGTAGAGGCAACTCAAAATACTTTTAATCATAGAGCTAAAATGTGTACCTTAGCTGCTCAAGGAAAATGGTCTAGCGAAATTGAAAATAAATAAAAAAAAATTTATTTATCTTATTTCACCCAACAAAATACCTAATTCTTTCTATAACAATCTAAAATTGGTTTTAAAAACTGGAAAAGTAAGTTTTTTTCAGCTCAGACTTAAAAGTTATTCTCTGAATAAGAAAATAATAATTGGAGAAAAAATTAAAAATATTTGTAAAAAAAATAAAGTAAAATTTATAATTAATGATGACCCTTTACTTGCTTTAAAACTAGATGCTGATGGTTGTCATCTAGGTCAAAAAGATATGAATATTGAGGCTGCAAAAAAAATACTTGGTAAAAAAATTATAGGAATTACTTGTCATAATTCTATAGATTTAGCAAAAAAAGCAATTAAAGCTAAAGCTGATTACATTGCCTTTGGTGCTTTTAATCAATCTAAAACTAAAAAAACTAAGTTTGTAGCTTCTGTAAAGATTTTAAATAAAGTTAAAAAACTTACAAAAATACCAACAGTAGCTATTGGTGGAATTAATGCTGTTAATTATAAAAATCTATTATTGAATAATGCGAATTTTTTAGCTATCTCAGGCTACATTTGGAAAAATAAAAGATATAAACCGTTACAAGCTATAGAAAGATTAAAATGAAAATTAATGCTGGAGAGATAAGAGTTGGAATGCTCTTAGAATATAAAAATGACTTATGGCAAGTTTTGAAAACTCAACATGTAAAACCAGGAAAAGGTGGTGCGTTTGCTCAAGTTGAAATGAAAAGCTTAAACAAAAATACAAAGTTAAATGAAAGATTTAGATCAAGTGAAACTGTAGAAAAAGCAGCATTGGAGGAAACTAATTTTAATTATCTTTATAGTGATGAAGCTAATTATTTTTTTATGGATCCAAAAACTTTTGAACAAATAGAAATAAAAAAAGAAATTGTAGGTGATAAGGGTAAACTTTTAACTGAAAACCTGCAAGTTTCTGTAAGTTTTTATAATGATAACCCATTATCAATTGAATTACCTAATCAAGTTCAATGTAAAATTGAAACTACTGATGCAGCCCTTAAAGGACAAACTGTGTCATCATCCTATAAACCAGCAACTCTTGATAATGGTTTAAATATTCAGGTTCCTCCGTTTATTGAAGCAGGTGATGAAATTGTAGTTGATACTAGAAATTTAGAATACGTTAAAAAAATCTAAAATGATCTCCATATCCTCAAATTTAAATATAATGATTAAAGCAGCTGAAAAAGCCTCAAAGTCTGTAATAAGAGATTTTGGAGAAGTTGAGAAACTACAAGTATCTAAAAAAGGACCCCGAGATTTTGTAACAAAAACTGACAAACATGTAGAAAAAATTCTAATTGAAGAACTTTCTAAAACTAAAAAAAATTATTCTTTTTTATCTGAAGAAATTGGTTTAATTGAAAACAAAGATAAAGATAATATTTGGATTATCGATCCAATAGATGGTACAACAAATTTTCTACACGGCATTCCTCACTTTGCAATTTGTGTAGCTCTCGAGTCTAAAAAAGAGATAATTAGTGGTTTAATTTATGATCCTATTAAAGACGAAATGTTTTATGCAGAAAAAAACAAAGGAGCATATCTAAACAATCAAAGATTAAGAGTATCAAATAAAAATTTAATAGATGAATGCTTATTTTCAAGTAATCATGAGGGGGTTAAATTTAGCAATTTAAATATGAGATATAGCGGATGTGCAGCTTTAGACTTGGCTTATGTGGCTTCAGGTAGATTGGATGGTTTTTTTCATAATAAAATTAATATTTGGGATGTGGCAGCAGGAGCCTTGCTGGTAGAGGAGGCAGGCGGGATAGTTAATGATTTAGATAAATTCGATCAGAATAATATAGATATTCGAGCATCAAGTGGAGCAATTAACGATAAAATGCTTGATAATTTAAAGAACTTTTAATTGTGTTCTAAGTTTCTTTTGCTATAAGTCTCGATATGAAAAAAGACATACATCCAAACTACCACACTATTAAGGTTGAAATGACTGATGGTACTCAGTTTGAAACTAAATCAACTTGGGGTGCTGAAGGAGATATATTAAAATTAGAGATAGATCCTAAATCTCATGCGGCCTGGACTGGTGGAAAACAAAAATTAATGGATAAAGGTAGAATTAGTAAATTTAATAAAAAATTTCAAAATTTTAAATCAGAAAAGAAAAATTAAATGTCAAATGCACCTTTAATGCCAATGGCAACTGCCGTATGGTTAGTAGAAAACACTACATTAACTTTCAAACAAATCGCAGATTTTTGTAAATTACATGAAGTTGAAATACAAGGAATTGCAGATGGTGAAGTAGCAAAGGGTATTAAAGCATATAATCCGATTATATCTGGTCAACTTTCAAGAGAGGAAATTGAACTATCATCAAAAGACGAAAATAGACCATTAATTATTAAAAGTAGTGATATTGAAATTTCAAATAACGAAAAAAAAATAAAGAAATATATTCCTCTATCAAAAAGGCAAGATAAACCCGACTCTGCTTTATGGTTAATTAAACAACATAATATATTAAAAGATTCTCAAATAGCTAAGTTAGTTGGCATTACTAAAAACTCTGTAACATCAATTAGAAATAAAAGTTATTGGAACTATAATAATTTAAATCCAAAAGATCCAGTTGCATTAAATTTATTCACTCAAAAAGATTTAGTCGAGGCTATTGAAAAAGCTGAAAGAAGAATAAAAAGAGAAAAAAAAGAAAAGGAAAAACAAAATAAAGCAGCCCAGGTATCTGTTTAATGGATAAAAATAATAGACATAAATTTATAAAAGTGTTATCTAAACGTTTTTTTGGAGGTAGTTATTAAAATAGAAGTTAAAGACAATAATGTTGAACAAGCTTTGAGGGTATTAAAAAGAAAACTTCAAAGAGATGGTTTTTTTAAGGTTATTAAATTAAAGAATACTTATGAAAAACCTTCAGAAAAGAAAAAGAGAATTCTTCAAGAAAATATTAAAAGAGTAAAGAAATTAAATAAACTCAAAAATAGAATTTAAAAATACCGCGGGGTGGAGCAGTCTGGTAGCTCGTCAGGCTCATAACCTGAAGGTCGGCGGTTCAAATCCGTCCCCCGCAACCAATTTAATTATATTTTAAAATTAGATTTTTTGCTATCAACAAGAAAAGCTTTAACTGTTTCTATAGTTAACTGATTGAAAGATTTTCCAAATTTTTCAATTTTCTCAATTATATCTGGAGGAATAGTGATTATATTACAACCCAATTGTTTAGCTTGTAGATAATTATATGGCTCTCTAACACTTGCCCATAAAATTTCTACATTTTTAAATTTCTTTGCTAATTTTATACTTTTTGTAAATTCTGGGATTGGATCTTTGCCAGTATCTCCTGCTCTTCCAGCAAAAATTGAAATTATTACTTTTGTTTTTTTATTAATTAACTTAAGTATTTTTTCAGTTTGCTTAGATGTATATACTGCTGTGATATTTAACTTAATATTTTTACTATTTAGCTCTTTTATTACATTTCCTGAAAATTTATTTTTTGAATTTACTACTGGAACTTTTACATAAACATTTTTACCCCAACTATTTATTTTTATTCCTTGCTCAATCATATAATCGTGATCGTCAGCAAATACTTCAAAAGAAATAGGTTTGTTTCTACAAACTTTAAGTATTTCTTTTGAATAAGATTCATAATCTTTTGCACCAGCTTTTCTCATTAAGCTTGGGTTGGTGGTAAACCCTTTTACAATTGATTTATTATTAAATTTTTTTATTGAAGATATGTCTGCAATATCACAAAAAATCTTTGTATTCATATGATCTACAAATTCTTAGTAATATCTTCTGTCATTTTTTTTGCATCTGCAAACAACATTAGGGTATTTTCTTTATAGAACAAATCATTATCTATTCCTGCATATCCAGGTGATAAGCTTCTTTTTACAAACAATACTGATTTACATTTTTCTACATCTAAAACTGGCATTCCATAAATTGGACTTTGCGGATCTGTTTTTGCAACCGGATTGGTAACATCATTTGCACCAATAACAAAAGCGACATCTGCATTTGCAAAATCGTTGTTTATTTCCTCTAACTCAAAAACCTCATCATATGGCACATTAGCTTCTGCTAATAAAACATTCATATGTCCTGGCATTCTTCCAGCAACTGGGTGAATTGCGTAAGATACTTTAATATCATTCTTCTTAAGTGTATCTACCATTTCTCTTAAAGCGTGCTGGGCTTGAGCAACTGCCATTCCATATCCAGGTACAATTATTACTGAAGAAGCATTTTTCATTAAAAAAGCTGCATCATCTGCATTACCACTTTTGACAGGTCTTTGTTCTTTGTTAGATTTGCTTGAAGTATCTTCTGTTGCTCCAAATCCACCTAGAATAACATTGAAGAAGGAACGATTCATACCTTTACACATAATATAAGATAAAATTGCACCTGATGATCCAACAAGTGCTCCCGTAATTATTAATGCTGTATTTTCTAAAGTAAAACCAATTCCTGCAGCTGCCCAACCAGAATATGAGTTAAGCATAGAAATTACTACAGGCATATCTGCTCCACCGATTGGTATAATTAAAAGAAAACCAATTAAAAATGAAACTGCTAACAGAATCCAAAATAAATTAGATGATTGTGTCGAGCACAAAAGATAAATTAAAACAACTATTGAAATTAATATAATTGCATTTAGAGGGTGTTGTCCTTTAAAAGTAATTGGAGATCCAGACATTATTCCTTGTAATTTTAAGAAAGCAATTACTGAGCCTGAAAATGTAATGGCTCCTACTGCGGCTCCAATAGACATTTCAATCAAGCTACCAAGTTTTATGTTTCCAGGTGTACCCAAATTAAATGCTTCAGGATTTAAAAAAGCAGCAATTGCTACGAATACAGCAGCAAGTCCGACCAGGCTATGAAAACCAGCAACTAATTCTGGCATAGCCGTCATAGGTATTCTATAAGCTATAAAAGCTCCAATAGATCCACCTACTAAAATAAATATTAGAACAAATACAAATCCACTAGAAAAATTACCTGTAGATAAAAATGTTACAGTTATGGCAATAACCATCCCTAAAATACCAAATAAATTACCTTGCCTAGATGTTTCGGGCGAAGATAGGCCTCTTAAAGCAAGGATGAATAAGACACCTGAAACTAAATAAAAAATTGCAGATAAGTTTGCAGATATCACTATTATTTATCCTTTTTCTTTTTTTTATACATTGCCAGCATTCTTTGAGTTACAAGAAATCCCCCAAAAATATTTATTGCAGCTAAAGCTATAGCTAAAAAACCAAATATACTTGAAGTATTAAATACACTGTCAGAATTTCCTGACAAACCTGCAATAATAGCTCCAACAATTATTACTGAGGAAATTGCGTTGGTGACTGACATTAATGGTGTATGTAAAGATGGTGTAACACTCCATACAACATAATATCCTACAAATATTGAAAGGATAAATATACTTAATCTAAATATTAAAGGATCTATTTCCATAATTTATTTAATTAAAGTCTTTTCTATAATTTCATCTTCTAAATTAATATTTATTTTTTTATTCTCTTTGTCGATTAAATTATCAACAAAATTAAAGACATTTTTAGCATACAAGTTCGAAGCAGAAACAGGTAATTTATTTAAAATATTGCTCTCACCCATGATTTTAATTCCATTTTTTTCAATAACTTTATCCACTTCTGTAAATGCAGTATTTCCTCCTTGAATTGCTGCTAGATCATAAATTACTGATCCTGATTGCATATTCACAATCATATTATCTTTGATTATCAAAGGAGCTTTTTTACCTGGTATAAGGGCTGTACAAATTACTATATCAATTTTTTTTAGAGTTTCAGATAAAAGATCCTCTTGTTTTTGTTTAAATTCCTCAGAAGCTTCTTTTGCATAACCTCCCTCAGTTTCTAAATTTTCTGAACCCTCTACAGTTAAAAATTTACCACCTAAACTTTCAACTTGTTCTTTTGATGCCATTCTAACATCGGTGGCAAAAACAATCGCACCCATTCTCTTGGCAGTCGCAATTGCTTGTAACCCAGCAACACCTGCACCAACGACTAAAACCTTCGCAGCCGGAATTGTTCCTGCTGCCGTCATCATCATAGGTATAGCTTTTTCAAAATTGGCGAAAGAATCTATAACTGCTTTATAACCAGCTAGGTTAGCTTGCGAAGATAATATATCCATAGATTGAGCTCTAGTAATTCTTGGAAGCAATTCCAAAGAAAAAAGATTTATTTTATTTTTGGCTAAATTTTCTAACTGTTTTTTATTTTTGTAAGGGTTTAAAACTCCAATTAATGTCTGATTTTCTTTTATTTTTGAAATTTTATCGTCAGACAATATTCCAAGCTGGACAATTATGTCAGATGAATTTAAAATTTCTACTTCATCTTTTACAATCTTAGCTCCCATTTCTTTAAATATTTCGTCTTTAATACCAATATGAGAACCATAATTTTCGCTTAAAGATATTTCAAATCCTAGAGATTTATATTTTTTTATTATCTCTGGTGTAACTGCTATTCTTTTTTCTAGATTTTTGTCTTCTGAAACAGATCCGATTCTCATTGGAA
Organism: uncultured Pelagibacteraceae bacterium; assembly: GCA_902592545.1. GTDB lineage: Bacteria > Pseudomonadota > Alphaproteobacteria > Pelagibacterales > Pelagibacteraceae > Pelagibacter. The sequence continues at coordinate 34,756 of CACJFA010000002.1, read as the reverse complement.
AAGTCTATAGTAAGAACACTGCCATTAAAACTAAAACAGATATTACAGCGACAGTTCCCCACAGAACAAACTTAGTAAAATTATTCCAAGTATTTTTATGGTTTTCATTATCCATAAAACTTACTTTTGTCTTGCTTTATATTTGGGGTTTGTTTTATTTATTATGTAAACTCTTCCTCTTCTTCTAACTAACTTTGAGTTTAAATCTCTTTTTTTAATTGATTTTAATGAGCTTTTAATTTTCATAATTTTTTTAGCCTGGCAATGTCCTACTCTTCCATGCCTTAAGACAAAGTACCATCGGCGCAGAAAGGCTTGACTTCCGAGTTCGGAATGGGATCGGGTATGACCCTTTCGCAATAATTACCAGGCGCGATTTTATACTATCTAAAAACGAATATGTAAAGCTAAGATCTGGTAAATTTTTTTGAGTTTTCACCACTTTTAATATCATTAGATATCCATTTAAATGTTAATTCAAGTCCCTCCTTTAAAGGTAAAGATGGTGACCAATTCAAATCTTTTAAAATTTTACTATTATCACTAGAACGCCCCCTCACACCCTTTGGTTTATCTAATAAATAATTTTTTTTGACTTTATAATCTGCAATTTCCTCAATTATCTCAATCATTTGATTAATTGATACTTGCTCAGAACTCCCAACATTATATGGATCATTTAAATTTGAATTAAATAATTTTTTTGTTCCTTCAATACAATCGGAAATATACATAAAGCTTCTAGTTTGTTCACCGTCGCCCCATACTTCTATCTCTTTTTCATTGGTTAGTTTTGCATTTATAATTTTTCTGCATAATGCAGCAGGAGCTTTTTCTCTTCCACCATCATAAGTTCCCAAAGGTCCATAAACATTATGGTATCTAACCACTCTAGTTTCTAATCCAAAATCTTCTGTAAAGTGTCTGCACATCCTTTCGCTAAATAATTTTTCCCATCCATATCCATCCTCAGGTTCAGCAGGATAAGCATCTTCTTCTTTTAAGCCAGGTACAAAAGTTTGTTTTTGCTTAGTTCCGTTATAAACGCAAGCGCTGGATGAATAAAAATATCTTTTGACATCATTTTCTAAACAAGCTCTCAATAAATTGGTATTAATTAATACAGAAAGCATACACTCAGCCTTATTATTTTCAATAAAACCCATGCCGCCCATGTTACAAGCCATGTTATAAATATAATCCACATCTTTTGTTACTTTTAAACAATTATCATATGATTTAAGATCTAAGGAATAGTTTTTGTTTTGATCAAATATTTGAAACCAAAATTCTAAAGGTTTTATATCTGCACAGACTACTTCATTGCCCTCATCCATTAGGTTTTTCACTAAATGACCACCTATAAATCCTCCTGCTCCACAAACTAAATATTTCATATATTTTTTTTTATATCTCTGACATATTGATGTAAAGATCTTTTTCCAACTAAATTAAATATTCTTTTTTTTCTGATTTTTTTAACAATAGATGAATTAAATCTCTCACCTCTTCTTTCTGAAATCATTTTAATTTTACTACTAAAAAGTTTTGCTAATTGGATTATAGAATAAGATTTATTATTTGAAATAGAGTAATGGGCATTTTTGTTTTTTTTCCAAGCATAAATACATGCGTCAACGGTATCTTGTACATGGGTAAATTTTCTGCTTTGAGTTCCTGGTTTAACTACTGGTAAAGGTTTTTTTTTTTTAAAATATTCCTCAAATATACCTACTACAGCTGCCATGCTAGATTTATAAATTTGATGAGGCCCATAAACATTGTAAAAATAAATTATTTCATATTTTAAACCAAACCACTCATTTAAATTCATTATTAAGTTCATGTTATTCGATTTTGTAAAAGCGTAAGGTGATAAGTTTTGATCAAGACCATAATTACCCAAACTTGCAGATGTTGCTGAATAAATTATTTTAATTTTATTTAATAAACAGAAATTAATTACCTCATAACTACCGTGAATATTTGATTGAAAACAATCATTTCTATAGTCAAAGCTTTGGGCTATTCTTGAGAATTCTGCAAAATGAAAAATAACACTAATATTTTTTTTTATAGAATTTAATATTTTAGATATATTTTTGGTATCACCATTAATATATCTTACATTTTTTTCTTTAATGTGATTTTTTTTTGATCCAGTAAAATAGTTATCTAAAGAAATTATTTTATAATTTTTATTTATAGCTAGGGTTTTTATTAAGTTAGTGCCAATAAAGCCTGAGCCACCAGTTACTACTATATATTTCATTGACGCAATTAATAACAGTAATTAATTAAATGACAATTCTTTAAATAATTTATTTATAAATAAATTTGCACCGTAATTAGTTAAATGATGATTGTCTCGATAAAGTGGTAAATTTTTATAATCATGTCCATCAAAACACTCAAGTTTTTTACAGCCTGGTTTTTTAAAATCTAATAAATATTTATTCTGATCCACAACTCTTAAATTGGGAAAATTAAATGATTTAGTAAATGTATTGAAATCCTCAAAATTAATATTATTTAATTTATCAAAAGATTTATTTAATAATTTAAACTTGATTGGTGCCTCATCGAATTCAACCCTTTGAAGAAAATAATAAAATTTAACTTGAGGATAAGTATTAAGTAAGGACTCTAGCTTTTCATAAAAAATACTATTATTTTTTTCTTTTCTATGAAAAATTAGAAAAACATAATCACTTTTTTCTTTTTCAAGAGTTTTGCGCAAATGATCAAGTGCACTTAAATTACTTGTCTTATAATCGTAGTAAGAAATATAGAAGTTAATTTTCTTTTTATTTAATATTTTTGTTAATTCAAATTCAAAATCACCTGCATGAGAATCACCAAATAACAAAATGGATTTTTTGTTACCAATTATTTTTTTACATAAATTGTTACAAGATTCATTATTTATTTTTTTTGAGCTGACAAAATGTTTTGAATAGGAAATATATTCATCAGATATATTTTTATTAAACAAATATCTAAATTTTAATCCTTTAGTTTGGTGAAAAAAAAGTCCCAAAAATGAACTAAACATCAAAAGAATAATTAAAACTTTAATTGTCGAATTATTTGATGTTTGTTTTCTATATGAATTAAAAAAATAATTTTCTAATTTAAAGATAAATTTAGTTAAAACGATAATTAATAATAATATTATAAAAATATCCGTTAAGTCTTCTTTGTAATTAACAAAATATTTATAAAAATAAATTACAGGATAGTGAACTAGAAATATTGTATAACTATACTTGGCTACATTTTGATTATAAGAGCTAATTAAGAAAGAATTAAAAATATTTTTATTATTATAGGAAATAAAAAAAATAATTAAAAAAATCAAAACAGCGGTAATTTGTTGTTTAACTATTAAATTGTTTCCAAAAACTAAATAAATAATTAAAAAAAAATTAATTAAGTATAAATAAAAGTTATGTTTTAAAGAATAATTTATTTGATTTTTTTTTATAAAAATAAAAATATAGTATCCAAGTATAAACTCCCAAAATCTAGTAGGTAAAAGATAAAATGCAAATTTTTCGTCGTAACCAAAATATATATTTGAGTAAAATGAAGCTAAAAAAATGAAAAAAAAAATTATTTCAAAATTTTTTCTTAATGAAACAAATTTGTTGATAAATAAAATTAATAATGGATATAAAATATAAAATTGTAGCTCAAGAGACAAACTCCATAAATGCAATAAAGAATATGTATTTGGCGAAAAATAATCATTATTTACAATATAATAATATATATTCGAAATAAAAATTGACGTACTGAATAAACTTTGTCCATAATATTTTAATTCAAGAGGAATTAAAAATAACCAAGAGAATATTGTCACAAAAAAAATTAGTATAATTAATCCAGGAAATAGTCTGTTTATCCGTCGCTTTGTATATTCTAAAATTGAAAAGTTTTTATTAATTAGATTTGTAAAAATGATTTTAGAAAAAATAATGCCGCTAATGATAAAAAAGATATCAACGGCAAGAAAACCTAATTTAAAATAACTTAAATTTAGATGATAAAACAAAATTAAAAAAACAGAAATAGATCTTAAGCCTTGAATCTCTTTTATCATTATTTGATAGCTTTTTTGAGTATTGATTGCAATTTTGCTGAATTAGATCTCCAGCTTAACTTTGATTTATAATATGATAATGACTTCTTTTTTAACAAAGAGAATTTTTTTTTATTATTAAAAATTTTAATTATATAATCACCAATTTTAATTTCACTGTCATTTAAATTAAATAATTTACCGTTAATATTGTTTTTAATCATTCCACTGACGCCTCCAACATTATTTGTAATATTAAAAGCACCATATGAATTTGCCTCTGCAAAAACTACTCCACATGCTTCTTTTTTTGTCATTAAAACGTGAAAATCAGAATTGGATAATATTTTTATTATTTTTAAATGATCTTTTTGAATATTTTTATTTAAAAAACCTACTTGGTTAATGTATTTAGGTAATATTTTTTTATTATTTAGACATCCAATAATATTTAAACGAGCCTTAATACCTTTACTATTTAAATATTTGGTGATTCTTATCGTTTTATCCATTCCTTTCCTTTTCCAATCGACACCGATACTCGCTAAATTAAGATATCTATTTTTAATTTTTTTAATTGTTTTTTTTGTTTCAATCAAATTTGAACCAAATGGTATTACACTTATTTTTTTTGGATTTATTTTGTAATTTTTAATAGTTTCTTTTTTGGACCAATTACTTGTTAAGATAATTTTTTTGGCTTTAAATAATGCTAATTTTTCTAAATTATTAGCTTCTATGAATGATTTTTTATGAATTTTACTATCCTCGAAATAATGATTGAAATAAGTTTTGTAAGTTACATCTAGCCATAAAACTATAGGTATATTTGTTTTTAAATTACTTACAAGGTAGGTATCGGATGTAAAAATTAAATCTACTTTACTATCGTGGATAATATTATTTATTTTTTTTGAATAAATTTTTGATAAAATATTTTTTCTTTCAGAATCATATTTTAAGTTAAATAATTTAAGTATTTCTCTTTTAGCTACAAAAGGAAATCTTTTTTGATCTTTAAAAGGGCCAACTATTTTAATATCATGATTAAGATATTGTAATGTTTTGTAAATATTTAACTTTAAACCTGACCAGGAGATATAATCTTTAGGATCATCAATTGAAAGATAAGCAATTTTCATGGTAAATATACATTTAATTACAAATATTTATTATTTATGTCATTAACAATTTTAATTCCAACAAGAAATGAACAATCTATTATAGGCAAAACTATTGAAAATATTACCAAATCGAAGATAAAAGAGTTAAATTATGAAATAATTATAATTAATGATTTTAGTAAGGATAATACATCTAAAATTGTAAATAAAATTAAAAAAAAAAATAAAAGAATTAAATTATTTAAAAATACTCAACCTGGACTTGGAAGTGCAATAAAGGTTGGTGTTAAAAAATCAATAAAGGAATATGTTTGTATTTATATGGCTGACCAGTCGGATTCAGTTGCTGATTTAATTAAATATTATAAATATGTTAAAAAAAATAATTTAGATGCTGTCTTTGGAAGTAGATTTATAAGTGGATCAAAAGTAAAAGGATATCCTTTAAAAAAATTAATTTTTAATAGAATATTTAATAATATGTGTAAGATATTTTTTTTGAATAATTATAATGACTACACTAATGCTTTTAAAATATATAGAAAAGAAATATTAATAAGTTTTTTTCCAATAGTATCAGAGAATTTTAACGTATTTTTAGAACTTCCTCTGAAAACAGTATCTAGAAATTTTAATTTTAAAATCATTCCTATTTCATGGACGAATAGAACAAAGGGGAAATCAAAATTTATAATTAAAGAATTAACTTCAAAATATTTTTTTACATTTTTTTATTGTTGGTTAGAAAGAATTTTACTTAAAAAATAATATGTTTAAAAAATATTTAATTAGTTCTCTTATTTTCATAAACTTTTTAAGCTTTATCTTAGGTTTTTTTTTTTTAGAAGAGCATGGCGCCTCTAATCTAGATGCTGAATTACATACTTACCCAGCTATAGAAGGATTAAAAAATAATTTTTTAGATAATATAATTACATATGGGAAATATGGAGAATTTTCTTATCCACTTCATCATATTATTTTTTCTATATTTAATCCTTTTGAAACAGGTTCTTTAGAATTTAGATTAATAAGTGTTTTTTGGAGTTTTTTAATTTTAATTTTTTTTTTCTATATAATTAAAAAAAAATTTAATTTTAGAAATTATGAAGTTGTCTTTTTATCTAGTTTATTGTTGTTAAGTCCATACTTTAGAACATCAGCATTCTGGGGTATGACAGAAAATACAGGGATATTATTTTTAATTTTATCATTACTTTTTTACAATAATCAAAAAAAAAAAAATGATATAAATAATATATTTTTAATTTGTTTATTTAGTTCGTTAGCTCTTTATTCAAGGGTACAATATGTTTTTATATGCTTGTTCTTTTACCTTGATATAATTTTTTCATCATCAAATAAAAGTCGGATTTACTCAACATTGTTTTATATTTTTCTATCTATACCAGCTTTAATTCTAATATATTTTTGGGGTGGGGTAATTGATGAGCAGCATGTTGGGGAATTTAATTCTTTAATAAACTTCAAAACAATTCCAAGAACATTATTAGTTATCTTTTCATTGATTGGATTTTATTCTGTGCCTTTTTTGATCTGCTTTATCTCTGATTTTAAATCTTTAATTAAAACCTATATTATTAAATATTTGTTTATTTTTATGCTTTTGGCATCTTTGTTTTATATTTTAGATTTAGATATCTTGTCACTTAATGAAAATAGAGATTACGCATATGGACAAGGTTTTTTAGCAAATTATTTATATCAAATTACCAAAGTTCAAATCAGCTATTTAATATTTAGTGCTTTGGGTTTGTGTGTTTTATTTCATTTATCAAGCTCAGTAAAAAATAAAATTTTAATCTACTGTTTGCTAATTATTTTTTCATTTCGAGTACATTTTTTTACTGAATACTTAGATCCTTTATTATTTGTTTTAGCTTTTTGTCTTTTAGAAATAAAACAACTAAAAGAAATAGTTAAATTAAAAAATTTAATAATTTTTGAGATGTTTTTTGTGTTTACTTTATTTGGAGCGATTTTACTTTGACTTATTAATGTTAATATAAGTAAAGTATATTATTAAAATAACTATAATCTGTGATAAATTTATAAATTTACTTGTAAAAATTTGAGACATTAAAGCAGTAATTCCAATCAATGTTATAATTACAATATACGAAACTTTTGGACTATATTTTTTTAAAATTAAATGATGAAGGTGTGATTGATCAGCTTTAAATGGATGCTGCTTTTTTAAAATTCTATTAATTGCTACTCTAAGCATATCTATTCCAGGTATTATCATTAATAAAACAATTTGATCTGCGTAAATATAATCTTCATTGTGAAATTTTATGAATATACAGCTTAAAATAAAACCTAATAATAAAGAGCCGCTATCTCCAAGAAAAACTTTATTTTGAAAATTGAAAAATAAAAAAATTACGGCAGGTAATAATAAAAATAAAAAGAAATTCAAATTATTATTTAATAAAACTAAATATATTAAACAGATAAGAAAATAAGTAACGCTTAAACCATTTATTCCATCCATCATATTAAAAGCATTTAAAAAAACCAAAAAACAAAAAATTGTAAAAATTATTCCGAAATTATTCAAATAAATTGTATTTTCATAAAAAAGAAAATTTATATAATTAACTTGAAATGTCTCGCTTATGTTAACACTTGTAGCTACTATTATTGCAATTAAGATTAATTTTGTATTTGGCTTCAATGAATAACGATCATCATACAAACCTACTAAAAAAACTAAGATTGCACCTAACAAAAAACTTACTATCTCTCTAAATCCGTTAAAAAAACTTATTTCTATTAAAAATATTTTCGTTAAAAGATATAAAAAAATATTGAGTATGAAGATCATTCCTCCAACCAATGGTACATTGGTTATGTGAATTTTTCTTAAAAAATCTGGCTCATCATAAATTTTTAGTTTTAAAAATAATTTTATGAAAACTCTAAAAAAAAATATATTTATTATTAAAATTGCAATTATTAAAATTAAATCATTAATCATTTTCTCTCTGAAGCAAATAAAATCCTACAGGTATAAAAATTATAGCATTTAAATAATTATTAAAAAAATTTCCATTTGGTAAAATAAAAACAAAACAATTAATTATGAAACCCATATTTAATATAAACATATTTAAATTCTTATTTGTTAATTTTATATTTTTAATTTTAGTTTTATAGATAAGGGATAATATTTGTCTTAATAATATAAGTAGAATAAAAAAATAGAATAAAGCACCAATCAAACCTGTTTCTGCAAGTAATTGTAGTAAAAAATTATGGGGATGTGTGGTACAGCTTGATTGTTCAATAAAGAATTTTTCGTCTGAACATTTTTTCCTAAACATATTTGGGCCCTGACCAATTAATGGGCTATCTAAATACATTTTATATGCAGTTAAGTAATGGACTTCATGAGCTCTAGAAAATATATAAAAACCTCTTTTTGGTTTTTTGTCAAAATAATCTTTTACACCGTCAGTAAGTTCATATTTTTTTATACCCATACCTTGAAGTGTTTGATCTATCATTCTTTCTTTTAAAGTTGAGCTACTAAAAATTATTATTATAAAAAAAAATAAGTATGAAGTTATAATCAAAAAGAATCTAAAGATATTTGTACTTTTAAGAAAAAAAATTCCTAAAATGAAAAATGAAAAAAGAAAAAAGGCTGTTCTTTCACCTGACAAAAGAATTAATATTCCTAATATAGAAATGAAAGCTAAAATTTTTAAATCAAATTTTTTATAAATATAAAGAAATAAAAATAAATATAACGGTAAAATTCTAGAAATAAAACTTCCAACTATTTGTCTATCATCAAAAGGACCTGTTAATCTTAATTTTGGTTTATCAAATCCAGTTAAACTTTTACCGAAATAAAATTGGAAATATGAATCTATTAAGACTATTACAAGTACTATTGTTAAAGCGTAAAAAAAATTTTTTAGAAAAAATTCGAAATTTTTTATTAGAAATAGCACAAATAATGAAAATAAAATAAATCTAAGATAGAAAAAAGAGCTTTTGAGTGAGAATAATAAATTATCAGAAATAAAAGAAGTAAATACAATATAAACCCAGAAAAAAATAAAAAATTTAAAATAATTGTTATTTAAGTAATTATAAAAATTATATTTTAGAATAAAATATATGAATGATAGTGAACATATAACGATGACTAAATCAGGAAGAAAAGGACCTGTTAATAAAAAAAATGGAAACAATAGAACAGAAGTGCATAAAAAATTTAAATAGTAATTGTCACTTTGATTTATAATTTTAAAATCTTGCGATTTTTTGTAAACATTTGAAAAAAAGTTCATAAATGATTTAAAGAATTACGAATTATTGTTATGATTGGTATTATTCTAAAAATATTAAGGTGTAAATGCAAATAAATTCAACGGGATATTCCTTTATATCAATGTATCAATCCTATCCCTCATATCATGGAGCTTCGGATATTAGCTATAATTTATTTAATCAATGGCCTAATAAAAACAAATTACTTATTCAAATTACCAAATCAAAACTAAAAAAAAGAAAAATTATCAATATAAAAAAAAAAGATGGTTTAACTGGTATCTTAATCAACATTTTTTTATCATCTTTCAAAATTAAAAAATTCTTAAAAACATATGAAAAAAGATATCTAATCATTGAGGGTGCTAGTTGGGTAGGCTTTAGTTTGGTTTTAATTATACTAGTTAAAATTTTATTAAAAAACGTAATTATTATATATCATGCACATAATTTAGAATATGAAGTTAGAAAGTTAAAAAACAATTTTATAATTGCATTCCTTACCTTTTATTTTGAAAAATTCATTTATAAAAAATGTATCGGAACAAGTGTAAGCAATAAAGATAAGAAATTTGTTCTTAATAATTATAACACAAAATCTATTTTATTTGAAAATGGTGTTACGGAAATTAAGGAAGAAAAAATAAATAATAAAAAAATAAAAAAAAATAAATTTTTTTTATTTTGTGGTTCATATACATATTGGCCTAACAAATTAGCAATAAATAAAATCATCAAAAATAAAAAAATTATCAAAAAAATATTTCCAAGCATTAAACTAATCTTAACAGGTGAAGGTATACCTAAATATAAAAATAAAAATATATTAAATCTTGGAATAATAAAAAAATCAAATTTAGTTTGGTTAATTAAAAATTGTTTATTTTTTTATGCACCAATGCCAAAAGCACCAGGAACAAAAATAAAAATTTTAGAAGCCTTGTATTATGGTGCATTAACAGTTTGTAGCAAAAATGCTGTTGTTGGTATTAAAAATACAAAACATTTAAAATCTTTAATAATCACCTCTGAAAATAAACTCTTTAATGACTTGCTAAAAATAAAAAATAAAAAAAAAATTAAAGTTAGTAGAAAATTTAAAGAGAGTTACAATTTTAAAAACAAAATAAAAATTTTATATGAAAAAATTAATAAGTTATAAGAGCTTATATAGAGATATTTTTTTATTAATTATTACATTATTTATTTGGGCTTCTGTCGGCTCAAAATATCATTCAATGACAAATTTAAATGAAGTTAACATTAAAACAATATTAAACAATATTAGATTTTTTTTTCCATTAATTATAATTATTTTTTTGATTATTTTTAAAAGTAGTTATCAAAAGAGTTATTTTCTAACAAATATTATCTTTTTTATTTTTTTAAGTTTTTTAATTGGAAACTATAATTTGTATTTCAATAATAATAGCATTTTTGAAGCATTAAATAATGATAAATATTTTATACAAACTGGATATTTACCAAATCTAACCAGAGACGTAATGATGGGTATTTACTTTATGTGCTCATATTTAATTTTCTCTAGATTAAATAAAAAAGAAACAATTAAATTATTAAAAATTAATTATATTTTTTTAATTTTTATATCATTTATTACACTTTACTTTGCTTATGTTGAATACTTTGGTAATAATAAAGAATATCTATATTTTACTCAATTTTTGATAACGGGTGAATTGTTTGGAGTACCAACTATTAGATCTTTAGGTTTAAGTAGGAACTTGTTAATAATTTTTTTACCTTTAGCTATATTCTATTTATATGGAGAGAAAAAAAAATTTAATTTTTTAATAATTTTATTATTAATTTTTTTATCTACAAATATTTTTCAACTTCAATCAAGAACGTCAATTTATGCATTTTTCTTATTTTTTTTGATTAATTTTTTAATTTTGGTATATAAGCATGAATTTAAGAAAATTATTAGTATTGCTATTATATTTATTATAATACCTCAATTTTTAAATATTTTTATTCCAAACTTTAAAAAATTAATTCAGAGTTATCAGAGTTATGAAATTAGTGAAAATAATGAAAATAAAGAAAATCAATTCAGTATCATTTCAGAATTAAATATAAAGATTCCCGTTGGTAGAATTTTTACAACTGCTCCAAATAACCCAGAATTTAAAAAAATACATAAAGATGATCAATATATTTTAATTAGTGAGTATTCTTCAGGTAGACTTGAATTATGGAGACAAATATTAAAATTATTTAAAGATAGAGAAGACTTAAAAAATAGTTTTTTAGGTTTTGGTAATAGTGCTGATAGATTTTTTATTAAAGAAAGTGCATCTAATTCAATATTTTATTCTCTTATTTCGGGAGGTTTATTTGGTTTATTTTTTTTAATTTTATTTTATTTTTATATACTTAGATTAATTTATTATTTTTTAAAAAATAAAGAAAAATACTCCAAAGACATCATTATTTTCTCATTAATAGCTATCATTATATTTATAATGTTAAGAAGTTTAGTAGAAAGTAGTTTCTTGGTTTTTGGAACCGATAATATAGTCTTATTTATGTGCTTACTTTTTTTAAATAATAAAAAATTAACTTAAAACTTTAATCTTATCTTTAATTTGTTTAATTGCAAAATCTAAATCATTAAAACTGATTGGGAAAACCTTTTGATCTTGCTCAAAAGTTTTTTCATAACTCATTTTATTATTAAAAAAAACTTTTACTCCATTAGAAACACAATCAAAACAAAACAAAGAATAAAAATTTTCAGAACTAATTATTGAAAATTTTGATATTTTACATAAATCTAGAACTTTATCTCTAGATAATAATCCAAACTCTTCAATTCCTTCTAAGTTTAGTTTTTCACCAACTGTAATTATTTTATAATTTTGTTTTAAGTGATTTATAAAATTGACTGTTTCTGTTGTTCCTTTTGAGGGATATGTTCTAATATAAAATATAAAATCATATTTTTTCTCTAAACTATTATTTTTTTTATTTAAATCGTACAAATTATAAATAAAATTAAATTGGGATTTTTCTATGACCTTTTTTGAAAGAATTGATTTCAAATTTGAAGTGTTAAAAGTTAGATGTTTATATCTAAATAATAAAATTAAATTGGATAAGAAAAACTGAATAGGCATTAAGTACTTTCTAAAAAATCTCTCAAAGCCTTTAATATCTTCACTAAAAGCTTTTGTTCCAGTAATAGGACCAAGAATAGTTTTAGGTGGTAGTAGTAAAAAAATTAAAAAATTCCATAACGGTAAAAAATTCACAAAAACAACTTTGTTTCCTGTAATATATCTATACCATAAATAAACAATGCCAATAAAAGGATCTATATACTTTTCAAAAATATTTAATTGTCCTTTTCGGGTTGATTTATTAATTTTTTCTAATTGATAAAAATTTATTTTATTTGATGAATTTTTTATAAAAACGCTTTTTTTTTCTATATTATTTTTTTCAATAAAATTTTTTAAAAATAAATTCGCAGTTATGCCTTCTCCGTTTGTCTTCTCAAAATCGCTTACCCAACAATATACTTTTTTGTCACTAACTCTCGTTTGCCAATTATAATTATTAAGATAATCAATAAATTTTGAATTTGTTGAACTAAAAATATTACTTATATTTCTTCCCAGGTACCAAGGTATTGCATCTAAAAGAATATAAAAAAAATCTTTTATTTTTATTTTGTCTGTAAATTGTGTTGCCTCTTTTAAATATAAATCTGTGGAACCAGTCTCTCTAAATGTAATCTGATTATCATGATATTTAAATCCTGAAAGATAACTATTAACGATATAAAGATTATTATTTTTGGAAAAATTATACCATAAATACATATCACCACTCTTTTTTAAAGTTTTAAAATATTCATAATTAAAACCCTCTAATAATTTTGGTCTCCAAAAAGTTGATTCTTGTTGTATGAATGGTAGGTATTTGCCATATGCTCCACATCTAATTAAACTTGATCTGTAATTATATGGTATTTGAATTTTGGTAATTTCAGAATATTCATTATAAATAATCTTTAAACCGGTGGCCCAATTTATTTTTTTATTTAAAAAAAGTTTTTTAAGTACTGAAAATGCAGTTTTATTTAAAAAATCGCCAGCATTCAGATAACCCATTACATCTCCACTAGCTAATTTAAATCCTTTGGAAAGGCCATCATATAAACCAGTGTCGCTTTCAACTATATGAACTATGAATGGGTATTTTTCTTTTAACCTTTCAATTATTAAATTGGTATTGTCCGTAGAATTTCCATCAATAATTATATATTCTAATTCACAATTATTATTTATGAACTCTGTTTGTTGGCAAATTGATTCAACTGTCTCAGAGATATATTTTTCTGCATTAAAACAACTAGTAATAATTGAAAATTTCATTGTAAAATAAGGATTATGATAATTAAAAAAAAATTACTTTCAAATGAAATTATAAAAAAAAATAAAAATTTTATTAATCCCAAAGATACTCATCTTTTTTACCACGATTTTATAAATAAAATTGGAAGTAGTTATATTTATCAAATAAGAGATTTAAACGTTTTAGATGATGGTAAAATATTTACTTTTAATTACGATCTAATTTCAGATTACTTATCATTCAATTCTATTAGTAGATACATTATAATTAAGAAAACAATATTGTATTTAAATTATATATTTAAAATTCTTTTTAAAAAAATACTTAATAATAATACATATCTTCCAAAAAATTGTATACTTGTACATGATAGAAATTCTTCTGGCTACTTCCATTGGATAACGGATACTTTACCAAAGGTCGTATATGCTAAAAAAAATCATAAAAATTTAACAATTATTTTACCAAGTAAATTAAAAATTAATTTTATTATATCTAGTCTCAAAAGATTAAAAGTAAAATATTTTTTTTTGAAAAAAAATACTAATTATAAATTTAAAAAATTAACTTATATTGGAAGTTTATATCCATCAGGAAATCCAAGAAAGAAAAATATAAATGATTTAAAAAAAGCAATGAATTTAAAATACCGTAATTATAAAAGAATATATATTAGCAGAAATAAATCTGGAAGAAGAAGAATTATAAATGAGCAAAATTTAATAGATTTATTAAAAAATTATAATTTTAAAATCCTATACTCAGAAAAAATATCTTTTAACAAACAATTGGAAATATTTTCTTCCGCAAAATTTATTATTGGTTTGCATGGAGCTGGACTAACTAATTTAATATGGATGAAAGAAAAAAACAATCTTATTGAAATAAAGCCAGAAAATGACTTATACTTAAATTGTTACTTTAACCTATCAAATTTATTAAATATTAATTACCATTATCTTATATGTAAAAAAAAAAATATAATTGGTTCAAGTAAAAATTCAGATTATGAAATTGATTTAGCCGCTTTAAAGAAAAAATTAGATACAATAGTCAGATGAAATCAAGAAGTTTTAATTTAATATCAAATTTTGAAAAATTTAATATAAGATCGAATTTTATTTTTAGTGCACTGAACTTAGCCTTCATTGCATATTATTTTTTAGGATTAATTAAACCAAGTAATAATTTATATTTATGGTGTGATGGTATTTTTGGTAAAGTTCATTCCAAAAAAAAAAAAATTCCTGGAAGTAAATTTATTACTTTTTTTTTCAACTATAAATTTTCAAAAATAATTGTTATGGGTAATTACTCAAAAAAACAAAATCAATATCTAAAAAAAAAATTTAATACTAAAGTAAATTTTATTAAATTACCTATTGTTAAAGGTAATAATTTAAAAAAATTTGTTCCAAAATTAGATAATAACTCACTTGTTTTAATTACGTTACCCACACCAAAACAAGAAATTCTAGCAAAAGAAATAAAAAAAAATAACAAAAATTTTAAAATTATCTGTATCGGTGGAGGATTAAGTATAGCCTCTGGTGAAATAAAGCAATGTCCTAAAATTCTTCAAAGCCTTGGGTTAGAATTTGTTTGGAGACTTAACACTGATCCATTGAGAAGAATTAAAAGATTATCACTAACTTTGCTTATATATATTTTAAATGCACATAAGATTAAAAAAAAATTAAAAATTAACATCATTTAATTAAAATTTCTTATACTAAAAATTACCTGTCTTATTTTATAAAAAAACCTATATTTAAATCTGTAATTTATCCATTTAATATAATTTTGCTTTAGTCCAGAAATTAAATTTGATGCATAAGGAACATTACCGCCAGTCGAGGAAATAATTAATGAGCTTTTTGACATTGCAAATAAATCTATAACAAAATCCTCTCCAGAAGTCTGTCTGAGTTTTTTTTTGTTATATTTAATATTTCTTTCGATAAATTTAAATTTATTTTTAAGTTTTTCTTTTATTTTTTTTTTAAAAATATTTTCATCACTACATAAATAAATATATTTATATTTGTCTGGTATTAAATTTTCAATATTGTTCATAAATTCTTCAAACTGTTTAAGATATATTACGTCTTTAGTGGGTATTTCTAAAAAATAATTTCTAAAAGAAACTAATTTATCAGTAAGTCTAATATGTATAGATATATATTTTTTATTTTTAATAATTTTATTTAATTTAAATTTAATTTTTTTTTTAGGTTGTAATATTTGATAAGTTTTTTTCCATTCCATTAATAACTTTCTATTGTCTAAATTTTTGAAATTATATTTATGACAATTTTTAATTGATATTTCTGAATTAAATGGATCCATTTTTATAGCTTCGATATTTTTCTTTTTTACATTTTTAACTTTGCAATTTTTAATTTTTATTAATTCTGAAATATAAAATGGAGATTCTTTATTTTTCTTCTCATAGATCTCTATAACTTTGAATTTTTTATTTTGTAATTTTTCATATGCTATACAAAATGTAAGCTGTCGCAATCTATCACTAAACCCTGAATACATATTTGATAAATCAACGTACATAATTTCTAATTTAGATCAGACAATTGTTTTTTATATTTTTTCCTAATTACTTCATGTGACCAATGTTTTTTTGAATAATTATAGGCATTTAAGGAAAATTTTTTCCTTAATTTGCTCTGTTTAATTAGTATTTCAATTTTTTTTGAAAATAATCTGAAATTAAATGGATCGATTAAATAACCATTTACATTATTTTTAATTATATCTGGAATTCCACCAACCTTATATGCAACAATAGGTTTACCACATGATTGTGCCTCTAATGCAATATTAGGAAGATTATCTAATCTTGATGTTAAAACAACAATATCACAAATATTATATATATTTGATAAATCGTTTTCACTTTCTATATAATTTAGATTTTTAATTGAGAATTTATGTTTTTTTTTAAATTCGTTCTTACTTGCAATTATTAATTCAAATAAATCTGGATCAATTAAATTTAATGATTTTATTAATAAATCTATACCCTTTCGTTTGTCAGTTGCATTCCCAAATACTCCAAAAAAAATTTTTATCTTTTTGTTTTTTTTTAATTTGAATTTTAATAGTGAATTTAAATTTTTTTTTGGATAAAAAACATTTTGATCTACAGGATAAGGTATATTTATTAATTTTGATTTATTATATAATCCAGATTCTCTGGCACAGTTTAACAACCATTTGCTTGGAGAAATAATTGCTTTTGGTAATATAAATTTTTTTTTATTGTAGATGTAATTTGAAATATAATTATTAAAGTTACCTTTTTTCCACTTATTATCACCATATTCTATGTAATTTTCAGATCCACATATCCACCACATATCATGCATTGTAATAATAATCGGTTTATTTATCTTGTTAATATCCTCTATAGATAAAGTCTCCGCATTTATCCAATGTAAATTAATTAGATCATATTCAGAATTATTTATAAATTTTAAAAAAGGAGAGTTAAAAAGATTATATGATTTTGGGTTATTATTAGTATCAAATTTTGAAATTAACATTCCCATATAATTTTTTAATTTAAAAAAAAAAATTGAAATTTTACTTTTTAAACTAAAAATATTTTTTTCTTTAGAAAGTTTTTTTACAACAAGCATATCGCTTTTTACAAAATTAATAGTATTTAATAATTTGTGTATTCTATAAGCAGATTTAGCTGCTCCTCCAAATAAATCTGAATATGAAACATTTAGTATTTTCATTTTTATTCTAATGAATTTGACTTTGTTCCTTGATTATTTCTGAAATAATTTGTTTTAAAGAATATTTTAATTTCCATTTAGGATAATTTTTTTTAAATTTTCTAAGATTTGTAATATACCATATATGGTCTCCAATCCTATTTTGTTTCATGATTTTATATTTCATTTTCTTTTTTGTTATTTTTTCTATTAAATTTATTGCCTCTAAAATTGAACAACTATTATTTATGCCACCTCCAACATTATAGACTTCTCCTCTTGAGGGTCTTTTTATAAATTCCCAAATCATATTTACTAAATCACTACTGTGAATATTGTCTCTAACTTGTTTCCCTTTGTACCCATAAACTTTATATAGTTTACCTTTCAGACAACATTTGACTAAGTATGATAAAAATCCATGAAGTTCTGCACCTGAATGAGATGGGCCTGTTAAACATCCTCCTCTAAAACAAACAGTGTTAAGGTTAAAATATTTACCATACTCTTGAACTAAAATATCAGCTGCAACTTTTGAAGATCCAAATATGCTATGTTTTGAATTATCGATAGACATATCTTCTCCAATTCCATTAATTTTATAATGCTTATTTATCGGCTCGTATCTTTTTTTCTTTTCAACCAATTTTATTTGATTTGGTTTATCACCATAGACTTTATTTGTTGATAAAAAAATAAATTTAGAATTTTTTGCATATTGTTTTGTCAATTCAAGCAAATTGAGAGTACCAGTTGCATTAATACTAAAATCTGTAAGCGGTTCTTTAGCTGCCCAATCATGAGATGGTTGAGCCGCACAGTGTATTATGGATGCAATTCTTTTATTATACTTTTTGAATATAGTTTTAAGTTTTTTAAAATTTCTTATATCGTATGAATAATGAATATAGTTCTTAATTTTTTTTAAATTTGATAATTGCCAATTTGTATTTCCATCTTTTCCAAAAAAATATCTTCTAAAATTATTATCTATTCCAACTATCAAATATTTTTTTTTTGAAAAAAATTTAACAGATTCTGATCCTATTAATCCACATGATCCAGTGATAATTATTACTTTCATAGATTATTTCATAAACTTTTTTAAACTATTCAGATTTTTCATTTGCCACTTAAATACATCAACTACAATTTCTTTTATTTTTTTTTTTGGTTTCCATTTATAATATTCATTTATTTTTTTATTATTTGAAATATAAATAGGTATATCTGACATATTAGTAGATTTTAGACTTTTTATATTAATTTTATTTTTTGTAATATTTTGAGATAAATTAGTAAGACTTTTAAGATCTATTGAATTATTTATTCCTCCACCAATATTGAAAATTTGGTTATTAATTTTATTTATTTTTTTTATTTGTAAATAAATTATTTGACATACATCATCTATATGAAGGATGTCTCTTACTTGAAAGCCCTTACCTCCAAATCCCTTATAAAATAATTTTCTTTTTGTTAAATGTTTCCATATCCATAAACTTAAAAAGCCTTGTTCAACTTTACCAAATTGCCATGGTCCTGATATTACGCCAAATCTATTAATGATATATTTAATTCCAAAAGAGTATGAATATTCTTTAATTAATTCTTCAGAAAATTTTTTTGATAAACCGTAATAGGATAATGGTGTATTCATATCAAATTTTTCATTGATCAAATATTTTTTTTTTATAATTATTTTTTTACCGAGATTTTTTTTGTTAAACAATAAATTATAAATTGCTTTTATTGAATAAACTCTACTAGTTGAAAAAAATATTATTTTGGATTTATCTTGAATACATTTCATCAATAAATTATTTGTTCCAAAAAAATTAACAGAAAAAACTTTTTTTATATTCTCTTTTTTAACATCGGCTTCAACTAAAGCACAACAATCTAAAATGATGTCAAATTTAGGTAATTTTAAAATTTTTTTTGTATCTTGTATATCAATTTTATAGTTTCGAATTTTAGATTTTTTTAATCTCCGAAGATTTAGGGAGGATCCAATTCTTGATAAATTATCTAATGAATAGACTTTATATTTTTTTTTTTTTAGAAATATAGAAATATTAGATCCAATAAAACCACACCCACCTGCAACAAGTACCTTTTTCATATTAGTTTTTTCCTAAACATTTTTATAACATGACATGTAAATTTATTAATCAAACCAATATAAATTCTATTCATATTATTATTTAAATTCAAATCCAAAGATTTAATTATTTTTTTTAACGATAAAGTCATCGGATTTTTAATTTTATATTTTTTTTTATTATATAAAATATAGTTTGTATGTATTTTGTCTTTTACTGTAGAAATTCTTTTAAATTTTTTTTTATTAATTTCAAAAGATAATAAACTTTTTTTTATATTAATATTTTGTTCTAAGTAAATTTCACATACTGTTTCATTTATTATTGCAAAAATTTTTGTTTTGGTTTTATTTACAAATAATTTTTTTATATCAAATTTTAAGCTTTTTTTTTTCTGCAAAGATAAAATAAAAGATATTGCATGTGGAAGTAGATCAATAAGAATTTCGTCATTTTTATGTTTACCTTTAGTAAGATATTTAAATTTAATTTGCTTAATTTTGTTAAATTTAAATATTTTTATTACTTGTTTTGTAAGTTCAGTCATTGGAATATTAACAAATATTCTTTTTTTAAATTTATTATTTAAATCATTCGTAGTTTTTTCTAATTTCTCAAAATTCATATCTTTCGAAACAATAAATGGTTTTTCTACAATAATAGATCTGGGAGTGAATGTAGAAATTTTTTTTAAATGTTTAATATGAAAATAATGGGGAGAGCAAACACTAATTATATCTGGCTTATATTTTTTTATCTCATTTAAACTTCTAAGAAAATTAAATCTCGCTTTATGAGGTTTAATTTTTGTAATCATTTTTTTATTTTTGAAAATATTTTTTCTTATAATTGAAATCTCATCAATACCATAATTAATGTATTCTCTAATATGTGCTTGTCCAATCCCATCTGGGCCAATAATTAATCCTCTTTTAAATTTTTTCATTAATAATCTTTTTGAGTTTTTTATTATCTCCATAAAAAATATATGGTTCATAATTTGGTATAGACAGTTGACCACTATCAAGGATAATTTTTGAATTTAATTTCTTTTTCCAATATTTTACAAGATCGATTACTTTAATTGGTTTACCAGAACAAATATTTATTATTCCAAAATCTAAATTTTTATTCATTAAATTCAATAGTATTTTGGCAACATCCTTTACATTTATATAATCTCTTTTTTGATCACCTTTTGACATTTTGAATTTTTTATATTTATTTTTTACCGCTTTTCGAAATTGAGAATACAAGGTTCTTTTTTGTTGATTTTCTCCATAAATATAAAAAGGTCTTAACCATGTTAATTTAAAATTTTTTTTTTTTTTAATTTCAATTAATTTTTTTCTTAACATATTTTTTCCTTTTGAATAATTTACATGTGGTTTGGGTAGAAATTTTTCACTCAACTTTCCTTCTCTAAAACCATATTCAAGACTTGTTCCAAATATATATAAACTCATATCGTCATTAGATTTAAGTAAATTTTTATAAAGTTCAAAATGTTCATCAACCTGTAAACTTATATGACTTAAGGAATTGTAATTATGTAAATCATACCACGCTAAATCTAACAAAATATCATAAGTTTTATTTTTTAGTATATTTGACTTTAATGTTTTAATTTTAATCCATTTAACATTTTTAATTCTTAATTTTTTTTTTCTATAAGTAGAATAAATAAGATATTTTTTGGAGTTAGATAATTCTTCTAAAATATTTCTACCAATAAATCCGGTACCGCCAGTAACTAAAATTTTTTTCAAATTATTTTTACTTGTGGTTGGTAAATAATAAATTTGCAACCCCAACCTTTTACATATTTTAAATCTTTTTTTATTTCTTCAGCAATATTCCATGGAATAATAACTATGTAATCAGGTTTTGTTTTTCTTATAAAATTTTCTGAAACAATGGGAATTCTACTTCCCGGTAAAAATTTTCCTTGTTTATATGAATTTTTATCTACAACATAATCAATTAAATCATTTTTAATTCCACAAAAATTAATCATTGTATTTCCTTTGGCTGCTGCGCCATATCCAAAAATAGTTTTTTTTTTATTTTTTAATTCTATTAATTTAGATAAAAATTGATTTTTTTTATTGACAGTGTTTGTAAAGAAATTTGAATAAAACTTAAGTTTTTTAATTCCAATTTTAGTTTCTAAATTTTTTAATTTTTTAATGTTATTAGAAACAGCATATATTTTATTATTTTTATGGGTAATATAAAGTCTTAGGCTACCTCCTTGAGCTTCTATTTTTTGGTAATCAAAAGCTTTTAAATTAAATTTTTCTAAAATTTTATTAAAAGATGTAAAAGAATAATAATAATAATGTTCGTGATAAATATTATCGAAAATATTTTTGTTT
This sequence comes from uncultured Pelagibacteraceae bacterium, assembly GCA_902592545.1. Classification (GTDB taxonomy): domain Bacteria; phylum Pseudomonadota; class Alphaproteobacteria; order Pelagibacterales; family Pelagibacteraceae; genus Pelagibacter. The sequence goes on along the minus strand of CACJFA010000002.1, from coordinate 12,628 downwards.
ATAAGATCCACTAAATATTGAAACTCAATTGTTACAATTCCTGTTTTAGACAATAATTTTTTTATTCCTTGAATAAAAGAATTTATATCAGGTATATGTGCAACTACGTTATTAGCAATTATTAAATCAAATTTACCGAATTTTTTATCAAGTTTTTTAGCTTCTTTTTTTTCAAAAAAAACTTCTAATGTTTGAATTTTTTTTTTTCTAGATATTTTTGCAGCCTCAGGTGTAGGTTCTATACCAACTATTTTTGATATAAATTTTTTATTTTTAAAATATTGAAGTAAATAACCATCATTTGAAGCTATTTCTAAAATTTTATTATTTTTTTTATTTTTTAAAAATTTATCATAAACATCATCTGCATATTTTTTTGAATTTATAAGTAAACTTTTTGAAACGCTACTAAGATAAGGATAGTTTTTATTAAAAACTTCACTTGAAGTTAAATTATGATTTGTTTGAGCTAACCAACAATTGCTACAAATCATAACCTTTAAAGGATACCAATTTTCAGATTCCTCGATTTTATATAATAAATTATTTGATAATGGTGCTGAACCTAAATCAATTAGTGTTTTATTAATTTTTTTTTTACACGATTTACAAAGCATATAAATAAATTTTGTTTTGCCAATTTATAAACATAATTTTTATTTTGAGAAGATTTTTTTGTCAAAATTTATCTTATGTATCTTAAATTTTGATCTAATATTTTCTTTTCAATTTTTTTATTTAATAAATCTAGTCTCTTCAACAATGTTTCAAAATCAGGATGATTAATTAAGTTATTTTCATTAAGATATGTGATTAATTCTATAATAGTTTTTCTTATGTTTTTTTTAGGAGTATAATTTTTTGCTAATTGATAAAATTTTTCAAAGTCCACTTTGTAGGATCTTTTATCTACTGGTGCATTTTTATTTTTTATAATTTTAATTTTTGGGAGTATAGATTTTATTTTATTTGCGATATCTATAATCTTAATATTTGAATTTTTATTACCAACATTTATTAATAAGCATTTTCCACCATTGTCTTTTTTTCTATAAATCGACCAATCCATAGCTCTGCACATATCTTCAACATCGATTAATGGCCTATATTGCGAACCATCTGAGAGAAGTATAATTTTTTTTTTAACTACAGCGCTCCATGTCATTTGATTAAGTGCCAAATCGAGTCTTAAACCACTTGAAATTCCACAAGCTGTTGCAAATCTTAAAGAAGTAAATACTGACTTCTTTAAATTAATTTTTTTAGCAATTTTTTCTATTGCTACTTTTGAGATGGCATATGGTGTTAATGGATTTAAATTATCGTTTTCTTTTTTGCTTTTACTCACTAAACGACCAGAATTTCCATAAATACTACAACTTCCAGCAAATGTAATATTTTTAATACCTATTTTAACTGCTTCCTTGATTAATTTCGTATTAGCTTTAATATTTATTTCATTAGTCTGCTTAGCAAATTTATTACCAATTGGATCGTTAGAAATCGCAGCTAATAAAATAATTCCATCATATTTTATATTATTATTTAAAATTGAGAAATTTCTTATGTCCTCATAGATTTGATGATCAACTGAGTTTTTTTCAAAATTAAATATATCACTTTTAAAATTTTTAAAATAATCACAATCCACACCCGTAATATGAATTTTTTTTTTATATTTTTTTTTTAAATAATTCGTGAGAACTGGGCCTATATATCCTAGATTTCCAGTTATAAGTAGTTTGTACATTTATTTATATTTATATTTTAGAATTTTCATGGTCAATAAAATTATCTATAAAATTTTTTGATATAGTGTGAGTGCCACCATTTTTTAAATAAATTGAATTTTTTTTAAAAAATTCTTCATTGGTTTTAATATTTAACATTATATTCTTAAAATTTAATTTTTTTAATTTTTCACTATCATCTTTATAAATTTCTGATGCGTTTAAATCTTTTTTTAAATAATGAATATTTTCTATGATATAAAGCAAATATTTAGAATTTAATATTTGATTTGAGTTTAGCTTTGAAAAATTAGCGTATTTATGATTTTTATTTAATAAAATTTTTTTATACTCAGCTAAATTTTTAGGGCATATATCTATTTTCAAATTTAAATTTTTAAAATTAGATACTACTGTAATAGCTTTTTTACCAAAACATGCTGCCTCCAACTGAACTGTGCCATTAAAAGTTACAATTTTTTTTGAATTTTTGATTAAAAAAAGATTAGAATATAATCCTTCATCTATAATGATATTACTTGGTAAGCTCGATTTTTCTAAAGCAACACTAATGATTTTTTTTAATGTAATAGACTGGTTCTCTCCCCATCTCTTATGACTAGGGTGACATCTAATAATCCATTTTTCGTTACTATTTTTTAATATCTTCAATGTCTTAATAATCCAATCAAAGTAATCAACAAATATTCTATTTTTTTCTATTAAGTTAAAAGGAGAATCCCTAAAAACATGAAGAAATATAGTATTAAAATCTTTTAAGTCATCATCTCTTTTGACACCCTTAAGTGCATTTTCAGAGTCATAATAATTACCCTTACCCTTGTTTCTTCTAATAAAATAATCATTAATTTTATTTATTTTAATTTTTTTTTTTACTAATGCTAATTTATCATTTGATATATTTAACCAAGAGTTGTCTCTCAGTTTAGGTTGAATATGCAAATTATATGCCGCTTGAGTAAAAATTTTTATTTTTCTACTTCTTAAATAGGCAAATAAAGCTCTATTTGAATATACAGTATGTCCAAGAAAAACGGTCTTTATATCTTGCTTATAAATTTTTTTAGCCAAATCAATTGCAGCATAACATCTTAGTATTGCAATAAATTTATTAAAAAAATTTGGCTCTAATTGACCATCTTCACATAACTTTAAAGATGTGTCCCAAAAACTATGATAAAATTGCACATTATTCCATTGATCTTTATTTTTTAAAATTGAATTTCTATTAATAAAAAAAACGAAAAAAAATATATTAGGAAAATATTTAATTAATAATAAAAAATACTTAATTATATTTGATTTGAAAAAAAATAAGTTATCTTGTTGTATCAATTTAAAATTTTTTAAATACTTTTTAAAAACTAAACTTTTAGAAAAAGTTTTAGACAATTTATTTTCTAAAAAAATTACATTTTGATTTGAATTACTGAAATAATTTGAAATTATAGGGAATATCCATAGAAGTTGATCTTCGCTAAAACCACCACCTATGTAAATTTTATTTTTTTTCACTATTTTTTAAAAAAATTTATTGTCTCTTTTAATCCAGTATCTAAATTTACAAAATATTTGTTTGTAATCTTGAATTCAGTAATTAAATTTCTCATGTTAGCTTTTGAATCTTTTATATCACCAGCTCGTTCTTCAAGAAAAATTAACTTTGAATCTTTTTTAGAAAAATTTACATTATTTTTTATAATTTTAAATAAATCATTTAGTTTGGTAGATTTTCCAGTCCCTAAGTTATAAATTTTTTTTTTATTTTTACTTAAAGATAAAAGAATATTTAATTCAACTATATTTTTAACATATACAAAATCTCTAGTCTGATTTTTAGAACCATACAATTCAACGTTCTTATTTAACAAAAGGGATTTGATCCAATTATTTATAACAGGAAGATTCTGTCCACTTTTTTTACAGAATGGCCCGTAGACATTAAAATACCTAAGTCCCACAATATTCATTCTGAACTCCTGAGAATACAAATTTGCAATTTTTTCGTTTGCCAGTTTGCTTTCTGCATATACTGACTTCAAATTATTTATTTTAATATTTTCATTAGTATTTTTTTTATTTGAGTATAAAGCACTACTAGATGCATATATGATTTTTTTAGGTTTATTTAGCCTACAATATTCTAAAACATTTATAAAAGATTTTACGTTATTATCAAAAACTAACTTTGGTTTTTTTATAGAAAGTGGCACTGAAGATAAAGCCGCGTTATGAAGAACAAAATCTATTTTTATTTTATTTCTTTTTACAAAATTTGGGTTTGTTAGGTCTTGCTTTATGAAAATAAAGTTTTTTTTTTTATTAGGTGTAAGACCAAAAATCTTATCGTAATCAGATTTGTTAATTTTCTTTTTATCAAATCCAATAACTATTTGATTATTTAAAATTAAATAATTTAAGATATTTTTTCCAATAAAGCCTGATACCCCAGTAACCAACCATCTAAATTTAGACTTTTTAAGATTTTTTATTTTTTCAATATCCATTTTTTTTTAAAGAATCTGCAATAAAAAAATCAATTTTATCATTGATATCAATTCCTTCTATCCTAGATATTTCATAAAAAAAAACTTTTTTATCGAATATTTTTTTTGTCTTTAGCAAATGTTTAACTCTGGTCGCATAAATTGCACTGTTTTCCTCATATAAAGGTTTTCTTTTTTGAGAACTTCTTGGTGCATTAGGGAATAATCTTTTCAAAAAAAAATTTTTTTTATCTTTGTACCATAAATCAGAAACATTTTTACTCACTGTCATTATACAATTGGCATTTGTTTTTTTTGTTAAATTAATTATTTTTTTTATAGTTTTTAATTTAATAAAAGGTGAATTAGGCTGAACAGTTATAACCCATTCATATTTTTTAAGATCTTCTGTTGATATTAGATGAATTAAAGCTTCTTCTATTTTTGAATTTGACGAAGCGAATTTTTTTGGTCTTTTTACAAATTTTATTTTTTTGAAAAGTTGAGTTAGTTTTTTTATTTCTAAACTATCTGATGTTACATATACTTTCTCTTTTATTTTTTTATTATTTAACTTTTCAAGAACATAATTAATTAATGGTTTATTATTTAGCTTCTTGATATTTTTATTTATTATTCTTTTAGAATTTGCTCTTGCTGGGATAACAATAAAATTCATTATTTTGATTCTAATATTTCATTAAGAGTTATTAGATCAGTAAGCTTCATATTATCATTTAAAATTGGGATCAAAGTTATTTGTTTTTTTTTAAAAATTAATTTAGCTTTCTTAAAATCTTTTTTTTTAAAGAATATAAAACTAAGATTTATATAATCTTCTACTCTAGAGTTAATATCTGCGCCCATTAAAAATGCTCTTATTATATCTCCTTCACTTAAAATCCCTATTATTTTTTTTTTATCTTCAATTAAAACACATCTACTTTTATTTTTACTAATCGCATCACAAGCGATTATTAATGTTGAATTTTTAGGGATTATATAATTATTCAATTTTTTCATACAATTAGTATGTTATATTTTTTATTAACATTTTATCATCTCTTATTGATTTTTTTAATATTTCAATAATTCTTTTTGACGAGTTGCCATCTCCATAAGGATTTTTCATTTTTTTAATAGAATTAATAAATTTATTTGAAGTAGCTTTTTTAATTGATAAAAGAATTTTATCTTTTTTAAATTCAGAATTAATTACATTTTTGGCCTGTACTCTATCATTTTGTCTCCTTCCCAAGTTTATTGCTGGCAATGAATAGGACGGTGCCTCCAAAATTCCAGAACTTGAATTGCCTATAATTAGTTTAGATCTTTTTAATAATGTTAGATAAATTTCTCTAGATAAATTTTTAAAAATTAAAGTATCAGATTTCCTGTTTTCAATTAGTGTTTTTCTAATCAAATCTGCTCCAGCGTCTATATTTGGTAATATCCAAATTTTCTTTTGTTTTACTAAATTAAGTGAATTTATTAAAATTTGTACTTGTTTTTCAGCCAATCCATACTCTTCAGTCACTGGATGCATTACAACTAAAATAAACGGACTTTTTGTATCTATATTTAAATTTTTTTTTATATAATTATCTCTAAAACTTATATTTTTCATATCGTCAATTTGTGGTGCGCCAGTATTAAATACTCTATGTTTTTCCTCACCCATTTTAATTAATCTTTTTACCGCATCACTATTAGATGCAAAATGCATATGAGCAAGTTTAGATAAAGAATGTCTTGCAACTCCATCTATATTCCCAGATCTTTCGCCTGCTTGAATATGGGCAATTGGCGTATATGTATAAGCACCAGCAACAGCACCCATTAATTGCTCACCCCTATCACCAGCTAATACTATCCATGAGGGATTTTGTCTTTTTATGACGTCAATAAAAGAACTTAGAAAAACACCCAAAGATTTTGTCATGACATAATGATTGCTACCTTCTAGCGCCATATATATTTCGTCACTGACGTTATAATTTTTTTTTACTTCTTTAATCAAAGAGCCATAATTAGGAAGTAGAACCATGTTGGTTGCACAAATAGAATACTTAATTTTTTGCTTTTTACATATATCTATTAACGGCTTGATATAGCCCCATTCACCTCTTGAACCTAAAAGAAATAAAAGCTTCATTTTTTTATTCTAAATCTTCCCACATTAGTAGTGAATTATTTTTAATATTATTTTTTGTTTTTTTTCCAATTATATTTTCCATTTCATAAGAAGGAATTCCTGTTCCAGGTCTTTTGCACCATATATCATTTTGGTCTATAATTTTTCCTTTTGGAATATCTTTAATTGAAACAATACTTCTGTATGCCCATGCTCTAATTTGTTTTTCTTTTGGATGAATCTTTTTGACATCTCCTAAAGTTTTACTAATTTGTTTCCCTGTTTTAACTAATTCACTTAACTGATTAAAGTCTATAGAAACTTCCTGGTCAGGACCTTTCATTTTTTTATCTAAAATTACATGTTTTTCAATAACCTTGGCCCCCAAAGTTATTGCAGAAAAACTAGTGAATAATCCAGATGAATGATCAGAATGTCCAATTATAGCTCTAGGATAAATTTCAATCATTTTTGAAATTACATTTAAATTCATATCTTCATAATTTACAGGATATTCACTTATACAATTCATTAAAACTAATGGAACTTCATTAGATACTAAATCATAGGTTCTTGTTATTTCGTCAATGACAGACATTCCCGTAGAAATAATCATACCTTTTTTAAATTTAATTATTTTTTTCAATGTTGGTATATCTGCCATTTCACCTGAACCAATTTTAAAAACTGGAACAAGTTTATTTATTTCTTCAGCTGCTTTGAAAGAGAATGGAGTACAAAGGTACGTTATTCCAATCTTGTCACACACTTCCTTTAATTTTATATGATCTTCTAATTTAAGTGCATTCTTTTTTAAAAATTCATAAAGTGGCTCAGAAAAATTATCTGACATTGGTATAACTGGTAACATTTCTTCATCTGGAAGATGATGTTGAAATTTAACGGCACTTGCACCAGCTATTTTTGATTCTTCTATCATTTTTATTGCATAGTCCATATTGCCAAAATGATTATCACATGCTTCAGCTATAATGTAAGGTTCGCTAGTTCTTGAAATAATATTATTTTCGATTTTAAATTTCATTTGTATTTAATGCTAATTCTTTTAACTTATTAAGAATAACAGGTGTAGAAATTTCTGGACTAAAATTATTTAAGTATAAATTTCTAGCTTCAATTCTTATTTTTTTCCTTAATTCAATATCTTTATATGCTTCATAAACTAAATTTGACACCTCTTCACCATTTTTACCAACAAGACAATTAATTTTATTTTTAATTTCTGGCTGATTTATTGCGTCATTATGATGAATTATCGTGCAAGCACCTTGTGCAAAAGAATTTAAAATTCTACATCTAAAGCCTAAAAAAACTGCTGTGGGAATCAAAACAACATCTGCTGTATCAAATTCTTTATTAATATCCTCTACATATCCTCTCATAATGATATTTTCATCGTTTACATATTTTTTTAAACTATTTGGTAAATTACCTTTACCAATCACATGTATTTCAAAATTTTTTTCTCCAATATTTAATTTTAATTTACCTAAAACTTCTTCAAATAAAAAAACCATACCAGATAATGTAGAAGTAGACTCAAGATTACTTAAAGCTGTTATAATCTTAAACTTTTTCTTATTAGTAAAATCATATTTTCCAATATCAAATTCAGGATTAGTATCTATCAGTGATGTTTTAAAATATTTACTTTTTAGTGCTCCATTTTTTTTAAGCCAATTTGCATCATGCCATCCAAAGGATCCTCCATCGTCTGCTTTATTTAACATGTAGATCATTTGTTTTCTTAGATGATAACCTAGCCAGAAAACCCCTAAAAATTTTATAATAAAACCAAGATTAAACTCTAAATTTAATCCAAGTTTTTTTCTATATAACATTCTTGTCTCAAATGGCATATGAACAAGATCTCCAGTGATTAATAGTTTTGGAATTTTTGAATTTAAAACTGGAGCAGCTGCAATCCAGTGATAAATAAAAATTACATCTGGTTTATCAATTTCTAAATCAGATAATACACCACTTTCTAAATCATATGATGGAAAAATTAAGTTCTTATTTGGAAAAAAAAAGTTAATAGGGTTAGTTAAAAAATTTTTAATTAAATTTTTTCTACTTGGAATTTTATATAAATTAATTTTTTTACAATATTTTTTAATCTCGGAGCTATTATTTTTTGAATTAATAAATTCTTTATCATCTGCGACAATATTTAAAATTATTTCATGATTTTGAGATGAAAGAAATTTTATTACTGAATAACAAGTTTCAGCTGCACCGTGAGAATCTCTTAAAGGTAAGCAATGTGTAAAAAACGAAATTCTCATTAATTATTATTACTATACCATTGTATTATTTCTGGTAAACTTTGTTCTAAATCAACATTTGCTTTAAAGCCAAAATTTTTTAACTTTGAAATATCGGGACATCTCCTTGTTGTGCTGCCCTCTCTTAATTTTCCACTTTTAATTTCACAATCTGAATACATCAATCTTTTAATAATTTTTACTAACTCTAAAATTTTGATCTCTTTATCATTTCCAATATTTATTATATCTAAATGTTGAGATTTTTTTATTGCAAAATCAAAACCACTAACAAAATCTTCAATATGAATAAATGCACGAGTTTCAGATCCATCACCTTGAATTTCTAAAACTTTATTATTCTGTTTTTTTTGAGTGTTTATCTTATCTATAATTTGTGGAATGACGTGCTCTCTACCCATATCAGGTCCAAACACATTGTGTGGTCTTATTATAATAGCTTTGTCAAAATTTTCCTTACAATGACTCATTAACATAAGTTCGGAGGCTATTTTACCACCACCATATGAGAATCTTGGATTTTTTATATCAGGGATAATTAATGGTATTTCCTCTGGAGTTGGAATAATTTTGGCATGATGATAAACCTCTGAGCTTGACAAAAGTATTAGTTCTCTTATTTCATTCACTTCACATGCTTTTAACACATTAAGCATACCTTTTATTGCAATATCAACAATTTCTTTTGGTTTTTTATAAAAAGTTTCTGTACCATTAACATAGGCTGCATGAATTATACAATCTACACCTTTTGATACATCTATTAACGATTGTTCATTTCTAATATCAAAATTAAATAAAGTTATCCTATCCATAATTTTATCTAATCTTTTATTGAGACCTCTTTGATTATTATCAACTACGATAACATCATGATCTTCGGCTATTTTTTTAGTTATTGCTGATCCAATAAAACCTGTTCCTCCGGTTATCAAAAATTTTTTTCTCATATATTTCCAAATGCTGAATAAACTACATTTCTTTTTAAATTTAATCTTTTTTTATCAAACAAATTCCAACAATCATAAATTATACCTTTTGATTTCATTAGTTTACTTTTTTCTTTAAGATTTAAGTTTTTAAAAATTTTATGGTTGTTTAAAATTATTATTATATTTGCATTTTTAAAACTTTGATTAATATTATTAGATTTTTTAAATCCAAAATGAATATAATCATCATCTTTAACTAAAGAGTCATAAATTGAAATATCGCTTTTTGGGAATTTTTTTTTAATTTCTTGATAAAATTTTATTGATATAGAATCTCTTGTATCATCAGTTGGTGGATTGCCTTTAAATGCAAATCCTAGAAGTGAGATCTTGTCTACTTTTTTATATCTCTTTTTCAATTCGCTCCTAAGCTGAAGAACAATATCTTTTGTCAAATTTTCATTAATATTTCTTGCTGCAAGAGCTATGTTTGGTTTTAATTTTTTATTATTCAAACTTTCATTTAATATATAAGTATCTTTTATTAAACATGGTCCTCCAACTGGACCAGGAAAAGCCAAATTTGTTCTACCGTATTTAAATTTCCCTGTATTAATTACTTCCGTGGCACTTATTTTCAATTCATCACAAATTTTAGCGATTTCATTTGCATAAGAGAAGTAGACATCTCTTTGCGAATTATCTACTAACTTTATAAGTTCCGCAGTCTCTAGAGACGAAACAATTAAATTTGTTTTTGTTACTTTTTTAAAAATATTCCGTGCTCTTTCAGCAGACTTTCTATCAAGGCCACCTATTATCTGAGGAATTTTTTTTACTTCAGTTAGTGCCTTTCCTTCTTGTGTTCTTTCTGGACAAAATGCTATATCAAATTTTTTAATTTTTTTTTCTATAATTTTTTTTACTATATTTCTTGTCGTTCCAACTTTTACAGTAGATCGTAATATAACCAAACCATTGTCTTTAATTGAATTTTTTACTTCTTTACTAACATTTTTAATTAAGTCCACTCTTGAATTTCCATTTTCATCTAATGGAGTACCAACAGTGATTATATAAGTGTTCCCTGCCCAATTATGTGGAATTTTATTATAAAATTTAAAATTTTTATTTGATATAATTTTTTTAAGAATTTTATTTAAATTGGGCTCATAAAAATGAGGTCTTTTATTTTGTAGGTCGTCTAAAATTTTTTTACGAATTTCTACTCCAGTTATCTTAAATCCTAAGTCGGCTAATGTAGCAGACAATGTAAGTCCCACATATCCCAATCCTAATATACATATTTCTTTATTATTATTTTTCATTTGGCTCTTTTATTACTACAGGTCGTGAAATTTACAAAGATTAACTTTACCTGATCCATCTAATTTAAAAATTTTATTACATATTTTTAAAGCAGATTTACGATGAGAGATTAATATGATGGTTTTGTCTTTTTTAATTTTATCAATAGAATTAATTATCTTGTCCTCAACAACAGTATCTAGAGCACTAGTAGCTTCATCCATTAATAAAATTTGGGAGTCTTTGTAAAGTGCTCTTGCTATTGCAATTCTTTGTTTTTGTCCTCCTGAAATTCTTGTACCTTTCTCACCTATAAAAGTATTTATACCAGATGGCAATGATTTTATAAAATCTGATAATTCAACATCTTCAATTTTTTCAATTATTTTTTTTTCATCAATATTTTCCTCATTATAGGAAAAACAAATATTCATTTTAATTTTGTCATCAAAAAAAAATGGGGCCTGTGGAACATAGCCTATTATTTTTTGCCAAGAATTTTTTAAATTTTGTATGTTTTGATTGTTAATTTTAACTTGCCCTTTAGTGACATCTAAAAGTCCACAAATTAAATCAACAAGTGTACTTTTGCCCACGCCCGAAGGCCCATATATACCTACTGTATCACCTTTTCTTATAGTAAAAGACAAATCTTGAAATAATTTTTTGCCATCATCATTATATTCAAAATCTACATTGTTAAAACTAATATCATTAAAATCTAAATGTGTATCAACTTGATTTTTTTTCACTTCTTGTTCATAATTTTTTGCAACTTCTAATTCATTTCTAATAACTTTTACAACTGGCAGTCCATACCTGAATGCATTTATGTTTACTAAAATTCTATTTGCTGATGGCAATAATCTAAAAGCTGTTGCTGCATAAACTCCCATTAAAGGGAAAATTAAACTTAGATCTTTTTCATTATATATAAAAAAAATTAAAAATCCTAGAAAACAACATATTGCAAAATATTCTAAGCCATTTTTAGGTACATTTTGAAAAGCCATCATATTGCTTTCCGCTCTTTGAGTTGCAAAATTATGCTTTTCAAATTTTTTTTTTAATTCTTTTTCAATTCCTAATAGTTTTATTTCCTTAACCGCGCCAAAACTTTCTTGTAGAGTCTTTATGATCATTCCAGTTTCTCTCTGCCTCTGTTTGCCCCAATCATAAAGAAATCCTTTGCTAAAAAAATTTACTAAAAAAATACAAATGAAAAAACTTCCAAAAACTATGATGGTACCAAGAGTTTCTATATAAAGAAGAAATACTGTAAGTGAAATTACAACTGTTAATTCTGTAAACAAATAAACAATTGGAATAAGAACTTGTCCAACAAAAACACCTACTTCTCCAGTTGTATTTTTCATTAATTCAGCTGAGTTTTTAGTTAAAAAAAAATTATATGGCCTGTTTAAATAACTCTCAAATAAAGTTTTTGCTAACCTTCTATGAGTCTCATAAATAAAACGTGCAGAAAAAAATCCCATGGCTAGTAAAAAGAAAGTTTTTAGAGAAAAAATTCCAAATACACTAAACACACTTAAAGATAGCAACTCAATCTTTGATAATGACAACAAGTAATCTTTTATAATTGGAAAATCATCAAAAATACTATTTATCTGCGATACTATAGTTGACATCTCATTGACCATTAAGCTTAATAATGGGATTAAAAGACCAATGCCTAAAGTTTCAAGGA
>CACJFA010000001.1 GCA_902592545.1 uncultured Pelagibacteraceae bacterium | reverse complement strand
GTTCTGCTAAATTATTTTCTTTTATAAATTTTGAACACTGGGACAATCCTTGTGCGTGTGAGTATACTTCTTTGATATCTTTTAATTTTGCCCCAGGCTGTCCTAATAAATTATGCTCAATTTTTTGAAAATGCTCTTTATAAATATTTAGCCTATGTTTAAAAATTAAATATTCAATTCCAATGTTACCGGTAATTCTATTTGACTCTGGAATTATAATTCTGGTATCTGGTTCTTCAGATGCTTTGTTAAAACAATCATCAAAAGTTTTACAAGGTAAAATTTCTGCTTTAGAATCGATTGAAAGCGCTGCTAAATGAGAATATGCACCAAAGGTTCCCTGAAAATAAATTTTACTCATCAAATCTTATATTCCATTATTTTTTTTAAGGCTAGATAATCTTCCTCTGTATCTACCCCTATTGGAGATGACTTTGCAAGTGAAACATTAATATCAATATTATTATCTAATGCTCTTAATTGCTCTAACCGATTTTCTATTTCATTTTTAGATTGACTTAGTTGAACAAATTTTTCGAGTGAATCTTTTGAATAGCAGTAAACTCCAATATGATGATATATATTATCTATTCTCTCAGACATTCTTAAAAAAGAAATACCCTTTGGAAAATTGTTCTCTCCTAAAGCATTTTCAGTAATTACCTTTACAATATTTTCATTTTTAAAATTTTTATTTTCTTTTATTATCGATGCAAGAGTTCCTATTTTAGAGGGATTTTGTAACATTTTATCATTCAATCTTACTATATCTTGGATGTCGATTGCTGGTTCATCACCTTGTAAATTCATAATAAAATCAACATCCTTAATATTTGATTTTTTAAGTGCCTCGTGAATTCTATCTGTGCCTGTTTTGTGTTTATTGCTAGTCATAATAGCGTTGAAACCATTTCCTTTAACATCGTCAATAATTTCCTGGTCCTCTGTAGCTACAATCACTTCTCCGATATTGGCCTCTACTGCTTTTTTAGATACATGTGAAATAATTGATAAACCATTTATTTTTAGCAAAGGTTTACCTGGAAGCCTTGTAGCGGACATCCTAGAGGGTATAATTACTAAAGTTTTCATTATATTTTCAAATTATTATACTCATTAAACAACTATAGAGGCAAATTTATACATTAAATTTTAGCTTTTTTTTAATTTATCATGTTATACGTTCACTACAAAATTTAGAAAAAATGGATTCTTTCGAAATAAATAAAATAGTTGCTGCAGTTTTAATGGTTGCTTTGCTTGTTATCGGTATTGGAAAATTATCTGATGTTATATTCCACGTAGAAAAACCTAAAACACCTGGTTATTCAGTTGAAGTAGAAGCTGCCACTACTGTATCCACAACCAGCTCAAGCACCACGTCAGACAAAATTGATATATCAGCATTGATGGCAATGGGAGATATTGCACATGGTGAAAAAGTTTTTAAAAAATGTGCAGCTTGTCATTCAATTGTTAAGGGAGGAAAAAATGCTATAGGTCCAGCTCTGTATAATGTTGTAGGAAGAAAAGTTGGAGAGATTGAAAACTATAAATATTCCAAAGCGCTAGCAGCATATGATAAGAATTGGACTTTTGAAGAACTGAACGGATTTTTAATTAAACCCGCTAAATGGATAAAGGGAACAAAGATGGCATATGCAGGTCTTAGAAAAGAAAAAGATAGAGCCTCTGTAATAAAATATCTAAATGAGAATTCAGACAGCCCTTTGCCGCTACCTTAATTTTCCAAAACAATATAATAAAATACTTTTTTGTACGTGAACTCTATTGAGTGCTTGTTGCCATACATGAGATTTTTTTCCCAAGAAAACATTATCACTCACTTCGTCTCCTCTAGGTAAACAATGTAAAAAAATGCAATTTTTTTTTGCATAACTCATTAATTTTTTATCAATTTTAAAATTTTTAAATGCTTGTATTTTTTTCCTCTTATTAACTTTGTCATTTAAAGAAATAACTTTATCAGAAAAAATTACATCTGCATTTGAAACTGCTTTTTTTGCATCATTATAAATATAAATTTTTTTATTATTTTTTTTGACCCAAGTTCTAACTTCTTTTCCTGGTTCAAATTTTTTTGGACAACCAATACTTAACTTGAAAGAAAATTTTACTGATGCAGCTATTAAACTAGCTAAAACATTATTTGCATCACCAATCCAAGAAATATTTAATTTTGAAATAGGTTTTTTCATTATCTCCTCAACAGTAAAAACATCTGATAAAACCTGAGTTGGATGAGATGAAGGACTTAAGCCATTGATAACAGGTATAGATAAATATTTTTCAAAATTTTCAACTTTTTTATCACTATCAGTTCTAAGCATAAATCCATCACCATAGGTCGAAAGAATTTTGGCCGTATCAGCAATGCTCTCTCCACCTTGACCCAAATGAAGCTCATTGGATCTTAAAGTCAAAGTACCACCGCCTAATTGTTTGATAGCTAAATAAAAGCTTAATCTTGTTCGCAAACTAGATTTTTCAAACATTTGGATTAATAATTTTCCTTTTAGGGGCGCACCCTTATCAACCTCTAATGTGCTTAGTTTTTTTCTTAAACTTTTTCTTTTTTTAGCATCGGTAATAATCTTTCTCAAATCTTTTGCGGGTATATCTTTTAAATTAATGAAATGTTTCATATTATTTTATTTGTGAACAAACTTTTTCAATAATTTTTATAGCTAAATCTATTTCATTTTTTTTAACATTTAATGGAGGTAAAATACGAACAACATTTTCTGCTGCTCGAATAGTCAATAACTGATTATCCATCAATTTTTTAATGAATTCAGTTTGATCTTTATATAACTGTATCCCAATCAAAAAACCTCTTCCTCTTATTTGTTTAATCAAATTTGGATATTGTTCCTGAACTTTATTTAATTTAAATAAAAAATATTTTGATAGACTTTTTACATTATTTAAAAATTTCTTATTTGATATAATATCCATTACAGTATTTCCAACAGACATGGCCAAAGGATTTCCTCCGAATGTTGATCCGTGAGTACCTGGAGTCATTCCTGATGCAACTTTTTTATTCATTAACACTGCTCCAATAGGAAATCCTCCACCTATTCCTTTTGCAATTGGTACAATATCAGGTTTTACTTTTGATTTTTCAAAAGCGAAAAAATCTCCTGATCTTCCAATTCCACATTGAACTTCATCCAGGATTAATAATATTTTTTTCTTATTACATAATGCTCTTAATTCCTTTAAGCACCAATCAGGAATAACTTTTATACCTCCTTCACCCATAATTGTTTCAAGCATAATTGCAGCTGTGTTTTTGTTAATTTTCTTTTTAAGAGAATTATGATCGCCAAAACTGAAATGATCAAACCCTGTTACTTTTGGACCAAATCCCTCGGTCATTTTCTTTGATCCACTAGCAAAAATTGCTGCTAAAGTTCTTCCGTGAAAGGAGTTTTTAATGCATAAAATCCTATTTTTATTTGGTTTACCTATTGAGTAAAAATATCTTCTTGCAACTTTGATTGCTGCTTCCGTAGCTTCGGCTCCACTATTTTGAAACATTACATAATCAGCAAAAGTTTTTTTTACATAACTTTTTGGCTAATTTTTCTCCCTCTGGAATTTGAAATGCATTAGATACATGCCATAATTTTTTTGATTGATCTTTTATAGTTTTTATTAATTTAGGATTTGCATGACCTAAAGAATTAACTGCTATTCCCTGCACAAAATCTAAATATTTTTTTTTATTAGCAGAATACAGATAACTTCCTTTGCCATATTTAAAGGAAATTTTTTTTCTGTTATAATTTTTTGCCAAATAACTCATAAATTTAAATTGTTTTATAAAGTTTAATTATTAATACAAGTTGGGATTGAAAATATATACACACTTAATAACTAAATTTAATGTTGATAAGTCTCATTTTTTGATTGTTTAATTTAATTTTATATCAGTATATTGTTGTTTTATATAAACAAGATACAACATATTGATTATGAGTTGGACTGAAGAAAAAGTTGCAAAATTGAAAGAGCTTTGGGGTAAAGGTAATACTGCTAGCCAAATTGCTGAAATAATTGGGGGCATAAGTCGAAATGCAGTTATAGGTAAAGCTCACAGACTAAACTTGTCTGCGAAAATAAAAACTAGAACAGCTGCTTCAAGTCAAAATTTTGAAAATTCCTCAGAAGAAAAAAATTATAAAATAAAAAGAGGCAGAAGAAACAAATTTAAATCATTGATAATCGAAAAAGATTTTGAACCAGAAAACCCGAAACAGTTAGAAGAGCTTGATGAAAATTCATGTAAATGGCCAATTGGTCATCCAGATGAAAGTTCGTTTTATTTTTGTGGAAGATCATCTTTAAAAGATTTTTCTTATTGCAAATTACATTTGCTTTACGCTTATCAGCCAAAAGGTAAAAAAGAAGAAGTTGCAGAAAAAGATGAAGTTCCAGAATTTATAGAAAAAAAAATACAATCAGCCTGATTTAATTTAAATTTTCTCTAAATCTTTAAATCTTTATTATATTTTTCAGTTGAAAATTGCCCACCATCTCTCCACATATAACAATATTTTTTTACTTCTTCATCAAAATTTCTAAGACTTGGAATTCCAATATCTGCATTCGTTTTATATTTACCTGATGAAATATTATCGTATTTTAGCAGTCTTAATTGATCTTTAGTAAGCAATGGTTTTGGGGAAATTTCAAGTATTCTTGCAAATATTTCTGCTAAAGGTAATGGAAAAGGTAATAAAATTCTTTTTTTACCCATTAGATTTAATAATCTTTGTAAAATATCTTTAAAACTTATTATTTCAGGTCCTACACACTCGATAATTTTTGAATAAATATTTTTTGAAATTACATATTGAATTGTATCAGTTAAATCCGAACAATGAATAGGAGCAAACTTAGTTTTGCCATTGTAATAAAGTGGAAAAATAGGAAGTCTGTTAAACAAAGTCATAAAATATGTAGTAAAATTGTCATCAACAGAATAAACAACTGAAGGTCTTAGAATAGTAGCTAAAGGAAAATTTTTAATAATCTCTTTTTCTCCTTCAAGTTTACTTCTCGCATAATCTGAGTCTATTGCCTCATTAATTCCTAGAGCTGATAAATGTACAAAATGTTTAAGATTATATTGTTTACTTAATTTAGCTAACAAGGATGGAAAAACTGTATGAATATTTTTAAAGGAATTTCCTTTTTTATCTTCAAATAAAATTCCAATTAAGTTTATACAAATTTCAGCTTTCTGAAAAAGGTTTCTAATTTTATTTTCATCAAAAATATTTGACTCAACTATATCTAAATATCCTGCATTAGCCTGAGTTTTTATTATATAGCTTTTTTGGTGTACATTTCTGGTAACTACCGTGACCCTAAAATTGTTTTTTGTCAGTTTTCTTATTAAGTTTCTGCCTATTTGACCACTACCACCAAAAATTAGACAATTTTTTGCTTTCATATATATATGTTTAAAATGAGTAATAATATTCAATTACACAAAAACGATCTACCAGATGATTTGGAATTAGGCAATATAATAGCGGTTGATGGGGAATTTATGGGGCTGAATGTTAGACGTGATCCTTTGTGTTTAATTCAAATATCTTCAGGAAATTCAGATACTCATATAATACAATTAGATAGAAATAATTATAATGCACCAAATCTAGTTAAAATACTTCATAATGAACATATTAAGAAAATATTTCACTATGGGAGAGCTGATATTGCTCACATTAAATTCTATTTAAAAACTGATACAAATAATATTTTAGATACTAAAATTGCCTCAAAATTAGCTAGATCTTATTCTGATAATCATTCTCTGAAAACTTTAATAAAGGAATTTATAAATATAGATGTAAATAAACAATTTCAAAATTCAGATTTTGGTGGAGACTTGACTCAAGCCCAATTAAAATATTGTGCAAATGATGTTATATATTTACATAAAATTCATTATGAACTAACCAAAATATTAGAAAGAGAAAATAGAATAAAATTATATCAAGATTGTTTGAAATTTTTAAAAACTAGAGTAGATCTTGACTTAGCTTTATTCAAGGATGATATCTGGTCACATTAATGAAAAATAAAAAATTCATCTCCATTGCAAATGATGTAATAAATTTAGAAATTAAAGCTCTTCAAAATTTAAAAAAAAATCTAAATAAATCTTTCAATGATGCAGTTATTAAAATAGCAAAATGTCAATCAAAAATAATTTTATGTGGTGTTGGGAAAAGTGGATTAATCGCCTCTAAAATTTCTGCCACTTTAGCATCTGTTGGTACTCCATCATTTAGTATTTCTGCAAGTGAGGCATCCCATGGTGATCTTGGCATGATATCAAAAAATGATGTACTAATATTGTTGAGTTATTCAGGCAAAACGAACGAACTTAAAAATATAATACAATACGCTAATAGGAACAAAATCTTCCTAATCGGAATCGTTTCAAAAAAAGAATCAATTTTATATAAAGCATCTGATATTAAACTTTTAATTCCTGAAGTAATTGAAGCAGGAGAAATAATTCCAACTTCAAGCACAACATCACAATTAGCTCTTGGGGATGCACTGGCTATAACAGTTATGAAATTTAAAAATTTTGGAAAACTTGACTTTAAAAAGCTGCACCCAGCTGGAAGTCTTGGAGCTCAACTTAGAACTGTTGAAGATATTATGTTGATTGGAAATAAAATACCCTTTGTCAAAGAAAATTTAAATATGAAAACAGCACTAAAGATTTTAACAAAAAAAAAATTAGGTTTCTTATTAATACAAGATAAAAAAAAACAAACAAAAGGTATAATTACAGACGGTCAAATAAGAAGATTTAATGAAAAAAAAGAAACGCTCTCTCAAATGTCTGTAAATCAAATAATGACAAAAAATCCAATAAGTATAGAAAAAAACTCACTTGCTGTTAAAGCACTAAGTTTGATGAGTGAAAAAAAAATTACTTCTCTATGTGTTCACGACAAAAGAAATAAAAAAAAAACAATAGGAATACTTCATATTCATACTTTATTGCAATCAAGTATATATTAATGAAAATTTTTACCTTTAAAGGTTTTGCTATTATATTAATCTTTCTATTTTTTATAATTTTTTTATTAATTTACTCTAAAACACCTAAACAAGATAAGATAATTCAGCAAAATTTAGAAATTACTGAAAAAGATTTTGTAAATTCAAATATAATCAAAGATATAAAATACTCTTCAAAAGATTTGAAAGGGAATGAATATTTTATAAATGCAGATGAAGGCGAAATAGATATAAATAATAGTGATATTATTTTTCTGAAAAATGTAACTGCTTATATAGATCTAGTAAAAAAGAATGAAATAATTACAATTTCATCAGATTTTGGAAAATATAATACTGTTACATATGACACTATTTTTTCTAAAAATGTTAAGGTAGATTATATTGATAATAAATTAACAGGAAATTATCTTGATTTTTCAATGAAGAATAACTTGTTAATAATATCAAAAAATGTTGTTTACACTAACCCTAGTAATATTTTAAAAGCAGATGTTATTAAATTAGATACAATTACCAAAGATACAAAAATATTTATGTATAATTCTGATGAAAAAGTAGAAGTAAAAAGTAAAAATTAAAATGGCAATAATTAAAAAATTTCGTATCAAATCATTTAAAAAAATAGACACAATTATTGAATTTGAAAATGTTTCCCTCGCATATGGTAATAGATTAATTTTAGATAATATTAGTTTCAAAATAAATAAAAATTCGATTCATGGAATGTTAGGACCAAATGGTGCGGGAAAAAGTACAATTTTCAATTTAATAACAGGATTGGTAAAACCTAAAAGTGGTACTATAAGAATTTTTGGAGAGGATGTAACAAATTATCCTGTCTATATAAGAACAAAAAAATTTAAAACTGGATACTGCCCACAATATGGAGGTTTTTTCAGTGATTTAACTCTTCATGATAACCTTAAAGCTATAAGTGAAATTGTTATAGACAATAAAAACCTCAGATTAGAAAAAATTAATTACTTGATAACTAAATTTGAATTTGAAAATTTAAAAGATATAAAAGCTAAATTTCTATCAGGTGGTCAAAAAAAAAGACTGGTTATTGCATTAGCACTTTTAAGTGACCCTAAAGTTCTTTTATTAGATGAGGTATATGCTGCCCTTGATGTTCTAACTATAAAAATGCTACAGGAGACTATAGTAAATCTACAACAGGAAAATCATATAACAACTTGCATATGCGATCATCAAGCAAGAGATCTACTAGCAACTTGTGATGTTGCTATGATTTTAAACAATGGGAAAATTATTGCAGAAGGTTCACCTGCAGATCTAGTAAACAACATTGAAGCTAAATCAGCCTATTTTGGAGAATCCTTTAATCTTAAATAATAAATAATGTCAAATATTGTTGTTTTTAACAGAAAAATTAAAAAATTTAAAAAAATAATTAATGTTCCTGGAGATAAAAGTTTAAGTATCAGGTGGGTATTATTTTCATCTCTAGCTGATGGAATTTCAAAAGCAAAAAATCTTTTAATTTCAGAAGATGTAATTTCAGCAATTAAAGCGATAAGAGTACTAGGTATTAAGGTAATTCTTAACACTAGGTACTGCAAGGTTTATGGGAAAGGACTTAATGGTTTCAAATATAAAAAAAATCTTAAAATTAATGCGCACAACTCGGGTACACTAGGTAGATTAATTCTTGGATTAGTGATCAATTCCCCTTATCCAATAAAATTAATTGGAGATAATAGTTTATCAAAAAGAGATTTTAAAAGGATTTCTGATCCTTTGAGTAAATTTGGTGCTAAATTTATATTAAAAAAAAAAAATTTTTTACCACTTAAAATCTATGGTTCATCAAATCTTAAACCTATAAAATATTTTGAGAAAAAAGGCTCTGCACAATGTAAGAGTTCAGTAATGTTTGCAGGGATGCGAACAGATGGTAAAACAATTATCAGGGCTAAAAAATCAAGAAATCATACTGAGCTATTGTGTAAGTATCTTAACTTGCCCATTAAAGTTAAAGAAGGAAAAAAAATTGACACAATAGAAATTAATAAACCTAAAAAAATTAAAAATTTTAATTACAATATCCCGTCTGATATAAGTTCAAGCGCTTTCTTTATGGTATTAACTGCTTTATCAGATAATTCTGAATTAATAATAAAAAATATAAATATAAATAAATCAAGAGTTGGAATTATTACCATTTTAAAAAAAATGGGTGTTAAAATAGTCTTTAAAAATAAAAAAAAATATAGAGGTGAGCTAATATCAGATATCAAAGTTATAAGTTGCAAATCTTTAAAACCAATTAACTGCCCCCCCATTTTGAATAGTAGTGCGATCGATGAATTTCTGCTCATATTCTTAGTTGCGGCAAAAGCAAAGGGAGTTTCAATTTTTAAAGATCTTAATGAACTTAATCAAAAGGAAAGTCCGAGACTTGAATGGGGGAAAAAAATTTTAATGGAAATGGGCATAAAGACCATCGCTACAAAAAATTCAATTAAGATTTTTGGTAATCCAAATTTAAATATAGACAAAAAAATTATTATTAAAAAATATTTAAAAGATCACAGAGTATTCATGACATGCGTCGTTGCAGCATTATCTTTTGGGGGAAATTGGATTATACATGATAAAGATTCCATAAAAACCTCTTTTCCAAATTTTCTTAAAATTATTAATAAATTAAAAAATAATGATTAAAAGAAAAAATATTTTAAAAATTGCTATTGACTCACCTGCTGCAGCTGGTGCTGGAACTTTGGGAAAAAGTTTATCAAAACATTACAACTTAATTTATGTTGATACAGGTAAAATATACCGTCTTATTGCATATTATAAATTAAAATATCCAAAGAAATTCGGTTTCAAATTTATCAAAAAAAAAATTAAAAATTTAAAGATAAATGATTTAGACAAAAAACAACTTTTGTCTGACGAAGTAGGTACTGAGGCCTCAAATGTTGCAAAAGTTAATAAAATAAGAAAACTTATTCACTCATTTCAAATTAATTTTGCTTATAATCCACCAAAAAAATTTAAAGGTTCTTGCTTAGATGGTAGAGATATAACTTATAAAATTGTACCTGATGCAGATTTTAAATTTTTCATTACTGCTAATTTAAAAACAAGAGCAATGAGAAGATATAAAGAGCTAAAAGGGCTAAAAAAATCAATTTCTTTTAAAGATGTATTAAAAAGTATTAAAAAACGGGACAAAAATGACTATAATCGTAAAGTTTCTCCCCTTAAGAAAACTAAAGATTCTTTGTTGATTAACACATCAAAGTTATCTAAAAGAGCGTGTTTTTTAAAAATAAAAAAAATTATAGACAAAAAAATAAAAATTAATGGAAATTTATAAAGATTTATCAAACCCTTCTTCACAAGAATTTGAAAAATTACTTAACAGCCAGCTCTCAAAAGTCCAAATAGAAGAAGGTAAAATAATTGAGGGTAAAATAAATAAAATTACAGAAAAATTTGTGTTCCTTTTTGTAGAAGGATTAAAGTCAGAACCTGTTTTAGATATTAATGAATTAAAAAGTATGGGTCTATCTGAAAAGATTAAAATCGGTGAAACCATCCCTGTTCTGTTAGAAAAAATAGAGGACAAGAATGGTGAAGTGTTGGTTTCTGCTAGTAAGGCTCAAAAAATAAAAGGTTGGGATAAACTTGTTGAAGCTTATGAAAAAAATGAGCCAATTATGGGAAAAATTACTTCAAAATGTAAAGGTGGATGTATAGTAGAGCACATAGATACTGGATCACTTATGTTTTTACCTGGTTCACAAATAAGCGACAAACCTCTAAAAGATATAAGTCATCTAATGAATGAACCTCAAAAATTTGCTCTTATAAAACTAGATAAAATGCGTGGAAACGCATGTGTATCTAGAAGAGAAATTATTTCATCATTTAAAAAAGAAGATAAAGCTAAAATAATTGAAAAATATAAAGTTGGTGACATTATTAAAGGTGCAGAAGTAAAAGGTTATAGCTCTTTTGGTTGTTTTTTTAATGTGAACGGTGAGCTAGATGTTTTGGTTCATTTACAAGAAATATCATATTCAAGAGTTAATCATCCAGATGAGGTTTTTAATATAGGTGAAAAGCATAATTTAAAAGTAATCAGCGTTGATAAGGAAAAGTTGCAAGTAGGATGTTCAGTTAAACAGCTATCACCAGACCCCTTTGAACACATTGAAAATTATGAATTAAATAAATTATACAAAGTGAAAGTTGTTAAGTTAATGGATTTTGGGGCATTTTGTGAATTAGAACCTGGTTTAACAACCCTTCTTCATTCAAGTGAATTAAGCTGGACTAAAAAAAATATTTCAGCAAAAAAAATGTTTAAAGTTGGAGATGAAATAGATTGTATAATTACTGAAATAGATAAAGACAAAAGAAGGGTTGCAATCTCGCATAGACTCACACAAGAAAACCCTTTTGAAATTTTTGAAAAACGATACCCTGTCGAAAGTATCTTTGAAGGTGAAGTTACAAGTAAAAATGAATACTCATTATTTGTTAAAGTTCCTGATTTAGATATTGATGCCTTCTTGCATTGTAATGATTTAACTTATTTAAATAATGGTGAAGAACAGTTAACGAAGTATAAAAAAGGTGACAAAATTAAAGTTAAAGTTTTAGAAATTAAAACATCAGAACAAAAAATAAGAGTTGGTCTAAGACAAACAGAAGCAGATCCTTTAGATTGGTTTAAAAATAAATCTAAAAATCAAACAATCACGGTTAAAGTAATTTCTACAGATAACAAAGGTTTAATAGTAAGACCTGAAGGATGCGAGATGGATTTCCAAATAAAAAAATCTGCCATAGCGATTAATTCTGCTGACGCAAGACCTAGTAGATGGACTGGTGGTGAAAAACTTGATTGTGCAATTGCTGAACTTGACCTAACTAAGAGAAAAGTAACACTAAGTATTAAACTACTTGAAGAAATTGAAAAAAAAGAAGCTCTTCAAAAATACGGATCTGAGGGTTCTGGGAAAAATCTTCCATTCTCAACATTATCAGATGATTTAAAAAAAAAAGATAAAGAAAAAGAAGAGGATTAATTAAAGAAGGTCAAATTGGCTATTGTAAAATCAAAGCTTTTAAAACAACTTTCTGATAATTACCCAAATTTTACAAAAAAAGACTTAGAAAAATTAATCAATATCATTTTAAAAGAAATTAAAAGAGCTCTTAGACGCTCAGACTCAGTTGAGTTGAGAAATTTTGGAAGATTCAGTGTCAAAACTCAAAAATCATCTATCAGAAGAAATCCTAAAACTGGTGAGAAAGTTGCTGTACCAGAAAAAAAAGTAATATCTTGGAAGATGAGTAAAGATATGTTTAAAAAGATAAACAATAATGAGTAAGATATTTATAGCATGCGATACAACTAGCGTTTCAAAGGTCAAAAAAATAATCAAAAATACTCAAACATCAAAATTGAAAGTTGGTTACAAATTTGGACTTGAGTTTTTAAACTCAAAAAATGGAAGAAAATTTGTGTCTAAATTAAATAATCAAATTACATTTGGAGATTTTAAGTTTTCAGATATTCCTAACACTTGTGTATCAGCATTAAAAGCAATTAAAGATCTTAAATTTAATTATTGTACTATACATATAAGTTCAGGTTTAGAGGCTTTAAAAGCAGCTAAGAAAGTTGCTGGAAAAACTAAAATAATTGGTGTTTCAATTCTAACTTCTCTTGATAACAAGGCTTTAAAACAAATAGGTTACAGTAAAGATGTAAAAAAATTAGTTGCTCATCAAGCAAAACTGGCTCAAAATGCAAAGTTAGATGCTATTGTTTGTAGTGCTCAAGAAGTAAAAATTGTAAGAAAATTTTTTAAAAAAGAAATTATTACTCCCGGAATAAGGTTTAATTCAAACAAAGGAGATCAAAAAAGAGTTCTAACTCCAAAAGCAGCTTTTAGAAATGGCAGTGATTGGCTTGTAATTGGAAGACCTATCACTAAAGGGAATATTAAAAATAATATTAAAAAACTAATTGATCATTTAAACTAATGATCAAAGGGTGTAAAATTTGTGGGATTTCAGATACCAATACTTTAAATTTTTTAATTAATCACCCTCACCCACCTAAGTTTATAGGATTTATTTGTAACTATCCAAAAAGTTCTAGATATGTTGAATATGAAAATTTAAAAAAACTTCTAAGCATAAATCCAAAACAAAGCTACTATGTTGCAGTACTTGTTAAGCCAAATAGAGAAATTTTAGAGAAAATTCAAAAGTTACCTTTTGACTACTATCAATTATATGATTGCTCCCCAGAGGAAATAAAAGAGATAAAACAAAAATATCAAAAAAAAATTATTACAGCTTTTACAATTAAATCAGAATCTGATTTGACCAATTATAAATTGTATTCTGATGTTACTGACATTTACCTATTTGACAGTAAGGGATATGAGAAAAGCCAATCTTTCGATCATGACTTGATTAAAAATATTAAGTTAAATAAGGAATTAATGATAGCTGGAAACATTCAATACAATGATGAGCTTAAAATTTACAAAAATTTAACAAATTTTATAGATTTATCTGGTGGCGTAGAAACATCTGGATTAAAAGACTTATCCAAAATAGAATTTTTTTTAAAAAAAGTTAACAAAATTAAAAATGAAGCTTAAAAGAGGTATTCCATTAATTGATCAACACAATCAACAAGGTTTTTGGGGAGGAAAATTTGGTGGCAGTTTTATACCTGAAACTTTAAAAAAACCTGTAGAGGATTTAACGAAAGAATTTAAAAAACTTAGAAATAATAAAGCATTTTTAAAAAAAAGAGATTATTATTTTAAAAATTACATTGGCTCTCCAACACCTTTTGTAAAATTAGAGAACTTATCAAACCATTTAGGTGGAGCTCAAATTTGGGCAAAAGTAGTTTCGGAAGCAAATGGAGGGGCTCACAAAATCTATAACGCTACTGTTCATGCTTTAATCTGTAAAGCAATGGGTAAAAAATATATTGTAGGTGATACTGGAGCTGGATATGCAGGAAAAATGTTGAGTATGGCAGCTAAAAAATTTGGTCTTAAATGTAAAATTTTTATGGGCGCAAAAGATATAAAAAGACAAAAACCAAATTGTGATGCCATGAAAAAAAATGGAGCAGAAATAGTACCTGTTTATTCTGGTAGTCAGACTTTAGTAGATGCAGTAAGTGAATGTATGAGATATTGGGTATCTAATTGTGATAACACACACATGTGTGTTGGTAGTACTGTTGGGCCAAATATCTTTGTTAAAATATGTGGTTGGTCAACAGCACAAATTTCAAGAGAATTAAAAACTCAAATTAAAAAAGAATTTAAAAAAATTCCAAATAAAATTAAATTAATTAATTGTGTTGGAGGTGGAAGTTCTGCTTATGGTTTTTGGAGTGAATTTATTGACTTTAATAAAAAACAAATAGAATTAATTGGAGTAGAGGCAGGAGGCCCAAAAAAATCAAAACTTCATGCAGCACCACTAAGTAGAAATGCAAAAGTTGGTATTTTGCATGGAGCCGCTTCATATGTTTGCCAAAATAATGAAGGACAAATAAATGATACTGAATCTATAAGTGCTGGTTTAGATTATCCTGGCGTTAGTCCAATTCATTGTTTTTTAAAAGATACTAAAAGAGCAAGATATACTTATGCAACAGATGAGGATGCACTTAATGCACATGTTATAGTTACTAAATTTGAAAAACTTAATCCAAGTTTAGAACCAAGTCACGCTTTTGCTGAAGCAATAAAGATTGCTCCAAAACTAAGCAGAGATACAATTATAATTGTTAACTCTTGTGGTGATGCAAAAAAAGATAGGGATATTTTAAAAGAGAGATTGGGAAAATATTAATGAGCTCTTTACTTAATAAAGCTTTTTTAAATGCAAAAAAGGAAAACAGACCTGCCTTACTGACTTATACAGTTGCGGGTGATAATACTAAAAAAAAATCTTTAGAAATACTTAAGTCTATTTCAAATTATGCAGATATTTGTGAATTAGGTTTTCCACACAACACACCAATAGCTGATGGAGGACAAATACAAACAAGTGCTTACAGGGCGATTAAAAATGGTATTAAAATTAATGATGTATTTTCAATTGCAAAAAATTTTAAACAAATCAAAAAAAATAAACCAATTATATTGATGGGTTACTACAATATGATCTATCAATATAATGAAAATAAATTTTTAGAAAAATGCAAAAAATCAAAAGTTGATGGTTTAATCGTTGTTGATTTACCTTATCCTGAAAATAAAAATTTTGCATTAAAATGCAAAAAAAAAGGAATTAATTTTGTTCAATTGGTTTCTCCAACTACTTCTCAGATAAGACTAAAAAAAATAATAAAAGATTCACACGACATGATTTATTATATAAGCATGTTATCCACCACAGGTGGAAAGCTTAAAGTGTCCCCAAGGAAAATATTAGAAAAATACAATAAAATAAAAAAACAAAATAAATCAAAAAATGTTGTTATTGGCTTTGGTATTACAGAAAAAACAATCAAATCTCTAAAAAAAGCTGATGGTTTGGTAGTTGGTAGTGCAATTTGCAAGGAAATCTCTAAATCAATTGAAAAGAGACAAAATGCTGTCACAAATGTTACTAATATCGTTAAAAGATTAAAAAATAAAATTCAATGAACTGGATAACTAAAATTATTAAAGCAGGTGAAAAAATTAAAACTGCTATACGTGAAAGAGCTACAAAAGAAGATATTGCAAAAAGCGATTGGACATCATGTTGTAAGGGTCCAATTTTAAAAAAGGATTTAGAGGAAAACTTATGGGTATGTCCTGATTGTAAACGTCATCATAGAATAAAACCTCATCAAAGATTTAATATATTGTTTGGAAAAAACAATTACGAGATTTTTAAAACCCCAATACCAAAAGATGATCCACTAAATTGGACAGACTCTAAACCTTACAAAGAAAGATTAAAAAGTGCTCGAAAAAAAACAGGATTAGAATGTGGAATGATGGTTGCTTCTGGAACTATAAATAATATTAAAATTACCGCTGTAGCTTCTGATTTTGATTTTTTAGGAGCTTCAATGGCAGCAGCAGAAGGTGAAGCTTTTTTATATGGAATACAGCATGCGATAGAAAATCAAACACCTTTTTTATGTATTAGTGCTGGTGGAGGAATGAGAATGATGGAAAGTTTAATTTCTTTATCTCAAATGACAAGAACAACACTTGCAATTAATGAATTAAAGAAAAACGGTCTTCCTTATTTAGTTTGCATAACTGATCCAACAGCTGGAGGCATTACCGCATCATACGCTATGTTAGGTGATATTCATATTGCAGAACCAGGAGCTTTAATTGCATTTGCAGGTGCAAGGGTAATACAAGGAACTGTTAAAGAAGAACTTCCAGAAGGTTTCCAAAAAAGTGAATATGTTGAAAAAACTGGTTTTGTCGATTTAATTGTTGAGCGTAAAGATCTTGCATCTAAAATTGGAACCTTATTATCAATATTGTTAAAGAAAAATTCTGATATAAGTGCTGAACAAAATGAAACTTCAGAAGATAGTCAGTCGCTTACAAGAGCTGCATCCTAAAGAAATAGATTTAAGTCTAGATCGTATTCAAAGTCTCTGCAAAAAATTAGGAAATCCTCAAGATAAAATCAAAGCAATTTCAATTGTTGGTACTAATGGAAAGTACTCAACAATCCAAGCAATGTTTTCTATTTTAAAGGAAGCAAATTTCAATTGTAATATCTACACTAGTCCTCATATCAAAAGTATTAATGAGAGGTTTGTTTTTAATAATGAAGAATTAAATGATAAAGATTTAGCAAATTTACTTGAAGAAATTGAAGAAGCTAACAATGGTCAACCAATTACTTTTTTTGAAATACTGACTGCAGCATATTTTTTAAAAGCATCTCAATATCCAAATAATATCAATTTAATTGAAAGTGGATTGTTCTTTAGATTTGATGCTACTAATATCTTAAAAAATAACCTTGCTAGCATTGTAACTTCTATTGGTCTTGATCATTTAGATTGGTTGCCAGAAAATGAACAAACCGTTGAAAAAATTATTTTTGAAAAAACAACAAGCCTTTTAAACTCAAATATTATAGTTGCAAAACAAAGTACTAATAAAATCAAAGAAAATATTAAAAAAACAATATCAAATAATAGATCAAATAAGTTTTACCATAATGAAAATTATAGTTTTACGATGCAAGAAAATGACTTCTTTTATTATGAAGATCAATTTGGGGGAATAAAATTACCTATTCCAAATGTTAAAGGTCAATTTCAATTAGAAAATGTCTCAACAGCAATTGCAACCCTAAGAATTTTGAAAAACTTAAACATTAAAGATGACCACATTAAAAAAGGTATTTTAAAAATAAATTGTATTGCAAGATTACAAGAAATTAAATCTGGAAAACTTAAAGAGCTTGTAAAAAATCACAAACTTTTTGTTGATGGATCTCACAACCCTTTGGGAGCAAAAGTTTTGAATGAATACTTAGAAAGTTTAGATTGTAATAAACATATAATTCTTGGAATGATGGCTAATAAAGATCATAGTGAATATATGAGTTTCTTTAAGGATATTGCAACATTAACTACAATAGATATACCTAATCAACCTAATTCAATTAAAGGGAAAGAATTAAAAGATAAACTAAATGGCTTTTCAAATATTAATTATAAGGAAAGTATAGAGGATGCAATAAAGTCAATCCCAGTAAAAGAAAATGATATAATACTGATTACTGGATCTTTATATCTTGCGGGTGAAGTTTTAAATTTAAATTAGATATTTTTATCTAAAAATTCTTTCATGTGACTTTCGGGAACTCCACCAACTTTTCTATCTACTTCAACACCTTTTTTATAGATAATAACTGTTGGAACACCTCTGATACCTGCTGCACTTCCAGTATTTATTCCACCATCTTCAACATCAGCATAATAAAAACCAGCCTTATCTTTATATTCATCAGATAATTTATCCATTACTGGTTTTAGTGCCTTACATGGACCACACCATTCAGCTGAAAACTGTATGACTGAAACATCTTCATTTTTTATTTTAGTATCAAAATCTTCGTCTTTAAAATTTGTAAGCATACATCCTTTCTATTAATTAGATCCTTAAAGTCAACTAGGCAATTTCATATTTTTTTTCTATAGACATAATAAATTCATTTATTTCATCTAATTTTTTTAGTTCTTCTTCATCATCCCGATTTGATGCTTTATCTCTTAAAGTATCAATTTCTTGGTAGGCCATTCCTATAGTTTGCCACTTTTCTGTATTTTTACTCAAAATTCGTCTAGCAATTTCACTTTTTATATTTTTATATAAATCTGGTGGTAAAATATGTGGTGCTTCTTGATAAATAATTTTTTGCCCAAACCAACTACATCTTTTATCTTGAAACTTGTCCAACATTCTTAATTTATCTTCCCAAGAAGAACTATGCCAAGTTTTAAATAATTGGGTGTCTTTATTGGGAATAAATTTTTCATATAAAGTTTCTTCAGGTAGCAGATCTTCCTGGGTTTGAGTTTGAGCTTTTTCTTCAGCGGCCTCTCTATTAATGATTTGAATATTTTTACAAAAATTTTCACTATTTCTAACCATTTTTGCTCTTTTCTGGATTGTTTCTAAATCTAAGTCAGCATATGCCTTCTCTTTTAATGCAAACTTTTTATCTAAAACTACAGGAGCTTTGTTGGTTTTGATTACTCTAAGTGCTTTTGGACTAAACTTTTTTAAATAAACTTTAAGATCATTTATTGATAAATTTAACAAAGGTTCAGGATCTCTTCTTAAATCAAATAAATATCCCCAAGATGCATATGATGGATGAAAACAATGATCTGGATGTAATGTAGAGACAAGATACATCATATTTTTTCCCTTAACATTTTCGAAAATTGAATAAATCCCCTCACTTTTTAAGATAGTTTCAACGCTATTTTTTGTAGATGTACTTAAAAAATTTTCCCAATTGTCTTTATGTTTGTCTTTTATAATTCTTAGAATTTTTAAGCTTGTGAATGCATCATGATAAGCAGTGTGTTGTTGAGATGTATCAAATCCTTGTTGTCTAGCTAAACCTTCTAAAGCTAGACTTTCATTTCCAGCTTCTGTTAATTCAGTCTTTAATGTTTCAGGATTCAAGGTTTGTGCTACTCTTGCAACATGTAAACCGTCATGTTCTTTATTGGGTGATGAATGTGTAATGTAAGGATATCTATTCCCTTTAAAAAAATTAAAATGAAACATTCGTCTATCAAAATTTAAGTTACTCCAACCCATAAACAATGCTGGACCAGCTTTAGAGAAAAAATTTTCTATTGCCCCTAAAAAATCGTAATGCGAGTAATTGCCTTTAGTAAGTAAATCAATACTTGTTGAATTAACTAATAAGGCCTTTGCACTTGGAACCTCACCCTCGGGCATTCTGCCACGAATATTTAGCTTACCAATTTCTTTTAAGTTTTTATCAACAACTACAGCACCTACTTCAATTATTGAGCCCCAAATTGTACTATTTGTTGTTTCTGTATCGTAAATTACTATTTTATCCATAAAATCCTAAGTTAAATCTGATAGCTCATTAAATTTTTTTAATCTTCCCAAAAACAAATTTTGATAAACAATTAAATCATGCCCTTGAATTTTAAACTCTTGGAATAATTTATCTACTGTGCAAACCAAAATTACACAAGAAGTGATATTGGAGTTATACACAATGTTATGTGCTAATGAATATGCACTTGTTTGAAGAAACCATGAGTCTATATATTCAGCCTTTTTAGGTTTATTACTTTGTTTAAAATCTATTATTGTTTCTTTTCCTTCATAAACTCCAACACAATCAGCAGTACCTGCATACTTCTCTGGGTAATAAAGAGTGCATTCAACACCCCAAATTTCATCCAATCTATTTTTCAAACCTTTTTCTATAATTTCTTTAGCCATTAATTTGTATTGTTCGTTATCTTCAAAAAAACTTAAATTTTCTCTTCCAAGTAAATAGGACTCTAAATAGTTGTGCATTTGAGAACCTCTACTACTTGCTGCTTTTGTAATTGCCTCAGCCTCTTTTTGTCCAGTTCTTTCTCTCCAATTTGCTAATGCTGCTTTATCTTCTTCAGATCGAGTTGCATCTAAAATTGAAGTGACACTTGGTAATTTTGTTTCCCCTAATAAGTATCTTCTAATGCCATCAACTGTTGCTCTTGATGATTTTGGATAATCATATTTTTGATTCCACTGCATGAGATTTCTTATAGACGTTATTAAGGAAAAAAAGAAATTAATTTTTAAGCTGCTTATTTCGTTCAACAAATTTTTCCACGTTTTCAGTTTGTACAGCTTTCTCAACCTGCTCGGGATCTTTAATATTTTCTAAGGTTCTTGAAATTGATCTTGCATCCGTTCCAAATTTATCAACAACTCCCATAGCATCTTCTAATTTTTTTCTAAGAACTATAATGTTGTCAAAATGTTTAGAAAATCTTGTACTGATTGTTTTTAAATGATTATAAATTTCCGTTGCACCTTTTTGTACCTTTAATGATTGAAATCCCATATGTAAAGACTGTAAGTAAGCAGAAAGAGTATTAGGTCCACATATCACAACTTTATATTTTTTCATTAACTCTTGAGTTAATAATTCTTTTGTACTTGGATCTTGGTATTCAGTTAACTCTTTGTATAAACTTTCTGTAGGAGCATATACGATTGCAAAATCAGTAGTTTTCGGTGGAACAATATATTTTTCATTAACACTTTTAGCTTTTGCTTTGAACGCTGAGGCTAATTTTGCTCTAGCATCTGCTACAGCCCTTTTGTCTTCCGCGTCATGACCATCGGTAATTGCTTTGAATTTTTCTACTGGAAAATGACTATCAACAGGAACTAAAACACCTCCTTGAAGCTTTATTGCAAATTCAACATTTTCACTTGTGTCCTCTTTCATTTTAACATTTGTCATGAATTGAGAGGCTGGTAGCAAATCTTTAATTAGAGCATCTAAGCTAAATTCTGCAAGAGTTCCATATTTCTTAACTCCAGCTAAAATTTTAGTTATCCCCTCTTGGCTTTGATTTAATAGTTGAACTTGTTGATTAAAATTACCAACCTTTTCCTCTACCTTAGTTAAAGTTTCAGTCATATCTTTAGTAACCCCAGTTGATAGATTATTAAATGAAGTCGACATTGCACCAAGTGAGCTATTGATTGTAGTGTTTAAGGTATCTTTTAAATTTGATATTTCTGATTTTAAATTAGCTATTTCCTCAGCTTCTTTGTTTTCATTTTCATCTTTTTGCTTAGTTTTTAAATTTAGATAAAGAATAGCTAAAACGCCGCCTAATAACAAAACTAGTAAAATTAACAATATATTATCCATGATTCTAATTTTTTATTTTATCGTAAATATTTGATTAATGTATTTAAATATTTAAAAATACTTTATGGAACTAATTTTAGTATTAAAAATATTCTTTATTATTTGTGTTATTGTTGCACTTTATGCAATTATTAGAAATCTAGATATTATCAAAATTATACTAATTTATTGGAAAGACTTAATTTTTAGAAAGTAATTTTACTATTTTTTTAAGACCCATTTTATTATTGGATGACTTAGAAATCATCATGCAGGCCTCTGATCTTAATATTTCTCCATCCTTTAAAATACGTAGATTGTTTGCTTTTAACGTTTCTCCGGTAGAAGTGATATCTGTAATTATTTCCGATGAGCCTGTAAAAGGATAAGCTTCAGTTGCACCCAAACTATCAATTAATTTGAATTGGGTAACGCCCTTTGAAAACAAGAATTCCTTTGTTAAATTTGGATATTTTGTTGCTACTCTTAATCTTTTCTTTTTCTTATCTTTAAATTCAAATGCAATTTCTTCTAAATCTGCAACTGTTTGTACATCTATCCATGGATCAGGAATTGCGACTACTAATGTGGCCTTACCAAAATCATATCTTTTTAAAACATTAATTTTCTTTTGAGTGTTAATTTCACTTTCCTTTAATAAATCAAAGCCAGAAAAACCTATGTCCAAAGATCCGTCTCCAAGTCTTTCAATGATCTCTCTTGCATGAAGATATAAAATCTTTATATTTTTAAATTGTTTTATAGATCCTAAAAGATCTCTTTCTCCTCTTTCAGAAATGAGATTTAATTTATTTTTTTTAAAAATATTTAAAACATCTTTTCTAAGTCTACCTTTGCTTGGAACTCCAATATTTAAAATATTTTTTGTCATTAGTAATTTAAATTTAAAGCAGCACCTACTGCTGGAGTTTGTTTTTTTGATCCTAAGTCTGAAATTAGACCATCATAACGACCACCATTAATAATATTTTTTAATGAGTTCTTAGATTTAATATCAATTTTAAAAACCATCCCAGTGTAATATTCTAATTGTCTTCCAAAGGATGCTGAAAATACTACATTTAATTTTGAAACCTTATTATTAGAGATAGGAAAATATTTTTGATCTACAGTTAGATTTATTTTGTTTTTTTTAAAAAATTTATTTAACTCAATTGCTGCTTTATTTATGGGACATTTAATTTTTAAGAAATCTTTAATTATTTTTGAAACATTCTTTCCTTTACTAGCTCTTCTAGGATCTTTTATTTTCTGATCAAACCTTTTTAATATTTCATTAATTGCTCTTCCTGCAACAATATTTGATAAATCCTCTTTAAGCATTTTCACGTAACGCCTTTTATCTATTTCTACAATTGTTGGATCAACATCTGAATTAGTTTCTAATCTTTTTAATAAATCATTAAAATATTCTTCTCTCCAGAAGTGTCTGGCTAATCTTAGCTTCCATCTCTTTGGAATATCCAATTTTGAAATTAACAAATTAAATATTTCAACATTTCCAATAGTTAATGTTCCTGAAGAATATTTGATATTTTGAAGTGATTTAAGAGATGTATTTATAATTTCTTTATCGTCATTTTTCTCATCCTTAGATCCTAAAATTTCAAATCCAATTTGATTTCTAATGATTGAGTCTTTTTTATTTTGTGATTTTCGATAAGCTTGACCACTGTAAAAAATTTTTTCCTTACCTTTTAAATTATTTTCCAAATACCTTAAACAAGAAGCAATTGTTAAATCTGGTCTTAAACACAACTCGCTTCCATTCTGATCAGTAAAAGAGAAGATAAACTTTCTAAAATTTTCTCCTGATCTTTGAACAATGTGATTAGCCTCAATTACTGAAGGTAAATCAATATATTTAAAACCCTTAGATTTTACTGATCTAAGGATGTTTTCAGATAAGTTTTTTGACTTCATCGATTAAATTTTGTTTTGGAAATGTTTTATTGTTTTCACCCTTAACACCTTTGAGACTTTTTATAGTGACTGTATTTTCATTAAATTCATTTTCACCACATATTATTGCAACATCCAACTCACGTTTATTTGCTAGAGTTAGTTGCTTTCTTAAATTTTTTTTTGTATCTAAAAAAATTTCAGCATTGATATTATTATTTCTTAATAGATCTAAAATTTCATAATAACTTTTAAGATATTTTTCATCCATTACACAAACTAAAACTGGTTTTTGACTATCTACTTTTACTTGATCCAATTGCATTAAAGCAAATAACAATCGATCCACTCCAAAACTAATTCCGGTGCCTGGAATATCCACACCTTTAAATCTCGAAATTAATTTTGCATAGGCTCCTCCAGAACAAATACTGCCTATATCGACCTCTTTACCTTTGTTGTTTGTGACTTTAAAATTTAGATTTGTTTCAACAATGAAATCTGAATAATAAGCCAATCCTCTAACAATTGTAAAATTTGTTTTGACCTGATTTAAATTTGAACTGTAACCCAATACTTCAAATACTTGTTCTAATTCCTTTATTCCTTCTTGAGACAATGGATTTTTTAATGTTTCTTTTAATTCTTTTAAATCTTTAATTTTTAAAAAATTTAGTATTTCAGATGCTTGTTCATCGTTTAAATCTGCACCCTTAGTGATTGCACCACTTATATCTTTTCTCTCTTTTTTGAGCAGATCTTCAACACCTTTTAAACCAAAACCTGGTTTGTCTAATTTATCAATTGCTCTAATTACTTTAATTTGCTTTTCCTCTGATATTTTTAAATCATCAATTAATCCTTGAACTATTTTTCTGTTACTAACGTTGATTGTAAATTGATCTTTTTTTAGACCACAATCTAACAAGGTACTTGATATTAAATTGCAAAGCTCCGAATTTGCTTGCGCAGGATTAACATTTCCAACGATATCAAAATCTGCTTGCATAAATTCTCTATATCTTCCATTACCAGCCTTTTCATTTCTAAAGACATTTTGAATGGCATACCTTTTAAAAATTGATGGAAGCTCTTGATTATTTTGAGCAACAAATCTAGCTAGTGGGCTTGAAAGATCATACCTAAGGGTAATGCTCTTTTCTCCATCCTCAAATGAGAATACATCAGACATAGGATTAGCTTCATCTTCTGCCAAAAAAGATCCTATATTTTCACTTATCTCAAACGAAGGGGTTTCCAGAGCCTCTGCTCCAAATTTAATAAAATTATTCTCAATAGCTTTTAAAAGCTTTTTTTTGAGAAGAAGTTTTTTATCCCAACGATCTTCAAACCCTGAAGGTAATCCAGGAATTAATTTTTTTTCTTTATTCATTTTTTGGTACCCGGGCTGAGAGTCGAACTCAAACTTAAAGTTCCACAAACTTCCGTGCTAACCATTACACCACCCGGGCTTATCCTCTTTGTTTTTATCTTATTTTATGTGGATTTAAAATTATAATATAAATAAATAGCCTACTGGCTATGAAAAAAGTTTCTGTGAGTACTTCTAAAAGTCTTTCTGTATGTAATATTTATATTCATGAGCAGTCTTTTAGACAAAAAAAATTAATATTCAAGGTCTAAATAGAAAAAGGACGTTTATCTATTTGATAGATAAAACGCCCTTTTAAATAATTTCTAAATTAGTCTATTTTTTTTAAATTAACTGCAGAAGGACCTTTGGGACCATCTTCTAATGTGAATTCAAGTTTATCACCTTCATTGAGATATCTCATACCAGCAGCTTTTACCGCTGAAGCGTGAACAAAGGCATCTTTTTCTTTATCATCTCTTTCAATGAAGCCATATCCCTTTTTACCATTATACCATTTAATTTTTCCTTGTAGTGTACTCATCTTATTTCTTAGTCCTTTTGTTATTTATTATCTCTTAAAAGTAATTTCTTTTACGATTATTTCAAGATGAAACTTTTTGGTGGTGGCTGAGGAAGGATTCGCACCTCCGACACAAGCCTTTTCAGGGCTCTGCTCTACTCCTGAGCTACTCAGCCTTATTTATCCCCTAAAGATAATTCTTCCTTTAGTAAGATCGTAAGGTGTCATTTCAACTGTCACATTATCACCTTGGAGAACTCTAATTCTGTTTTTTCTTAACTTACCAGCTGTATGGGCAGTAACGGTATGTCCATTTTCTAATTTTACTCTAAACATAGCGTTCGGAAGTAGGTCTATCACTGTACCTTTAAATTCCAGTAAGTCTTGTTTTGACAAATTTATTTTCTCCTTATTCGTTTTACTACAGATTGAGCGTGTCCAACCAACCCTTCGTAATTTGCAAGTGTTATAACTGATGGTCCAAGACTTTCAATACCCTTTTTTGATAAGTTTATGTATGAAATTCTTTTATAAAATTCATTTACACTTATACCGCTTGAGTATTTGGCAGACCCATTAGTTGGCAACACATGGTTTGATCCAACATTATAATCAGTCATTGCCATAACTGCATATTTTCCTAAACATATTGATCCTGAATTTTTTATTTTTGGAACTAACGATTTATAATTTTTAATATTTAATTCTAAATGTTCTGGTGCAATTTTATTTATAACACTTATTATTTTTGCGTCTGAAGAAATATACATAAGAATTCCATTATTAATTAAGCTTCTTCTTGCAACAGAGGCTCTTGGAATTTCTTTTAATTGTTTAGTAATTTCAATTTTTACTTTATCTAGCAAATCTTTATCTTTTGAAATCAAAATACATTGTGCAAGAATATCATGTTCAGCTTGTCCAATTAAATCACTTGCAACCCACTCAGGATTTGAGAATTTATCACAAACGACAGTCACTTCTGAAGGACCTGCGGTCATACCTTCAATTCCAACAACACCAAAAACTTCTTTTTTTGCAGCCGCAACATATGCGTTTCCTGGACCAACTATTTTATGAACTTTTTTAATTTTTTTAGTCCCATAGGATACTGCTGCAATAGCAGAAGGACCCCCAATGGAATATATTTCTTTTATTTTGCATTTTTTTGCAGCGTATAATACGGCTGGATTTTGTTTTCCTTTATGGCCTGGATTAATCATAACTATTCTCTTAACTCCTGCAACAATTGCCGGAATAGCGTTCATCAACACACTCGATGGGTATGAAGCAGTAGAACCAGGAACATAAATTGCAACTGATTCCAAAGGTACGTATTTATATTCGAGTTTATTTTTTAATTTATCTGTATAAGAAATATTTTTAAATTTTTGAAGTGAATGAAATTTATAAATTCTATTATAAGCCGTATCGATTGCTTTCTTTACTTTTTTATCAAGTGAATTTATAGATTTTTTTATTTGTTTTGAGCTTGGAATAATTGTGTTGTTTTGATTAAATCTTTTCTCGTATTTTAATAATGCTTTATCTCCATTTTTTTTAACATCTTTAATTATATTTGTTACAGAAACGGAGTCTGATTGAATTTTTTTTTTTCTCTGTAAAAGCAAATCCTCTAATAATTTGTCAAAATTTTTACTTTTACTATTTAATATCTTCATAACTATTTAATCTCACTTTGATCCTCTAATCTTGCTTCGATAGTTTCTGTAGTTAAAGCAATATGCGCATTGTTATTAAAAATAAGATTTATTTCATAAACATCATTATTTTTCAAATAATCTATACCTATTAGTTCTAAAACTGTTTCTTGATTTGATTGATCAATGTTCTTTGATCTTACTTTATCAACAAAATCAAACCTACAAATGCTATTAATTTTTTTATTTTCCTGATCACTTTCAACCTTGGTTCTTTCAATTGATAATAAAAAAACCTTATTGGATGCAAGATATTTTATATCTGCAATTTTAACCTTAGCCCCTGAACTACAAGCTGAAATCATTTGTAAACCTTCTTGGTCGCTTGCTATTATTTTTGCTAAATATTTATTCACTATTTTAATCTTTTAATTTTAACACCTATTTTTTTTAATTTATTTTCTATTTTTTCATAACCTCTATCTAAGTGATAAATTCTGTTAATATATGATTTACCATTAGAAACTATAGCTGCTAGAACCAAAGCAACAGAGGCTCTTAAATCACTAGACATTAATTCGGCACCAATGAATTTAGTATTTCCTTCTATTGTAGCGGTATTATTTTTAATATTTATTTTTGCTCCTAATCTTTGCAATTCTGCAACATGCATAAATCTATTTTCAAAAATACTTTCAGTTATTGAACTTTTACCAACTGCTTTGCACATCAAAACCATCAATTGTGCTTGAAGGTCTGTAGGAATGCCGGGAAACTCTTTGGTTTTAATACTTTTTATTGATTTTATTTTTTCAGGTCCTTTAATAAAGATTTGATTTTCACTAGATTTAATTTTAGCACCAACTTTTTTTAGTAATTTTATTTCTGTATTAATAATTTTAGGATTTAAATTATTTATTTGTAAATTGCCTTTTGCAAGTGTTGCAGCTACACAAAATGTGCCCGCTTCTATTCTATCAGCCATTACAGAATATTCAGTTTCATTTAAAGAATTTACACCTATGATTTTACAAACTCTTCCTGTCCATTTTATTTTCGCTCCAGCTTTATTTAAAAAATTTGTAAGATCTTTGATCTCAGGTTCTATTGCACAATTTTTTAAAACTGTTTTTCCTTTTGCTAAACATGCTGCTATTATAGAATTTTCAGTTGCCCCAACACTTATCTTTGGAAAATTTATAGTTGTTCCAATAAGTTTTCCTTTTGATTTAGCAAGAATATATCCATCTTTTAATTCATATTTCATACCAAGTTTTTTTAATGCATTTAGATGATAATTAACTGGTCTAGCGCCAATTAAACATCCGCCAGGTAAAGAGATTTTAGATTTATGGTATTTTGAAATAAGTGGACCTAAAACTAAAATAGAACCACGCATCGTTTTGACTAAAGAATAACTAGCAAAAGTTTTCATATTTTTTTTGTTTATAATTTTTGCTGTTTTTTTATCTCTTGATAAAATTATTTTAGAACCAAGAGACTTTAATAAATTTAACATTGTATTAATGTCTCTAACTCTTGGTAAATTTTTGATAACCACAGGTTTATCAAATAATAATGTTGCAGCTAATATTGGTAGGGACGCATTCTTCGAACCTGAAATTGAAACATTGCCCTTGATTTTACAAGGGCCGTTGATCAGAAATTTATCCATAAATTACTTTTTAATCTTAGCAACTTGAATTGTGGTTTGGCCCTGATATTTACCGTTCTTTGATTTATAAGTTGTTTCTGGCTGAGTATCTGATTTAAAAAATAAAAATTGTGCTATTCCCTCGTTTGAATAAATTTTTGCAGGATTAGGTGTTGTATTACTTAGCTCAATTACAATATTGCCCTCAAATTCATTTTCAATTGGTGTAACATTACAAATAATTCCTGTTCTTGCATAAGTACTTTTTCCAACACAAATACATAAAACATCTTTTGGTATTCTAAAATATTCTACTGTTTTAGCTAATACAAATGAATTTGGTGGAATAATACAGTGTGGTCCTTTTCGTTCTATAAAATTATCATCAGAGAAATTCTTTGGATCAACCAAAGAACTATTTACATTAGTAAATATCCTATATTCATCAGAGATTCTTACATCGTATCCCATACTACTTAATCCATAAGAAATTTTTCCTTCAGAAACTTGATGATCCAAAAATGGCTCTATCATATTGTGCTCCTTGCACATTTTTTTAATCCAAGAATCAGGTTGAATTGACATTATTTATTTTTCTTTTTATTTTTTTTTTGGAAAATTTTTCTTTTCTTCAAATTTTTTCTAAGCGCCAAGCTTAAACGCTCATTTTTTTCTTTTGAACTCATTCTTTGTTTGGGTTAGTCAGAAAATCTAAAGAAATTGGTTTATTGGGATCTAGTGTAGGTGCTTTTTCCTCTTCTTTTTTTGAGCCTTCTTTAGCTAAACGTTTAGCTTTTTTTTCAGCAAGCTTTCTCTCTCTTTTAGCTTGCTTTTCCATAAGCTTATTACTTTTAGTTGATTTGTAATCGTAATGAATTCCCATAACATTTTCCTAAAATAGATATAAATCATATTCATCAAAAAATTAAGGCAATAATTTGAAAAAAATGCTTTATTATCAATAAAATACAATTTGTCTCTAAGCTCCTGTAGTTAAATGGTATAACAAGTCATTGGTAATGACTAGTTCCCTGGTCAGTACAGGGTGGGAGCACCACTAATTTCTATAAAAAAACTTTCTCAAAAGTATCGTGATCAGAATTAAAATAAAGAAAGCTGTAATAGGAACATATATGTCAGGTGAAAATATTATATCGGTTATTCCAGGTACTTCAGCATTTTGGTCTATAATTTTTTCTAATCCACTCCCAATAGAAACTGCTAAAAAAATTTGAGGAATTATTCCAATCAATGTAGCAAAGAAAAAATTTATAACCTTAACATTAAATAGGGTTGGTAAGAGACAACTCAGCTGCCAAGGTATGCCACCTATAAAACGGTAAACTAATAAATAAATAAATTCAGATTGCTTAAATTTTATCTCCAAGTTTTGAAACTTATTTAAAAACTTTTCTCTAATAAGCTGTTTTAAAAAATAATTTCCAAAAATATACAAAAAAGTAGCACCAATACTCAGGCCCAAAACAACAACAAGTGTACCTATCCATTTTCCAAATATAAAACCACCCATTAAAGCAACTGGAGATCCAAATCCTAAAAAGGGGAAAACCCAAAGAATAGTTAATGCTAAAAAAATAATAGAAATTAAAAATAAGTTAGATTTTTTGAGTTCAAAAAAATAAGATTTGTTATCTCTTAGAAAATCATAGGATGTAATTTCTGCGAGACTAAAT
This sequence comes from uncultured Pelagibacteraceae bacterium, assembly GCA_902592545.1. Taxonomy (GTDB): domain Bacteria; phylum Pseudomonadota; class Alphaproteobacteria; order Pelagibacterales; family Pelagibacteraceae; genus Pelagibacter. Next base: position 52,816 of record CACJFA010000001.1, on the reverse strand, counting down.
TTTGAAAAAAAGAAATATAAAAATAAGCAAACAATTAACAAATAGGACAATCCAATAAATAATTTAATTTTTTTTGTATTTTCCATGATTCTTCTTATTTTAATGCTTAATCTTCTATTTGCTATTTTAATTATTACTAATATAAAGGTGCAAAATTATAAAAAACTATATCAAATCTAATTATGAAAAGAACTTATCAACCCTCAAATAAAAAAAGAGCTCGAAAACACGGCTTTCGTTCAAAAATGAAAACTAAAGGTGGTAAAAAGCTTTTGGCTAGAAGAAGAGCAAGAGGAAGAAAATCACTAACTGTTTCTATATAGAATAATGAAAAGCAAAATACTTGCTCTTTCAAAAAACGAAGAATTTAAAAATTTACTTAAACAAAAAAAGATTACAAATAAATACGTAACTATTTTTTTTGGAAAATTACTAAATAAAGATAAAAAAAGACTAAATATTAGCTTTGTGACTAAAAAAAAAATTGGTAATGCAGTAAAGAGAAATAAAATTAAAAGAAGATTAAGAAACATCATGAATGAAGCTGTTAAAAAAGTTGAGATAAACTTTGATTATTCATTTCTTGTTATAGCTAAGTCTTCTATGCTAAATAATGAATACAAAATTATAAAAGAAACTCTTTTTCAGGATTTTGCTAAAATAAAATAATGAATATATTTACTTTAATTTTAATTAAATTTATCAAAGCCTATAAATATTTGATTAGTCCATTATTGGGACATTCTTGTAGATATTTACCAACATGTTCTGAATACAGCATAGATGCTTTAAAAGAATATGGTTTTTTTAAAGGTTTATTTATGAGTATAAAAAGAATTTTATCCTGCCATCCAATAAAATTTTTAGGGGGTGGTGAAGGGTTTGATCCAGTTAAAAAAGAAATGAAGGATAATAAATAATGGAAACTCGAAATATAATTGCTGCAATAAGTTTATCAGCTGCTGTAATTATATTATACTCGCTATTTTTTGCACCACCTCCTGTAACAAAAGAAAATTTAACTGAAAAAACTAAGACTGAACAGAATTCAGATGCACCTAGTCTTGATCAAAAAGAAAATGTAACTGAAATTTCACGAGAAGAAGCGTTACAACAAAGCGAAAGAATTCAATTTGAGAACCAAAGTATTATTGGATCTATTTCATTAAAGGGGGCCGCAATAGACGATCTAACTTTCAAAGAATATAATGTTAGTTTAGAAAGCAATGAAAAAGTAAAATTTCTTGCACCACGAAGCTCTAAAGAAGGCTATATAATTGAAAGTGGCTTTATAACTACTGATAAAAATATCGATATTCCAAATGCAGATTCAATTTGGTCAGTTTCTGGAAATAATAAATTAACTGATCAATCTCCTATAAAACTAAGTTGGACTAATGATCAAGGGATCACTTTTGAAAAAGAAATTGCATTAGATGATAAGTTTTTATTCACAATAAAACAAAGAGTTATAAATTCTACTGATAAAAATTATGACTTCTATTCTTATGGACAAATTATAAGAAATCAAATCCCAGAAGGTTTAACCGATTTTTACATTCTTCATGAAGGCCCTATCGCTACATTAGATGAAGAATTAATTGAGGAAGATTATGATGATATTGAAGAGAAAAAGTTTTCAAGAACTGCCCAAAAAGGATGGTTGGGTCTAGGAGATAAATATTACATATCAACCCTAATTCCACCAAGAAAAAAGGAATTTAAAACTACGATGGATTACAAAAACAAGTATAGAATAAACTTTGTTACAACAGAACCATTGGAGTTAACTGGAAACTCCTCTATAGAAGAAAACTTGCAAGTAATAGTAGCTGCAAAAAGAGTTGATGTAATTGATGGGTACGCAGAATCATTAAAAATTGATAAATTTGATCTTACGATAGATTGGGGATTCTTATACTTTTTAACACGTCCTTTGTTTACTGCTTTAGAATATTTCTTTAAAATATTTGGTAACTATGGATTGGCAATTATTGCTGTTACTGTTTGTATTCGTGTAGCATTTTTTCCACTTGCTAATTTTTCATTCAGAAGCATGGCTAAAATGAAAGCTCTTCAGCCTGAGATGGCAAGACTTAAGGAAGTACACAAAGATGACAAGATGAAATTGCAACAAGCAATGATGGCTCTTTACAAGAAGGAAAAAGTAAATCCCATGTCTGGATGTTTGCCCATTCTAATTCAAATACCTGTATTTTTTGCTTTGTATAAAGTTTTATTTGTAACGATAGAAATGCGTCATATGCCTTTTTATGGTTGGATCCAGGATTTAAGTGCTAAGGATCCTACTTCTATATTTAATTTATTTGGATTGTTTCCATATGACGTACCTTCTTTCCTTGTAATTGGAGCATGGCCAGTTGCTATGGGGTTATCTATGTGGGTACAACAGAAGTTAAATCCAGCTCCAACAGATCCAATGCAAGCAAAAATATTTATGTTCTTCCCATTATTTTTAACAGTAATTCTTGCACCATTCCCAAGTGGGTTAGTAATTTATTGGACAGTTAATAACATTTTAACAATGGCTCAGCAGGTTGTAATAATGAAACGTACAACAGTTAAAACTGTAACCTAATAATTAAAAAATAATAAATGGACCTTGAAAAGATATTACCTAAAGATGGGCCACCAATTAATGAAGTTACTAAATATATTGAAAAATACAAAAATGATTTAATTGTAATTAAATACGGTGGAAACGTTTTAATTGATAGAAACGTATTCAATAATTTTATAACTGATCTTAGTGTTTTGAATAAATTGGGCCTTGCAACTGTGGTAATTCATGGTGGTGGACCTAGAATTAAAAGAGAGCTAGAAAAATCAAATATTCAATCAAAATTTATAAGAGGACTAAGAGTAACTGATAAACATATAATTGATATTGTTGAATCTGTTTTGATTGATTTTAATGAAGACATTGTTAATTCTTTAAAAAATAAAGGAACAGAGGCAATCTCTATTCATACAAAAAATAATAATATTATAAAAACTATACCAGAAGCGGAAGAGCTAGGATTCGTAGGAATACCAAATGAAATTAATAATGAACAAATATTAAATATAATTAATCAAAATAAAATTCCTATAATTTCTCCATTAGGATTAGGTAAAGAAAACCAAACATATAATATTAATGGAGATACTGCCGCAATGGCTATAGCAAAATCTTTAAAATCTAGAAGACTATTGTTAATGACGAATGTTGATGGTGTTTTAGATAAAAATAAGAAATTGATAGAGGAAATTTCTTCATCTGAGGTTCTTGAAATGATTAAAGATGAAACTATTACAGAAGGTATGATACCTAAAATAAACGCATGCTTAGATGCAGTAAATAATGGTGTAACAGCAGTTGGTATAATCAATGGCACAAAGCCACATTCGTGTTTATGGGAAATATTCTCTGACAAGGGCTCTGGGACCCTAATAAGACAATGAAAGAATTAAAGAATATCAAAAACATATTATTTGATTGTGATGGGGTACTCTATAGTGATCTTGAAGGAGTATTTGGTCAAGTAAGTAAAAAAATGACTCAATATATTTCAAATAAATTAAATGTAGATTTAAAAGAAGCAAAAGAATTACAAACAAATTATTTTCACAAATATAACACCAGCCTCAATGGTTTAATGATACATCACGATATACCTCCAAGAGAATTTTTAGAATACGTACATGACATTAATTTAGATTTTTTAGAAAAAGATACTGCTTTAAGGAATGAGCTAGAAAATATTAATCTAAACAAATTTGTGTTTACAAATGGTAGCAAAGAACATGTTAAAAATATAACTACTCACTTAGGAATTGAAGATCAATTTGATGGAGTATTTGATATTGTTGATGCTGAATACAGTCCAAAACCTGAAGCAAAAGCATTTGATCTTATGATCAAAAAGTTTCAAATTGATCCAACTGAGACACTTTATATTGAAGATATCGCAAAAAATCTCTCAATTGGAAAAGAAAGAGGAGCAAAAACAGTTTGGTTAATCAATGATGAATACTGGGGTAAAAAAGAGTCTGATCAAGAATACATTGATTACAAAATAGAAAATCTTTCTTTATTTTTAAAAGAAATAAGGTTATTAAAAAACTCATAAAATTATGAGTATAGAAAAAATTATAAATGAAGCTTGGGAAAATAAAGACCAAGTAAGTCAAAATTCAGATAAATCATTAAAGGATGCTGTTAATCAAATTATTGATGATTTAGATAGTGGAAAAGCAAGAGTAGCTGAAAAGATAAATGGTGAATGGGTTACACATCAACATTTAAAAAAAGCTATCATGTTAAGCTTTAGAATGTATCCAATGGAAAATTTAAATGGTCCATACAGTAGCTGGTATGACAAAGCTCATTTACTTAAAGGAAAAACAGCTGGATGGACAAAAGAAGATCATGAAAAAGCTGGTTTTAGAATGGTGCCTAATTCGCCAGTAAGAAAAGGATCTTTTATAGGAAAGAATGCAGTGTTGATGCCTTGTTATGTAAATATCGGAGCCTGGATCGATGAGGGAACGATGATGGACACGTTTAGTCGTGCAGGAAGCTGTTGTCAGATTGGAAAAAATTGTCATATCTCTGCAGGTTCTGGAATTGGAGGCGTCTTGGAACCCGCTCAAGCATTACCAACAATTATTGAAGATAATGTTTTTGTTGGGGCGATGTCAGAAGTTGTCGAAGGTGTAATAGTTGGAGAAGGCTCTGTATTAAGTATGGGTATGCTAATTACACAAAGTACTAAAATAGTAAATAGGGCGACAGGCGAAATTACTTACGGAAAAATTCCTCCATACTCAGTTGTTGTACCAGGTTCTTTACCAGATAAAAATAATCCATCTGCACCATCTTTAAGCTGTGCAGTAATTATTAAACAAGTTGATGAAAAAACAAGATCAAAAACATCAGTTAACGATCTTTTAAGAGATTAAACATGCCAACAATAAATGAATTACAATTAGCTAAAGAGCTAATTAGGTTTCCATCTGTTACAAAAACTGATGCCGGTGTTATTAAATTTTTAGAAAAAAAATTAAAAAAAATCGGCTTTAAAACTAAAATTCTCGAGTTCAAAGATAAAAATAGTTATCCTGTAAAAAATCTTTACGCAAGACTTGGTACCGCAAGTCCAAATTTTTGTTATGCAGGTCATTTAGATGTGGTACCACCTGGTAATTTAAATGATTGGACTGTTAATCCCTTTAAACCTGCTGTTAAGAAAGGATACTTAATTGGCAGAGGTGCAAATGATATGAAAAGTTCAATAGCTGCATTTGTTTCTGCAGTAAGTAATTTTTCTAGGGAAAATAAAAAATTTGGTGGATCTATTAGTCTTCTAATTACTGGAGACGAAGAAGGAATTGCAATTAATGGGACGAAAAAAGTTGTTGAGTATTTGAGAAAAAGAAAAGAAAAAATAGATTTTTGTTTGGTAGGTGAGCCTACGAATCCAAATAAATTAGGAGAAATGGTAAAAATTGGTCGTAGAGGTAGTATGACTGGAAAATTATCTGTCATAGGAATTCAGGGTCATGTCGCTTACCCAAATAGAGCTAACAATCCATCAACTGCTTTAGTTCAAATACTCAAAGAATTAAAAGAAATTAAATTTGATAAAGGAACAAAAGATTTTCAACCTACAAATTTAGAAATAACAAAAATTAACATTGATAATTCAGCTGATAATATAATTCCAGGATTGGCTAGCGCATCCTTTAATATTAGATTTAATAACAAACACACATCTTACAAATTAAAGAATAAAATTAATAAAGTAATAAAACAAATTTGTAATAAAAATAAATCAAAATATAAAATTGAATATAGTGTTTCTGGTGAAGCCTTTTTAACCAAGCCAAACAAAACTACATTTATGATACAAAATACAATTAAAAAGATTACTAAAATTAAACCTAAATTATCTACAACTGGTGGAACATCAGATGCTAGATTCATAAGAAAAATTGCTCCATGTTTAGAATTTGGATTAGTGGGAAAAACCATGCATAAGGTGGGGGAATGTGTGTCCTTATCTGATTTGAAAAGATTAACTTTAATTTATACTAAAATCTTAGATAATTACTTTAAGTGAAAACTGGCTTAATTACATCAGATACATCTCAAAATCATGACACAGGTCCTGGGCATCCAGAACAAATAGCTAGAGTATCAGTCATAGTAGAAAACTTTAAAAAACTTAATAATAAAAATCTTATATGGAAGAAACCATCTAAAGTTTCAGATGATATTCTATTAACCACACATGAAAATAATTATTTAAATTTAGTAAAAAGTTCTTTCCCCAAAAAAGGTTTCTCCTCACTTGATGGTGATACAATCGTTTCACCTGGAAGCAAAGACGCAACTTTCGATGCAGTTGGATCAATAATTGCTGCAATTGATGGGGTAGAAAAAAAAGAATTTAGAAATGCATTCTGTAGTGTTCGACCTCCTGGACATCATAGTTCACAAAATAAGGCTGCTGGTTTTTGTATTTTAAATTCAGTGAGTATTGGTGCAAATTATTTGTTGAAAAAATATAAATATAAGAAAGTTGCAATAATAGATTTTGATGTACATCACGGTAATGGAACACAGGATATTTTTTATGAAAATGAGAATGTTCTTTTTATATCAACTCACCAATATCCCTACTACCCAGGAACTGGTTCAGAACAAGAGAGAGGTAAATTTAACAATATCTTTAATATACCTTTGCCAGCTGGCATAAGTTCAGAAGAATATTTAAACGTATTTGACCGTGTATTAAAAAAATTAGAAGAGTTTAGACCAGAGTTTATATTGATTAGCGCTGGTTTTGACGCCCATGAAGATGACCCTCTCGCTCAATTTAATTTAAAAACAGAGGATTATTTTACTATTACTAAAAGAATATTGGAGACTTCTAAAAAGTTTTGTAATGGAAAAGTTGTTTCAATTTTAGAGGGCGGTTATAACCTTAATGCACTTCGAGATAGCACTAAAAGACACGTTGATGCTCTTTTAGAATTTAATTGATAATTCTTTAGAAAACTCTAAATAAAAAAACTTCATGAAATTATATAAAATAAAAAGATCTGGAATTGATAATAAAGGTAGAGGACTTTATGCAACTCGTGACATTAAAGAGGGAACCAAAATAATTAACTATGTTGGAAAACTTATAACGAAAAAACAAACACAAAATTCTGATAAGTACGATAATAGTAAACCAATATATTTATTTACAATAAATAAAAGATACGATTTAGATGGAGATTTTCCATGGAATACTGCAGGCTTAATAAACCATTCTTGTGATAATAATTGTGATTACGATGGAAAAGGATTAAAAATTTGGGTCAAAGCAATCAAGGACATTAAAAAAGGTGAGGAATTTACTTGTGATTATGGATTTGGTTACGATGAAAACTACAAACAATTTCCTTGTAAATGTAAATCAAAAAACTGTTGTGGCTATATTGTACGAGCTGAGTCTAGATGGAGAATAAATAAAAAGTTTGCTATGAGCAATAAAAATAAATTAATAAAGAACTCTAAATAAAAACAAACCACCTGGTGGTGCTGGAGGAGCACACAGTGTTCTTTTTTTTGACTTAAATCTCATTTCAAAAGTTTTCAAATCCCATTTCTTTTCTCCCAAATATTTTAAACAACCAACCATAGATCTAACCTGATGTTGTAAAAACGATTGAGAACTAAATTGAAATTCAATTTTATTTTTTGACGATTTAATTTTTATAGATTTAATAGTTTTAATTGGACTTTTTGCATTACAGCTTGAAGATCTAAAAGTTGAATAATCATGGGTTCCTAATAACTTTTTCGCACCCTTTTTCATTAATTCTAAATTTAAAGGTCTTCGAACATGCCATGCTCTATTTTTTTCAATTATTGGTTGGCTTATTTGATTAAAAATAAAGTATTTATAAATTCTTTCTTTTGCTGAAAATCTAGCATGAAATTTATTATTTCTTTTTTTAATATATTTAATTGCAATATCTTTTAAATTTAAAAAATGATTTATAGATTTTAAAAATTTAATTGTATCGGTTATTTTATTTTTGCAATCAAAGTGTGCAGATTGCTCAAATGCATGAACGCCCGTATCAGTTCTTCCTTGACCATGTAAAACAATTTTTTCTTTTAATAACTTTGATAATTTTTCTTGAATTAATCCTTGAATAGTTGGCCCTTTTTTTTGAATTTGCCATCCTCTAAAATTTGTTCCTACATACTCAATAAGTATTTGGTATCTATTCATTATAAAAATGAACCTTTTTTAATTTGTGTTCCTAAAACAAATTCTCCAATACTTTGAGGCTTTTTTCCTTGTCTTTGTATTTGTTTAATTTTTATTGATTTTTTATCTCCGCACGAAATTTCTAAATAGTCAGATAAAACCTCACCTGGTTTTCCTTGTGCTTGTCCAATTTCTGCTTTTAATATTTTATATCTCTCACCGTTAAACATGAAATAAGCTCCGGGAACTGGATAAAGTCCATTTATTTTACCTATTATATTTTTAGCATTCTCCTCCCAATTAATCTGCCCCTCTAATTTTTGAATTTTTGATGCGTATGTCGCTGATGAATGATCTTGTTCTACAAAGTTTGCTTTATCCTCATATATATCATCTATGTTATCTAAAATTTTATCTGCAGCCAAACTTGATAGCTTTTCATTAATATCTTCAGCATTTAAGTTATTTTCTATATTAATTTTATAAACATTACATACTGGTCCTGTATCTAGTTCCTCTCCTATTTTCATAATACTAATTCCTGTCTCTTTATCTAAATTCATAATTGATCTTTGAATAGGAGCAGCACCTCTCCATTTTGGAAGAATAGATGCATGAATATTAATAAATCCCTTTTTAGTTAAATTTAAATATGACTTTGGTATAATTTGACCATAAGCAACAACTATTGCCAAATCTGCCTCTAATGATTTAAAATATTCTAATTCCTCTAAATTTTCTTTTAATGAACTTGGTGTTCTAAATTCGATATTTAAAGTTTCTGAAATTAATTGAATAGGTGATTTGTTAATTTTTTGACCTCTTTTTGATTTTTGAGGTGGTTGAGTATAAACACAAGAAATAGGATATCCATTTTGATAAAGTGATTTTAAAATTGGGACAGCAAACATGGGGGTACCCATAAAAACTATTTTTCTTAGCATTGATTAAGCTTCTACGGAGGTAGATTTTAATTTTGATAATTTTTTAATTATCATTGATCTTTTTAATTTTGAAAGATAATCAATAAATAGTATCCCTTCTAAGTGGTCCATTTCATGCTGAATACATGTTGCAAGAAGGCCATCTGCCTTTAGCAACTTCTTTTCTCCACCATAATCAAGATATTCTACTTCACACTTGCTAGGTCTATCAATTTCTGCAAACTGATTTGGCACAGAAAGACATCCTTCCTCATAAGTTGCTTTTTCTGAATCTTTATTTTTAATAACTGGGTTTACGAAATATCTTGGCTCTTTTTTATTCTCATCTTTACTTATATCCATTACAATAATTCTCTTTGGTACACCAACTTGTATAGCCGCGAGACCAATTCCGTTTGCCTCATACATTGTCTCAAGCATATCATCCATCAATTTTTGCTCTTCTTTGCCAACACTATTTACTGGTTTAGAAATTTGTCTAAGTAATTTATTAGGTTCCGTTATTATAGTTCTGATAGCCATAATTTGATTTTATTATAATTTTTATACTTTTAAAGGAAGAACTTTTAGCAATAGTTTATTTCTTATTAAATCAACATTTAATTGATTTAAAGTATTGATAATAAAGTAAACTGTATCTTCATCAATATTTTCAATTTTATCAGGTCCAATTACCTCAATTATTCTCAACAATGCAGCACCCATCTCATTATTATCTACCATTGTTTGAATATCTGCAGGCATTTCTGATTGCTTTACCTCATAAAGACCATCATATTTTTTTGAAATTTCAATTCCATCAGATTTAAGCGCCTCTAGAAAAATTATATCTTTTTTTGATAAAAGATATTTTTTATCTTTTTTAATTTTCTTTAAAAATTTATCTAGATCCTCTTCAATTTTAGATTTTGCATAGTCCCCATTAAAATAATTTATAAGTTTTGATTGATGTAAAATTTTACTATTATATTTAATCTTTTTATCTGCTGTCTCTTTCTCATTTAAATTACTATTATAAAATGTCGTAAAATTTGATGGCACATCCTCAACATTAATTTCACCTAAAAATTTTTTTAATTCCAAATCAAAGGCATCACCAATTTCATCAGATATAAATAGATCTTTTAATATCTTAACAAATTCTAATTTAATTTTTGGTTCTTCAGTTAAAAGAGATCTTTGATATAAAAGAGCACGTCCCTCGATTGAAGATAGAGATTTATATGCCTCTTTAGCGTTTAAAAATTGGTTAATATTAAATTGAAACTTTTTATAAAATTCAAATAACTCTTCTTCAGAATAATTTTTATCATTTACAGCTTTTTCTATTGTAGAAATTTTTTCTACATCAGTAATTTCTATATCTTGTATTTTAAAAAGTAAGTTAGCAGCTGAAAGATATTTCCAAATTATTTTAGGTGTATCTTCACTTGGCTCATAAGAAAATTCAGGATTAGTTCTATGAGCTAAATGAAAATCTAAAATTGAATTTATTGATATTTCTTTATCTGCCTCATCTAGGTATCCAAATAAATAATTTATTTTGTTTTCGTAATAACTATCTTCGAAACCTAACTCTTTTTTTAAATCTAAGATTAGTTGTGCCTCTTCATTTTTTCCATAATTGATTAAACAATATAAATTAAATTTTGATAAATATTCATCTTGGATAGGTTCTGTATTTTTAGAAAAAATCTCACATGACTTTTTTACGTTTGATTCTGACAAATAAGTATCTACTAAATATCTTGCTAAATTTGGGTGTAAATTTATTATTTGATTTTTAATTAAATATTCTTCTATTAATTCTAAGTTTGCATCTTTTATTAACCAATCTGATTTGAAGCTCATAAATTCCTGCTCAGTAATATTTTGGGTTGGGGAATAAGCATTGGTTAATAAAGATATATGCATTATGTCAGATGCATCTTCTGAAAGATTAAACTTATTAATATTTTGAAATAAATTTTTTAATTTGTTTCCATCTGAATTTGACCACATATCCATACTCAGGCCGTATTCACTAGGATCGTATAACCCAACAATTTTAATTTCCTTTGAAGAAAATTCTTTGTCAAGTTTAATTGTATCTGTTTGTTTATTTGTTTGTAATTTGTAAACACTATTCTGATTTGTGTTTATAGTGTTTTCACTTGAAATATTTGTTTCTGAAATAACTTGATTGTCATTTTTTTGTATATTCCAAATATCAATTGGTTTTTCCTCAGCAAATACGGGGATAAAAAAAATAAGACAAACTAATTGAGTTAAAAAAATTTTCTTATTTAACGATTTTAAAATTTTCATTTGGAATAATTTTTTCAATTTCTTTTTTAGGTGCAGGAAAATCGATTGTACTTAGAAAAAAAATAATACCTAAAATAACCCCTAATCCGATTGTAGATTTAATCACAAGTCCTATGATACTTGCTTTGCCTGAACTTGTGTTTTTAATGAATTGCATATACTTTTAGATAATTTCAAATTAAGACATATTTATGTTTTTTCAATAAAGAAACTTATGAAATCAAAAGAAAATCTAGTTTTTTTGGGGATGATGGGTTCTGGTAAGAGCTCTATTGGAACCTTAGTAGCTAAGAAATTAAAATTAAATTTTGTAGATATCGATAAAGAAATTGAAAAAAATTTAAACATTACAATAAAAAAAATATTTGAAGTTAAGGGTGAGAATTATTTTAGAAAAATTGAGGAACAAACAACTTTAAAAAAACTTAAATTAAGTTCTACTGTGATTTCACTTGGTGGGGGAGCTTTTACAAATAATAATATTAGAAAAGAAATTTTAAAAAATCATTTATCTTTTTGGCTAAATTGGGATGATAAAACATTGTTAAATAGAATTAAAAACAGTAAAAAAAGACCATTAGCGATTAATGCAACAGATACTGAGTTAATTGATTTAATTAAGAAACGTTCTAACATTTATTCTAAAGCTTTATATGAGATAAAGTGTGATAATCTTACCAAAAGTGAAATAGTAAATAAAATTATAGAAATTTATGAAACAAACTAAATTAAACATATTAACCAAAAATGAAAAATATCCAATAATTATTGGATCAAATTTAACTTCGAGTGTATCAAAAATTTTTAAATTAAATTCAATTGATTTTGATAAATGTTTAATTGTCGTTGATAAAAACGTTCCAAAAAAATTTATCTCAAATATTAAAAGGTCTTTAAAAAATAAAAATATTTATGTTTTATTTTTTAATGCAAGTGAAAAAAATAAAAATATTAATAGTGTTAATAAAATTCTAGAAGTGTTGTTAAATAAAAACTTTTCAAGAAATGATGTTTTAATTTCTTTAGGAGGAGGGATTACAGGCGATGTAAGTGGTTTTGCAGCTAGTCTTTTCAAAAGAGGCCTGAAGTTTACAAATATTCCAACAACTCTTTTAGCTCAAGTTGATTCATCAATAGGTGGAAAAACTGGAGTTAATTCCAAGTATGGTAAAAATTTAATAGGAAGTTTTTATCAACCATCATTGGTTCTCACAGATATTCAATTCCTTAAATCTTTATCAAAAAGAGAGATAATTTGTGGATATGGAGAAATATTAAAACATTCATTAATTGATAATAAAAATTTTTTTAATTTCTTAAATAAAAATCTTAAAAAAATTTTAAATCTTTCATCTCCATTTATTGAAAAAGCAATTTATGAAAGTTGCAAAATTAAAAAAAAAATAGTTGAAAGAGATGAAAAAGAAACAGCATTAAGAAAAGTGTTAAATTTTGGTCATACATTTGCCCATGCTTATGAGGCAGGCTTAGGGTACAGTCATAAACTAAATCATGGTGAAGCTGTGATACTCGGAATGAAGACAGCTCTTAATTTTAGTTTAAGGGAAAATATGCTCAGTAAAAATGAATATAATTTGATTATAAATCATATTGATAATTCTGGTCTACCTTCTTCAATAAAAAAATATTTTTCTATAAAAGATTTAAATAAGATTTTATCTTTTATGATTAAAGATAAAAAAAATAATTCTGAAAAAATTAATTTAGTTTTATTAAAAAAAATTGGTAAGCCAATTTACCAAAAACAATACTCAAAAAAAAAGGTAAATTTATTTTTAAGAAAATTTTTAACTAATTAAAATTTGGATTGAGTGAATAAATTCTTTTAATTCTTGATCTAAAATCTTGTAAATTTTTTTATTACTTTCAATTTTATTCATTTTTTTTAGTTCTTGAGAAACGATAATTAATTTTAAATGATATTTTCCTTCTTGATTTCCTCTATGATTTTTATGAAGAAAAGATTTATCTTCAATATTTATACTTTCAATATTTATTTGATTTAATAATTTATTTTTTACAATTGTAATTAACTCATTTATATCCATATATGTTATTATATATCATGAAAAATATTTGTGACTGGAATAATTGTAATGAAATAGGTGAATATAAGGCACCAGTTGAAAAAGATAATAGCAGAAAATTTAGAATGCTTTGCCTTGAGCATGTAAAAGAATTTAATAAAAATTGGAACTATTTCTCAGGAATGAATGATGACCAAGTAATGGATTTTTTAAAATCTGACATGACTTGGCACAAACCCACGCAAAGCTTTAGCTCTTCAGATAATTTTTTCAAAGTGTTATGGAATACAACTTTGAGAGATGAGTTAGATAAAGAAAAAATAAATGGAGATTATAATCATATGCGTCAATTTAAATTCGATCATAAAGATATAAAAGCTTTTGGAATATTGGGGGTTTCTGTGGGTTTAAAGTGGAAGAAAATACAAGATAAATTCAAATTACTTGTGAAAAAATTTCACCCTGATATGAATTCTGGAAATAAAAAATACGAAGAAAAACTTAAACTTATAACATTGGCTTACACTCAATTAAAAAATACCTATAGAGAAAAAATTGACACCAAATCTTAACACAGAACCGGATATTAAAGTTTCATTAAAACAGACTTTTGGAATTGACTCAGAAATGGAAGTAGACGCATTTTCAAAAAAGAATGAATATGTTCCTGAAATTGATAAAAACTACAAGTTCGATAGAGATACTACTTTAGCCATTATTTCAGGATTTGCTTATAATAAGAGAGTTTTAGTTCAAGGATATCATGGCACTGGTAAATCTACTCACATTGAGCAAATTGCTGCAAGATTAAATTGGCCTTGCATCCGTGTAAATTTAGATAGTCATGTAAGTAGAATTGATTTGATTGGAAAAGATGCGATTGTTCTTAAAGATGGTAAACAAGTAACTCAATTTAACGAGGGAATTTTACCATGGTCTATACAAAATCCAGTTGCACTTGTTTTTGATGAATATGATGCTGGTAGACCCGATGTAATGTTTGTAATTCAAAGAGTTTTAGAAGCTGAGGGAAATTTTACATTACTAGATAAAAACAAAGTAATTAAACAAAATAAATTTTTTAGATTATTTGCTACTTCAAATACTGTTGGTCTTGGTGATACGACAGGTCTTTATCATGGTACGCAGCAAATTAACCAAGGTCAGATGGATAGATGGAATATTGTTACAACTTTAAACTATCTTAGCCTAGATAGAGAAATGGACATTGTTTTGTCTAAAAATAAAAACTTAAATAACGCAAAGGGAAAAGAAAAGGTTGCTAACATGATAAAAGTAGCATCCTTAACGCGTAAAGGATTTATTGCAGGAGATATTTCAACAGTAATGAGCCCAAGAACTGTGTTACATTGGGCAGAAAATGCAGAGATATTTAAAGACACTGGTTACGCTTTTAGAGTAACTTTTCTTAATAAATGTGATGATATTGAAAAAAATACTATCGCAGAATATTATCAAAGATGTTTTGGTGAAGAGTTGCCAGAATCTTTGATTAATATTCAAATCTAATGAGTACTAAAGAAAATAATTTAAAAGAAAAATTCAAAATTGCTTTAACTTCTACAGCAAAAGTAATTGCTGATGATTTTGATATAAAAAAAAAAAATTCTGAAGAAAAAAAAATAAAAGAATTTAATTTTCTAGAGATTGATAATTTAACTAGTCCAGCTGATTTTATAAGATTACGTGCAGAAACAGACTCCTCTGCTTTGAAAAAAAAATTTAGTAATGAAACAATTTACAAAAAAAATCTTCCCTCAAATACATCTTCTAGATCTCTTTATAATATAGCTGAAAAAATACGTTATGAGACTCTGGGAGGGAAAATGTTAAAAGGAATTGAGAAAAATTTTCAAGAAAATTATCATCAAATAATAAATCGTAAACGCAAAGATCAATTAAAAACTAAAGAAGATGTATCTGTATCAGAAGCATTCGAACTATATATGCTTAAGAATTTTCATAAAATTAAGCTAAATCCTCTAACAACAAAAATGCTTAATTTTTGGGAAAAAGACTTTGAGGACGCTATAGAAAAACATAAAGAATTTTTACTTAAAAATCTTGAGGATCAAAACATTTATAGTTCAAAGTTTTCAGAAATATTGGAAGAAATGGATATTTTTCAAAGTGAAGATGAGGACGAAAGAAAAGAAGAAAATCAAGATCAGGGGCAAGATAATCCATCAAATGAAGATGAAAATAATGACAAAGAAGATAATAAAGATGAAAAAGATGAAAATGTATCAGAAGCTTCATTAGATGCAGATTTTAGTGTTGACGAATTTAACTTTGACGAACAGTTATCAGACACAGAGTCAGATGAACAAAGTTCAGAACAAGTAGCTCAAAAAAAAATAGATAATATCAATTTAGATTATAAAATATTTACAACTCAGTTTGATGAAGTTGTAAAAGCTGAAAATCTAGAAAATGCAGATGAAGCAACAAAACTAAGAAGAAATTTAGATCAACAATTAATAGGCTTTCAAGATATTATAACAAAGCTTGCTAATAAACTTCAAAGACAATTGCTTGCAAAACAAAACAGAGCATGGGAATTTGATTTAGAGGAGGGATTATTAGACAGTTCAAAACTTCCAAGAATTATTATGGATCCATATAATTCTTTGTCATTCAAAAAAGAAAAAGATTTAGATTTTAAAGATACAGTAGTGACTCTACTCATTGATAATTCTGGATCCATGAGAGGAAGACCAATCACCATTGCAGCTATTTGTGCAGATATTTTATCTAGAACGCTAGAAAGGTGCTCTGTTAAAGTTGAAATTTTAGGTTTCACAACTAAAAATTGGAAAGGTGGACAAAGTAGAGAATTATGGACCAAAAATTCCAAACCTAAAACTCCAGGAAGATTGAACGACCTAAGACATATAATTTACAAAGGAGCAGATACACATTGGAGACAAGCAAAAAATAATTTAGGACTAATGCTTAAAGAAGGATTGCTCAAAGAGAACATCGATGGAGAAGCTATATCTTGGGCCTATAACAGAATAAAAAAGAGAAAAGAGGAAAGAAAAATATTAATGGTTATTTCTGATGGAGCCCCTGTAGATGACTCAACTCTTTCTGTAAATTCAGGTGATTTTTTGGAAAAACATTTAAAAAAGATTGTAAAATTTATTGAAAATAAATCAGATATTGAAGTTTTGGCTATAGGAATTGGTCACGATGTTTCAAGATATTACAATAAAGCTATTAAAATTACTGACGTAAATGAATTAGGAGATGTTATGATATCTCAATTAAGCTCATTATTTGAAACAAAGAACAAATACCATTAAATATTAAATAATTCTTTATTCTTCCATCTAATTATAACTTCAGCACCACTACGTGTTTTCGAATTTCTACAATTGACTGTTGCAAAATTTTTTTCTAATAAAGTTTTTCCAATAAACAACCCTAGTCCTAAACCCTCTTTAGACTTATCTTTTGAATAATTTGATCTTAAATATGGTTCTCCAATTTTCGATATAATATCTCGTGGATAACCATTACCATCATCCTCTACTGTGAGCTCTGTAAATTCACTGTCACTTTTTAAATTAATAAAAATAGAATTTTTGGCAAATTTGTTTGCATTTCCTATAAAGTTTCTTAATCCATAAACTATTTCAATAGATTTACTTATTTTTTTTGGGTTTGAATCTTGATCAAAATTGAACACAAATTCCTTTTTACTTATTTCCTTAAATGAAGAGATAATTTCATTCAAATAATCTCGAATATTAATATCTTTATCAATA
The DNA here is from genome assembly GCA_902592545.1 of uncultured Pelagibacteraceae bacterium. Taxonomy (GTDB): domain Bacteria; phylum Pseudomonadota; class Alphaproteobacteria; order Pelagibacterales; family Pelagibacteraceae; genus Pelagibacter. Next base: position 35,447 of record CACJFA010000001.1, on the reverse strand, counting down.
AATTCATCTTCCTCCACAGGATTTAAAGTTAATCTCTTTAAAATTTCATTACATCGCTCGACTTGGCTATTCAATAACTCTATATCTTTCTCCAAATCTTTTTGCCCCTTAAATTGTCTCATTAAATCATGTGCAATTATTGTTATTGTGGAAAGTGGTGTGCCTAAAGAATGTGCAGCTGCAGCAGCTTGTCCGCCCAAAGATAAAAGCTCATGTTCTTTAGCCATTACTTCTTCCATTTTTCCTAATGCCTCTTTTCTTAATCTAGATTGTGTGCCAAACGTCATTGCAAAATAATTTAAAAATACTAAAGCGATAATCAAAGAAACTGGGATAGAGTAATAAAAATAATGATTGTTATGAAAATCACTATTTAAATTAATTGGCAAATCTTGATAATTAAAACTTAAAAATACTATTATAATTATTGTTAACATTACTAACAAAGTATTAGTTCTTAAGCTTAAATTTGATGAAGAAAAAACACTTGGTATTAATATAAAAATTACAAATGGATTGGTTATTCCCCCTGACAAATAAAGAAGTACACCTAATTGCAAAATATCTATAAACAAGAAGATAAAAGCAGATCTATCTGATAATTGTGTTTTTTTATAAATAAAAATTAAATATAAATTACTTAATATTCCTAAAAATATAACTAAATTTGAACTAATAAAATCAAAACTAGAATTTAAAAATAAATATACAAAATTTACTGCAATTAATTGTCCAATAATTCCGATCCATCTAAGAGTGATATAAGTTGATTTTTTAAAAGAATGATATTTTGAAGTTTCAAAGAACTTCATTTTTAAATATCAAGATTTCTAACATTTATAGCATTAGAAACTATAAAATCTTTTCTCAGTGCAACATCATTACCCATCAAAGTATGAATTAAACTTTGATCCTTTTTGAAATCTTTTGAGTATTGTACTTGTAGTAAATTTCTTGTTTCTGGGTCCAATGTAGTACTCCATAATTCTTCTGGATTCATTTCCCCAAGACCTTTGAATCTTTGGATATTCATTTTTGATTTTTCTTCATCAATTTTTTTCAAATAATCTTTAGATCCCTTTTTAATTTTTTTTAACTCCTTATTATTATTTATAATGTAATCTTCTAGCTCTTTCTCATCTTTTATATAAATTCCCTTTGAGCCTTTGTTAATTTTAAATAACGGTGGTTGAGCTAAATAAACATGACCATTTTCAATTAGCTTATTAAATGGCTTATTATTAAAAAAAGTTAAAAGAAGAGCTCTTATATGAGAACCATCTACATCAGCATCTGTCATAATGATAATTTTTCCATATCTTAAATCTTTTAAATCAATCTCTTGTGCTTTTGGATCTAAACCTAGAGCATTAATCAAGGTAACAATCTCATTTGAAGAAATCATTTTAGACAAAGCCTTTGTTCTTTGATCAGAACCATTTCCATTCCCGTTACCATTTTTTTTCACATTAAAATCTTCTACATAAGTATTAAGTATTTTGCCTCTAAGTGGCAAAACTGCTTGATTTGCTCTATTTCTTCCTTGTTTAGCAGATCCACCTGCTGAATCTCCCTCTACAATAAATAATTCAGTTCCTTCTTGTTTGCCAATTTGACAATCAGCTAATTTCCCAGGAAGACCGCTTAATTCAAGAGCTCCTTTTCTTCTTACATTTTCTCTTGCTTTTCTAGCAACATCTCTAGCCATTGCTGCTTGGATAACTTTAGCTAAAATAATTTTAGCGATAGAAGGATTTTGATCAAACCAAATAGATAATTTTTCATTTACTAATGTTTCTACAATCATCCTTACTTCTGATGAAACTAGCTTATCTTTTGTCTGAGATGAAAATTTTGGATCAGGAATTTTAGTTGAAAGTACACAAGTTAGACCTTCCTTAATATCATCACCTGAGATTGCTAATTTATTTTTCTTTAGTAAATTATTTTCATTAGCATATTTATTAATTACCCTAGTTAATGCACTTCTAAATCCCAACAAGTGGGTTCCACCATCTTTTTGATAAATATTATTCGTATATGGAAATATATCTTCCGTATATCCTGCATTCCATTTTAATGAACACTCTAATTCAATATTATTTTTTTTTCCTTCAATATATATTGGTTTTCTAAATAAATCATTTCCATTTTTATTTTGTAACTTTTCTCTTTTTTCATCTAAAAAATCTACAAATTCTAGAACACCACCATCAAATTTAAACTCAGATATTTTCTCTTTCCTTTGACTGGCGTCAGTAAATATTATTTTAATTCCTTTATTTAAAAATGCTAATTCTCGCATTCTTTTAATAAGAATATTTGCACTAAATTTCGTTGAAGAAAAAATTTCTTTTGAAGGTAAAAAAGTAATTTGTGTACCAGTTTGCTTTGCTTTCCCTACTACCTTTAAAGGAGCTTTAGCTTCACCATTTTGAAATTCTATGTAGTGTTTTTTTCCATCTCTAAATATCTCTAACTGTAATTTTTCTGAAAGTGCATTGACAACTGAAACACCAACACCATGCAATCCACCTGAAACTTTATAAGAATCATGATCAAACTTACCACCAGCATGAAGTTGAGTCATAATTACTTCTGCTGCTGATTTTTTTTCTCCTTTATGAATATCAACAGGAATACCTCTTCCATCATCATTTACTGTAATTGTTCCATCAGAGTTAATTTTTACATTTATATTTTTACAATATCCTGCTAATGCCTCATCAATAGAGTTATCAACAACTTCATAGACCATATGATGCAAACCAGTTCCATCGTCTGTATCTCCAATGTACATACCTGGTCTTTTTCTAACCGCTTCAAGACCCTTTAAAACTTTGATGGAGTCTGCCTGATATGTGTTTTTATTTGTCATTTTTTTAATTTTTGGAAAAAGAAAATTATAACATTTTTTATAAAAATTGCTGATTTATCTTAACAAAAAAAATGTAAAATGCCTAAATTACCCTTGAAAAACAAAGCTTATTTAATGGCGGAGAGAATGGGATTCGAACCCATGAAAGAATTGCTCCTTTACACGCTTTCCAAGCGTGCGCCTTCAACCACTCGGCCACCTCTCCTTAACAATTTTTATAAAAACACAAAGAAGTATTTTTAATTTTATATATTTTTTTTTTATCTAAAATTGAATTTATATATTTTACAACATCTGAGGATGATCTTTTTCCAGGGACATAATCATGCCAAAGGATAATTCCATTAGGTTTTAACATTTCAAAAGATTTCTCTGAATCATTTTTAACAACAGAATAAGTATGTCCTCCATCAATAAAGATAAAATCCATTTTTTTTTTAAATTCTGTATTTTTAAAATCTACTGAGTTAATAAAAATTACTTTAATTTTTTTTTCTTCTGGCGTACCTGAAAACAAAAATTTATCATATATGCTTTCATTTTTAATATTTCTATAAGAGCTCTCATTATCTTTATCAAATTTTTGAATATTGTTAATTTCATTTGGGTTTAAAGTTATTGTTGTAATTTTTGTATCTTCAGATGAGTTTAAAGCCATCAAGTAAGTAGTTTTACCGCTGCACGTACCAAATTCGAATATATTTTTACTTACTTTACTTAATGTCGATATAATCCACGCTTCATAATCAGAAGTCATACCAACTATATTATTATCTGATGAAATACTAAAACTTTTTATAATAGAATCTTCTTTAGGAGATTTTAGATTACTTGATATATTTCTTAACTCAAAAGACTTGTGTATATTTATAACATCTATTTCCTTAATTTTACTTTTATTGAGAAATCTTTTAATTTTTTTTTTGTTGAACAATAATATTAATAATAAATTAAGAATTATTGAAATAAAAAGTAAAAGTTTAATAATCATTTTTCTTTGCTTATTTTTAAAACACCAATAAAGGCTTCTTGAGGTATTTCCACTCTTCCAAATTGTTTTGATCTAGCTTTTCCTTTTTTCTGTTTTTCTAAAAGTTTTCTTTTTCTATCAGTTGCTCCGCCTCCATGAATTTTGGTTAAAACATCTTTTTTAAACCCTTTAATTGTTTCTCTAGCAATAATTTTACCTCCTATTGCAGCTTGAACTGGAATCATAAAGTTATGTCGAGGTATTAAATCTTTCAATTTTTCACAAACCTCTCTCCCAGTTTTTTGTGCAAAGTCCTTATGTATCATCATCGCTAAAGCATCAACTGGTTCTCCATTTACTAGAATACCAAGTTTTACCAAATCTCCTTCTCTATGCTCAATGATTTCATAGTCAAAACTAGCATAGCCACTAGTCATAGATTTTAGTCTATCATTAAAATCAAAAACAACTTCATTCAATGGTAACTCATAATTCACTACAGCTCTATTACCTGAATAACTTAAATTAGTCTGAATTCCTCTTTTATCCTGACACATTTTTATAATTGAGCCTAAATATTGGTCAGGAGTAATGATTGTTGCTTTTATCCATGGCTCTTCAATATATTTTATTACAGTTGGATCTGGTAAACTTGATGGATTTTGAAGATCAATTATGTTTCCATTATTAAGGTGAACTTTATAAACAACACCAGGTGTAGTTGTTAATAAATTAACATCAAATTCTCTTTCTAGTCTTTCTGTAACTATTTCCAAATGAAGTAATCCTAAAAATCCACATCTAAAACCCAAACCTAAAGCAGATGATGACTCTGGCTCAAAAGAAAAACTTGAATCATTCAATTGTAATTTAGCTAAACCATCTTTAAGTTTTTGGAATTCAGAACTATCTACTGGAAACAGCCCACAAAACACCACTGGCTTACTTGGTTTAAATCCTGGCAAAGCATCTTTTAAAGGTTTTAAAGCATCACAAATCGTATCTCCAACTTTTGTTTCAGACAAAACTTTAATTCCTGTTGTAATAAATCCAATTTCACCTGTTTTTAGTTCATTTATGTCGACCGGCTTTGGTGTAAAAACTCCAACTTTTTCAACAATATACTCCTGATTAGTAGACATCATTTTTATTTTCATGTGTTTTGAAAGTTTGCCATCTATTACTCTTACTAAAATAACTACACCTAAATAAGTGTCATACCAACTATCAACCAATAAACATTTTAGATCTGCAGAACTTTCTCCTTTTGGAGCTGGTAATGTGGAAATAATTTGCTCTAAAATGTCCTCTATTCCTTCTCCAGTTTTACCTGAGCACGGAATTGCATTTTCAGTATCAATACCTATAACTTCCTCAATTTGTTTTTTTGTTCTATCTAAATCAGATGCAGGTAAATCAACCTTATTTAAAACTGGTACTATCTCATGGTTGGTATCTAAAGCTTGGTAAACGTTTGCTAAAGTTTGAGCTTCTACCCCTTGTGTACTATCTACTATTAAAATTGAACCTTCACATGCATATAAAGATCTACTCACTTCATAACTGAAATCTACATGACCTGGAGTATCAATAATATTTAAAATATAATTTTTTCCATTTTTAGCTTTATAATTTAATTTTACAGTTTGAGCTTTAATTGTGATCCCTCTTTCACGCTCAATATCCATAGAATCTAAAACTTGAGCTTTCATTTCTCTTTCAGTTAATCCACCACAACTATGAATAATTCTATCGGCTATAGTAGATTTTCCATGATCAATATGCGCAATGATTGCAAAATTTCTTATATTATCAATTGAACTCATTAATTATTTTAAGAACGAATTTTAGCACCAGTTTTATTTTCAACTGTTTCTATTATCAAACTATTTGTTTTTTCTAAATCATTATCCGTTAATGTTTTTTCCGATGATTGAATGGTAACGCTTATAGCAACTGATTTTTGATTTTCAGGAATATTCTCTCCTTCGTAAACGTCAAATACTTTAATATTTGAAATTAGATTTTTATCAATATTTGATATTACACTTACTAAATCTTGAACACTTACTTTTTTATCTACAATAAATGCAAAATCTCTTTCGGATTTTTGAAAGTCAGATACTGAATATTTTGTTTTTTGATCTTTTAAAGGTTTTTTTGGCAGTTTTAAATTATCTAAAAATATTTCAAATCCTACTAAAGACTCTGTTTTAATATTTAGCATTTTGATAATATTTGGATGAATTTCACCAAAATAAGCAGCAACCTTATCTTTTCCTTTATTTAAGAATACTCTGCCTGATTTTCCTGGATGATAATAATTGGGGCTTACATCATCAATATAAAATTTTTCTGAGTCATAGCCAGCTTCTACTAAAGTTTGTACAACATCTCTTTTAATATCAAAAACATCTATATTTCTCTCTTTTTCAATCCATGAAAGTCTAGATTTTTTTCCAGCTGACAAACCACAAACAATTGTATTCTGTTCTCCAGGTTGAGAACCATAAAATATTGGCCCTATTTCAAATATTGATAAATCTTTTACTCCTCTATCTAAGTTTTTGCTCATGTACATTACTAAATTTGAAAAAATAGAATTTCTTAATACTCCCAATTCAGAGCTAATTGGATTAACGATTTTTATTTCTTTACTGGCCTCTTTAAAGTGATCATTATATTTAGAGTCTGTAAAAGACCAAGTGATTGCTTCCAAATACCCTTTGGATGCTACTGCCCTTTGAAGAAAATGAAATAATTTTTGAGTTGGGTTTAAAGTGTTTTTTGATCTTTCTTTAATAGGATTTTCTATTTTTATTTTTTCATAGCCACTAATTCTTACAAGTTCCTCAACTATATCAATTTCTTGCACAATATCTGGTCTCCAAGATGGAACTGATAATTTAAAGAAGTTTTTTTCTTTTTTTAATTTAAACCCAAGTTTTTCTAAAATGATTATCATTTCTTTGGTTGAGATTTTAAAACCAGTAATTTTTTCAAATGTTTTTGGTTCAAATTTTATTATTTTGTTTTTATAAGACTCAATTTTTTGAATATCTATTTTACTAATTTCACCGCCACAAATTTCCTTTATTAAAAAGGCTGCTTTATTTAATCCATCTTCTATAGATAACTGATCAATACCTCTTTCAAATCTAAATTTAGCATCTGTATCAATGTTCAATTTCTTGGCAGTTTTTCTAATTGATCTTGGATCAAAATAAGCCGACTCTAATAAAACATTTTTTGTATCTAACTCTGTTCCAGATCTTGTACCTCCAATAATTCCTCCTAGACCTAAGACACCTTTGTTATCACTTATTACACACATTCCATCATCTAGTTTATAATTTTTATTATCTAGAGCAGTAAATTCTTCTCCTGATTTTGAATTTCTAACAGTTATTCCATTATCAATTTTGTCAGCATCGTATGCATGTAAAGGACGATTAATATCAATCATGACATAATTTGTAATATCCACAATTGCAGATATTGGTTTTTGGCCTATAGAAATTAATTTATCTTTCAACCATTGGGGACTTTCTGTATTTTTGACGTTAGTTATCAAACAGCTACCAAAAGATAAACAGCCTTGATTTTTTTCTTTTGTTATTTTTACTTTTAAGGTCTGTTTTTTTTTAGATTTAATTTTTTTATCTTTTTCTAGTTTTAAGTTTCCAAAACCTGCTGCTGATAAATCTCTTGCTATCCCTCGAACACCAAGACAGTCTGGTCTATTTGGTGTAATTGATAAATCAATAAGATTAGAACTAGATTTAGAAAAATAACTTTTTCCAATATTTTTTGCATATTTGGATGACGATAGCTCAGTAATTCCATCACTATCATCTGATAAATTTAATTCAGATTCAGAACAGAGCATTCCATAAGACGTAACATCTCTTATTTTAGCAACAACAAGTTTGGTTCTATTTTTTGGGATTATTGCGCCTGGTGGAGCATATACAGTTAGAAGGCCCTCTCTTGCATTTGCAGCCCCACAAACAACTTTTTTAATTTCTTTATTACCAACATCAACATCACAAACTTTAAGTCTATCTGCGTTAGGATGTTTTTCTGTTTTTAAAATTTTTGCTACCTTAAATAAATCTAACCCTTCAGATAAATTTTCTATACTCTCAACCTCAAGACCTATATCTGTTAGTTTCTCAATGAGCTTGTCTTCTTTAGCATTTACTTTTAAATGATCTTTTATCCAATCATATGTAATCTTCATCTGCTTAAACCTCTGTAATTTGAAGGAACATCAAGTGGATCAAAACCAAAATGATTTAGCCATCTGTAGTCACAATCAAAAAACGCTCTTAAATCATTAATGCCGTATTTAAGCATTGCTAATCGATCTATGCCTATGCCAAATGCATATCCTTGATATTTAGAAGGATCTACTTTTACATTTTTTAAAACATTAGGATGCACCATGCCACAGCCTAAAATTTCAAGCCACTTATCTCCTTCTCCGATAATTATTTTACCATCTTTTATTTCATAACCAATATCTACTTCTGCAGATGGTTCTGTGAATGGAAAATGACTAGGTCTAAATCTCATTTTAATTTTTTCGACTTCAAAAAATTCTTTAATGAAATAATTTAAGCATCCTTTCAAATGCCCCATATTAATATTTGTGTCAATATGCAAACCTTCTACTTGATGGAACATTGGTGCGTGTGTTTGATCACTATCAGATCTATAAGTTCTCCCAGGAGCAATGATCTTAAATGGAGGTTTGTTTTTTAGCATAGTTCTAATTTGAACTGGTGAAGTATGAGTTCGTAACAAAACTTCTTTGTTTTCATCTAAGTAAAACGTATCATGCATATCTCTCGCTGGATGATTGTCAGGTGTGTTTAAAGCAGTAAAGTTATTATATTCATTTTCAACATCTGGGCCTTCCTCAACACTAAATCCTATTTCAGAGAAAATAGATGAAATTTCATCAATAGTTTGTGACACTGGATGAACTTTTCCTCTAACGAATGGTCTTTCAGGTAAAGTTATATCAACTTTTTCCTTTTCTAATTTTTCGTTTATTTTTTTTCCTTCTATTTCATTAATTTTAGAAGTTATCAAATTCTGAAGTTCGTCTTTAGCTTTATTTAAATCTGATGCAAATTTTTTTCTATCAGTCTCTGGAATTGACCCTATTGTTTTAAATTTTGACGAAATTAAACCATTTTTACCAAAGAGTTCGGTTTTGATTTCGTTTATTTGATCAATGCTTAAATCTTTTTCTAGCCTTGATATAAACTGATCTCTAATATTTTTTATCTCTGACATATTAGTAGATTATTTCCTTAAGAAATAAAAACAATAGCGAAGATTAATTTAAAGCTGATTGAGCTTTTTGTACAATTGTTTTGAATGCTTCTGGGCTATCGTAAGCAATTTCAGCAAGAATTTTTCTATCTATTGCAATACCACATTTATTTAATCCATTGATAAATTTTGAATAAGTTAAGCCTTCAGCTCTAACTCCAGCATTGATTCTCTGTATCCACAATGATTTAAAATCTCTTTTTTTATTTCTTCTGTCTCTGTATGCGTATTGCATGGATTTTTCCATAGCTTGCTTGGCAACTCTAATGGTGTTTTTTCTTCTGCCCCATTGACCCTTTACAGCTTTTAAAACTTTTTTATGTTTAGCTTTACTAGTTACACCTCTTTTAACTCTTGCCATTATTAACCTCTTAAACTGTAAGGCATGTATGACTTAACAATTTTTCCATCTTGTTTGGACAATGTTGTAGTACCTCTCAGTTTTCTTATTTGTGAATTCGTTCTTTTGATCATACCATGTCTTTTACCTGCTTGAGCAGAAATAACTTTACCCTTAGCGGATATTTTAAATCTTTTTTTTGCAGAGCTTTTTGTTTTTAGTTTTGGCATAATTCTGCGGACTTATACAAAGAAAGATATAATTTTACAACCTCTATTAAGGCTTATAAAGGCTGAATTACCATAATCATTTGCTTCCCATCAAACTTGGGATGCAATTCTACCTTACCTATATCCTTCATATCCTCTTTAATTTTACCCATTAGTTCATTTCCTAGATGGGAATGCTGAAGTTCTCTACCTTTAAATCTTATAGTAAACTTGACCTTGTCTCCTTTAGCTATAAATTTTTTAGCATTTTTAACTTTAAACTCATAATCATGAGTTTCCGTAACAGGTCTCATTTTAATTTCTTTTAAAGAAACAATTTTTTGTTTTTTCTTTGCAAGATTTGCTTTTTTCTGAGCATCATACTTATATTTACCCATATCCATTATTTTACATACGGGCGGATTTGCATTAGGTGCTATTTCAATTAAATCAAAACCTTGATTTTTTGCCATGGAAATAGCTTCATTGGTATTCATCACTCCAAGATTTTCTCCATCACTTGCTATAACTTGTACATCAGGAGAAGAAATTCTATTATTAGATCTTGGACCTCTGTCCTTGGTTCTTCTTTGAAAATAATTTTGTTTGAAGTCTGCCACTTAGTTTGATGATGCTTTGTTTAAAGCAGAGAATGTTTTTAAGAACTGATCTAAACCCATATTTTCTTGTTTATTAGAGTCTAATCTTCTAATCGTTACTGAATTGGAGTCAACTTCTTTTTTACCACAAATTAATAAAAGCGGTATTTTTGCTAAAGAATGATCTCTAATTTTATAATTTAAATTATGATTTTTTAAATCTACTGCAGAACTTATACCTGAATTTTTAATTTTATTTGATACCTCGACTGCATAGTCATTAAATTCCTCTGAAATAGGTATTACCATAGTCTGTAAAGGAGATATCCAAAATGGAAACTTGCCTGCATAGTTTTCAATTAAAATTCCAATAAATCTCTCTAGAGAACCAAATAACGCTCTGTGCAACATAACAGGAACTTTTTTAGTTCCATCTTTGTCAACATAAGAGGCGTCTAATCTTCCAGGTAAATTTAAATCTACTTGCAAAGTTCCACATTGCCAATCTCTACCAATAGCATCTCTTAAAACAAATTCAATTTTAGGACCATAAAATGCTCCTTCACCTTTATTAATTGTATATTCTAATTTAGAAGCTTTAACAGCTTCAAGTAAAGAGGCTTCTGCTTTATCCCATATATAATCATCACCAACTCTTACTTCTGGTCTATCTGCATATTTTAGAATTACATTTTCAAAACCAAGGTCCTTATAAATATCTAATATTAAATTTGTAACAATTAAACATTCACTAGTAATTTGATCTTCAGTACAAAAAATATGAGCATCATCTTGAGTAAAAGCTCTTACTCTTAATAACCCATGTAAAGCGCCTGATGGTTCATAACGATGAACTTTGCCAAATTCAGCAAAACGTAAAGGAAGATCTCTGTAACTTTTTAGACCTTGATTAAATACCTGGATATGACCAGGGCAATTCATCGGTTTAATTGCAAAAACTTTCTCATCTGGTGTTTCAGAAGTATACATGTTTTCTCCATATTTTTCCCAATGCCCAGATTTTTCCCATAGTTGTCTATCTAGTACCTCTGGAGTATTTACCTCTTTATAACCAGCAGCATCTTGTCTACTTCTCATGTAGTTAATGAGCTTTTGAAATAAACTCCAACCTCTTTCATGCCAAAATACTGAACCGGGGCTTTCTTCTCTAAAATGAAATAAATCCATTTCTTTACCTAATTTTCTATGATCTCTTTTTTCCGCTTCTTCTATTCTTTTCAAATATTCGTCTAGATCTTTTTGAGTTGCCCAACTCGTACCATAAATTCGTTGCAACATTTCATTATTAGAGTCTCCTCTCCAATATGCTCCTGACACTTTTGTAAGTTTAAAATATTTTCCAACTTTACCTGTGGAGGAGAGATGTGGACCTCTACATAAATCATGCCATTCTCCATGAAAATAAATTGATACATCTTCGTTTTCGGGTATCGCTTCAATCAGCTCAGCTTTATAAATTTCTCCTTTTTTTTTAAAATGGTTAATTGCTTTGTTTCTATCCCAAACTTCTCTTTTTGTTATTTCATTCCTATCAACTATCTCTTTCATTTTATTTTCAATTTTTACTAGATCATCCTCTGTAAATGGTTCTTTTCTAGCAAAGTCGTAATAAAATCCATTTTCTATAACGGGTCCAATTGTAACTTGTGTACCGGGAAACAATTCTTGAACAGCCATAGCTAAAATATGAGCTGTGTCATGCCTTATAGTTTCTAAGCCCTCAGGATTTTTTGAAGTAAAAATTTTTACAGAACAATCATTTTCAATTAGAAAATCAAGATCTTTAAGCTCACCATCAATACTTATGACCATGGCTTGTTTAGCTAATGATTTACTAATTTTTTCAGCTACTTCTAGTCCAGTAACTTTATTAGGAAAATTAATATTGTTTCCGTCAGGTAATGTTATTATCGGCATTTAATTTAATAATCTCTTATACTCTGAATAAGTAGAAAAGCACATTTTTTCAACATTAAATTTTTGAACTATGTTTTTTCTTCCTTCATTACCAATTGATTTTAATAGAGTTTCATCCATGTTAAGAATTCTTAGTATTTTATTACTTAATGATTTAGCATTACCTGCTTCATATAAAAAACCAGTTTTTTCATCAATAATTGTTTCATTAGAACCTCCAATGTTACTTGCTATAATTGGTTTTTCCATAGATTGTGCTTCAACAGCAACTCTACCAAAAGCTTCTGGTTCTGTTGAGGCTGAAACAATAATATCAGAAACTTTATAAGCTAAGGCCATATCCTTACAATGATCTATGAATCTTATTTGTTTCGATAATCTGTGTTGCTCTGAGAGTCTTATTAATTTTTTCTTATACAAATCTCTACCTTGGTCACTACCTAAAATGACAGCATAAAATGCTTCATAACCTAGTTCTACATTCACTAAGTTAACTGCCTCAATAAAAACTTCCTGTCCCTTCCAAGAAGTCAGTCTACCAGGTAAAAGTATAATTTTTTTATCTTTTTCAATGTCCCATTTTTTTAATAATTTTTTTTCATCAATTTCAATTTTGGTTGTTGGATCAAAGTAGTCAACATTTATTCCTCTAAAAATAACCATTAATTTTTTTTTCTCATTTAAATAATTTGAATAATTTTTTTTAATATGTGAAAAAATAAAATTAGATCCTGCAATTATTAAATCAGCTCTAGTCATTACTGAATTATAAATTTTTTTTATATTACTCTTAAAGTTATATGTTCCGTGAAATGTAGTTACAAATTTTCGTCCTGTGATTTTTGTTGCTAACAAACATGACCAAGCAGGTGCTCTACTTCTCGCATGGACCAAAGAAATATTATAAACTAAAATTATTCCAATCAAGATAAAAGCATTAATTAAAATTAGTAAAGGATTTTTGCTTTGTACTGGAAGTCTAAATATTTTAACTTTTTTTCTATCTACAAATTTAAGCAATTCACCACCACTTGTTACAATAAATGATTTACAATTATTCTCTGGTAAATAATGTGCAATATCAAAACAGCCTGTTTCAGCTCCTCCATAACCTAATTTTGGAATTACTTGTAAAACTTTTAAATCAGATGACATTTGATATGATTATATATTAATAGACAAAACTTATAAACGATTATGGCAAATTTCAGATTTCATCAAATATCAAATACAAAGAAAATTAGACATATTTCCAAAATTTTTAAAAATAGTTCTTTTATAGTTTTTTTGCATGGCTTTATGTCAGATCTTGAAGGAAAAAAACCAAATGCATTTTTGAAATTTGCTAAAAAAAATAAAATAAGTTTTTTAGCACTAGAGTACTCTGGTCATGGGAAATCCTCCGGAAAATTTGTAAATGGAAATATTTCAAAATGGAGTAAAGAGACGTCAATTTTAATTAGAAAATACGTTAAAAAAAAAGAATTTGTATTAATTGGATCAAGTATGGGTGCATGGATTTCGCTCAATCAATTCAAAATTTTCAAAAAACAGATTAAAGGATTTTTAGGAATTGGGGCTGCTCCTGAATTTTTAGAAAATTTAATGTGGAAAAAATTTACTAAAAAAATGAAAGAGGAAACAATAAGTAAGGGTATTTATCAATTAAAACATGGCAATTATGAATATCCAATTACTCTACAATTAATAAAAGATGGAAGAAAAAACAAAGTCTTAAATAAAAAAATTAATTCAAATATTAAAGTAACAATGGTTCATGGTGAAAAAGATGAGGTAGTTCCTGTCTCATATTCAAGAAAAGTTTTAAGATTATTTCCAAAAGCTAAGAAAAAATTAAATATTGTAAAAAAAGGTGATCACAGTTTATCAAATAAAAAATGGTTAAATATAATTTTAAAAGAGCTTAAATTGTTAATTTAGCTAACTTTTTTTATATCTTTTTTTAAAGTAATTGGATTTTTTAATTTATCCAACATTTCTTTAGGACACACCTGAACAAAATTATTTACTTCATCATCAAAGTTTTCAATTATTTTTTTTGATAATTGAGAATCAGTTTCTTTGAAGTGCTCACTGACTAAATTTTTTAAATATTCTTTCCAATAATCTGTCTCTACATTTTGCCAAACTACTGATTCTGGATTTACTTTCTTTTCAAATTGTTGAGATTTATCATATATAAAGGCCATTCCACCTGTCATACCAGCTGCAAAATTATCACCAACATCTCCTAAAATTACTGCAGTTCCACCAGTCATATATTCACATCCATTAGAATCGCATCCTTCAATTACTGTAACTGCACCAGAATTTCTAACTGAAAATCTTTCACCAGCTTGGCCAGCAGCAAAAAGTTTTCCTGAAGTAGCTCCGTAAAGAACAGTATTTCCTAAAATTGTATTCTCATTTGAAACTAAATTACTCTCTTCAGGTAATTTTATTGAAATAGTAGCTCCTGACAAACCTTTACCAACATAATCATTTGCATCTCCCTTTAATACAAGTTTTAAACCTTTAGAAGAAAATGCACCAAATGATTGACCTGCTGATCCTTTAAAATTTAAAACTAAAAAGTTTTCATCAAGTTTTTCATAACCATATTTTTTATACAAATGATGAGAAATTCTAGTGCCTACTGCCCTATGAGTATTTTTTATTTGATATTCTTCCTCAATTTTTTCAAAATTATCTAAAGCTTGTTCAATTTCTGGCCAAATTTGTTGGTCAAGAGTATCTGGTACACTATTTATTTCTGGATCCTCACAATACCTTGGATTATTTCCAGTATCAGCTTGAACAAATAAAGGATTTAAATCTAAATCATCTAAATTTGGAGAACCTTTACTAACCTGTTTTAACAAGTCTGTCCTACCAATCACTTCATTTAATGATTTAAAACCTAAATTTGCTAATATTTCTCTTACTTCACTGGCTATAAATGTAAACAAATTAACTACTTTTTCTGGAGTCCCAGTAAATTTTTCTCTGAGCTTTTCATCTTGAGTGCAAACGCCTACTGGACATGTATTTGAATGACACTGCCTTACCATTATACAACCCATTGCAACTAAAGCTGTAGTAGCAACACCATATTCTTCAGCACCCATCATTGCAGCTATCACCACATCTCTTCCGGTTTTAATTCCACCATCTGTTCTTAATGTAACTTTATGTCTAAGATTATTTAAAGTTAATACTTGGTTTGCTTCCGTCAAACCCATTTCCCATGGTATTCCAACATACTTAACACTGGTCTGTGGTGTTGCTCCTGTTCCACCATTGTGTCCAGAAATTAATATTATATCTGCTTTTGCTTTAGCTACACCAGCTGCAATTGTTCCCACTCCAGAGGAAGCAACAAGCTTAACTCCAATTCTTGCTTTAGGATTTATCTGTTTTAAATCATAAATTAGTTGTGCAAGATCTTCGATTGAATAAATATCATGATGTGGTGGTGGTGATATTAAAGTAACTCCAGGAGTTGAATGTCTAAGTTTAGCAATCTCCTCTGTAACTTTAAATCCTGGTAGCTGACCTCCCTCACCAGGCTTAGCGCCTTGTGCAATTTTAATTTCTATCTCATTACAATTATTAAGATAATTAACTGTAACTCCGAATCTTGCAGAAGCTATTTGTTTAACTCTTGAGTTTGCGCTGTCACCATTATCTAAAACTTTAAATCTACTTGAATCTTCACCGCCCTCTCCACTGCATGAAGCACCTTTAATCCTATTCATACCAGTTGCCAAAGTTTCATGCGCCTCTTTTGATAAAGCTCCATGAGACATGCTCCCACTTCCAAATCTTTTTAAAATATTTTCTATTGGCTCAACCTCAGAAATATCTATTGGTCCACTTAATTTTTTTTCTCTGAAATCAATTAAGTCTCTAAGATTAATAGGTGGTAAGCTGTATATTCCATCCACGTATCTTTTATAGGCATCATAAGAATTAGATCCTACTGCACTTTGAAGTAAATGAATTAATTTTCCTTGATATTGATGAGTTTCACCATTTTTACGATATCTATAGATACCGCCTATCGGCAATATGGTTTCAGAACTTTCAAATGCCTCTTTATGTATTTCTCTAATTTTTTTCTCTATACCTGTAAGTCCAATACCTGAAATTTTAGAGACAACTCCTGGAAAATAATCTGCAACAATTGTTCTACTTAAACCTACGGTTTCAAAGTTACATCCACCTCTATAAGAACTTAGAACTGAAATACCCATCTTAGACATGATCTTTAATAAACCTGCGTTTACTGATTTTATGTATCTCTCTACACATTCATCAAAGCTAAATTGACCAAATAATTTTTTTTCATGACGCTGAAATAAACTATCAAATGCTAAGTATGGATTTACAGTAGTTGCTCCAACTCCTATTAAGGTTGCAAAAGAGTGTGTATCTAAAGCCTCTCCAGATTGAACATTTATTGATACATATCCTCTTAGTTTTTTTTCAATAAGGAATGAATTAATTGATCCAACTGCTAAAAGCATTGGTATTGGAAGTTTTAAGCTAGAAAGCTCTTTGTCACTTAAAATCAATTGAGTAACTCCCTGTCTTACTGCAATTTCAGCTTCTTTTTGAATTTTTTTAATTGAATCAAATAAAGTTTCTTCCTCAGAAAAAGTACAATCAATTATAGACGAATTGTTACCAAAAAAATTTATAAATTTTTCAAACTGAGAATTTGATAATATTGGACTATTTAAAACATAAATATTTTGCTTTGTTAAATTATCAAAATTTAAAATATTTCCAAGATTTCCAAATCTTGTTTTCAAACTCATAACCTTGTTTTCTCTTAAAGAGTCTATTGGTGGGTTTGTGACTTGACTAAAATTTTGTCTAAAAAAATGGTACAACGGTCTATACCTATCTGACAAAACAGCCAATGGTGTATCGTCCCCCATAGATCCAGTTGCTTCTTTAGCATCTTCTGCCATGGGATGCAGTATGAGTTCAAGATCTTCTAGACTTATTCCAAAAGTATATTGCCTTCTTCTTAAATCATCTCCCGAAAAAGAATTTTTTTCATCTGAAATAGTTAACTTATCATCTAGGTCGATAATTTGTGAATTAAAGTGTTTATATTCTTTGGCTAAATAATCTTTTATTTGCTTGTTTGTAAATACTTTACCTTTTTCTATTCTAACTCCAATTATTTCCCCAGGACCCAATCTTCCCTTTGACAAAATTCTTTTTTCATTTAATTCAATCATTCCTGTTTCAGAACCTGCAAATAATAATTTGTCTTTTGTAATTGCGTATCTTAAAGGTCTTAATCCATTTCTATCATTTGCAGCTATAACCCACTCATTATCAGTTCCAGCAATAGCAGCTGGTCCATCCCATGGCTCCATTGTACTGTTCAAAAAATTAAATAATTGTTGGTGATCTTTTGGTAGAGTTTTATTTTTTTTAGACCATGCGTCTGGAACTAACATAAGCTTCGCCAAAGGCGCAGGCTGACCAGATATATTTAATAATTCAAAAACATTGTCTAATGCAGCAGAGTCTGATGCTCCCTGTTGTATAACAGGCTTTAAGTTCTCAACATCGTCAAAAAGGGGACTGTTCATTTCTTGTTCATGAACTTTCATCCAATTTTTATTTCCTCTATAAGTATTAATTTCTCCATTATGCGCTATAGCTCTAAAGGGTTGAGCTAAATTCCAGCTAGGCGCTGTATTTGTTGAAAATCTTTGATGAAAAATAGCAAACCTTGAAACAAATCTCTCATCTTTTAAATCAAGGTAGAAATCTGAGATAGCTTCAGCTAAAAACATCCCCTTGTAAATGATAGATTTAGAACTCAATGAACAAATATAAAAATTGTTTAAAGATTTTTTAAAAGCTTCATTTTCTATCTTTCTTCTAGTTTCATAAATTTTTCTTTCTAAATCTTTATTTATTAATTCTGGATTATAAGGTTTAAACAATACTTGGATAATTTCAGGCATTGTTTGGAATGCCTTTTCTCCTAAAACTTTTGGATTAACTGGAACTTGTCTCCAACCGTAAATACTAAAATCATTTTTTGTTAATTCACTTTCTACAATAGTTTTGCAACTTTCTTGCGCTGCGTAATCATTCCGAGGCAGAAATATCATACCCACACATATTTCAGAATTGTCATGTGTGTGTCCTGTCACTTCTATCTTTTCAATGAAGAAATCTTTTGGTATTTCAACATGAATTCCAGCTCCATCACCAGTTTTCCCATCGGCATCTACAGCACCTCTATGCCAAACTGCTTTTAACGCTTCAATACCATACTCTACAACTTTACGAGATTTTTTACCTTCAGTTGATGCAATTATACCAACACCACAAGCATCATGCTCCATGTCTTCTGAATAAACATTATTTTCTTTTAAAAGGTGAAGGTTCTTTTTATAATTTTTCATTAAGCCACTCTTTTTTCCACTTTAGATTTACTCTCTAGATAAGTTTTGATTGAAGCTGCTGCATCTCTTCCATCTTTTATCGCCCAAACAACTAATGAAGCTCCTCTAACTATATCACCAGCAGCAAACACCCCTTTTATATTTGTTTCCATAGTATCAAAATCTGTTTTAATAGTTCCCCACTTTGTTACTTGTAATTCACTACTATCAAATAAATTCGGTAAATCCTCAGGATCAAAACCTAGTGCTTTGATAACCATATCTGCTTTTGTTTCGTAACTTGAGCCTTCTTGTACTTGTGGCTTTCTTCTTCCTGTCTCGTCTGGATCACCTAGTTTAATTTGATCTACAATTATTTTTTCTACTTTATTTGTACCTTTAAATTCTTTAGGACTTGATAACCAAACAAATTGAACACCTTCTTCTTCCGCATTTGCAACTTCTCTTGCAGATCCTGGCATATTTTCTTTATCTCTTCTATACAAACATTTAACAGATTTTGCCTTCTGTCTTATAGAAGTTCTCACACAATCCATTGCTGTGTCACCTCCACCGATTACAACAACATCTTTACCTTCTGCGTTTAAAATTCCTTTATCGAACAACTCAACATCATCTCCTAGACCTTTTTTATTAGATGCTGTTAAAAAATCCATTGCAGGAAAAATATTATTAAGATCATTTCCAGGTAAGTTTACTTCTCTTGCTTTATAAACTCCTGTAGCAATTAAAATTGCATCGTGTTTTTTTCTCAATTGGTCTAGGCTTGCATCCTTACCAACTTCAAAATTTTGAACAAATTCAATTCCTCCATCCTTTAAGAGTTTTGTTCTTCGCTCTACAACTTCTTTTTCTAATTTAAAATTTGGAATTCCATAAATTAATAATCCTCCTGCTCTATCATATCTATCGTAGACAGTTATTTTATACCCATTTTTTCTTAATTGTTCTGCAGCAGCTAAACCAGCAGGACCTGCTCCTATAATTCCTACGCTTTGATTTTTTTCATTCGTTACCTTAATTGGTTTTACCCAGCCCTGAGCCCAAGCATTATCTGTAATATATTTTTCTACTGATCCAATAGTTACTGTTCCATGACCAGACTGTTCAATTACACAATTTCCCTCGCATAATCTATCTTGGGGGCAAATTCGGCCACACACTTCAGGCATATTGTTTGTGCTTTGGGATAATTCATACGCCTCTTTTAACCTTCCCTCAGCTGTGAGTTTAAGCCAATCTGGAATGTTGTTACTTAAAGGACAATGAACTTGGCAAAAAGGTACTCCACATTGTGAACACCTACTCGACTGTTCTTTAGCTTTTTCATTTATATACTCGTCATAGATTTCCTTAAAATCTTCCTTTCTCGTATCAGCTTCTCTTTTAGGTGGAGTTTGTTGACCTATTTTAACAAATTTGAGCATTTTATCTGACATAATTTTATTTAAGTTCCGGGAAAATATACCCTGATTTATGTATATAAAGCATAAAATAGGTCATACATATTGACCTTAATTTTTAAATTATTACCACTAATACACAAGTTTTTAATTATTGCATAGCTATTATGCTTAAATCGAATTGTTTTAAATAAATACTTTATAAGTTACGTAGAAATAATGTTTCAAAATATTATAGAAGTTTTAATTCTCTCTGCAATTCAAGGAATATCTGAATTTCTTCCTATTAGTTCCTCTGCTCATTTAATTTTGGTTTCTACTTTATATGAATTTAAATCTAGTTCCTTGCTTATTGATATCAGCCTCCATCTAGGTTCTCTAATTGCAATAATTTATTTTTTTAGGGATGAACTATTTGATGCTAGAAAAAATAAAAGACTTTTAAGTTTAATTATACTTGGATCTATTCCGTTAATAATTGTTGGATACATACTTTATAGTACAAATTTAATTTATCAGTTTAGAAACATAGAAATTATAGCATGGACTACTTTAATATTCGCAATAATTTTATACATCTCAGACAAAAATCGATTTGATAAAAAAATTTCTTCAAATTTAAATTTTCAGTCAATAATATTTATAGGTATTTTCCAAATTTTCTCTCTTGTACCTGGAGTAAGTAGGGCAGGAATTACTATAACAGCTGCGAGAATTTTAAAATTTAATAGAGTAGACTCAAGCAAGATATCTTTTTTACTTTCAATCCCAGCATTGGCTGGAGCAAGTGTCTTAAGCTTAAAAGATGTTATGGAACAATCAATACAGTTTAATTACTTAGTTGTTATCGCAATTATATCTTCTTTTATTTTTTCTTTTCTAACAGTAAAATTCTTTTTAATTTATATAAATAAATTTTCAATGAATGCGTTTGTAATTTATAGAATAATAATTGCTTTGATTTTATTTAGTTTAATTTATTAAATATACTTCTTTTTAATCAAAGGAAGTAATTGAGATAAGAGAACTCCACATAGAATAAAAAAGCACCCAAGTAAATTATTAACATCTAGAATTTGATTTAAAATAAACCAAGCAGCTATAGTCGCAAATACACCTTCAAGAGAAAAAATTATAGCAGCAGGTGCTGGAGTAATATTGCGTTGTGCATAAATTTGTAATACAAATGCAAATCCACCAGATAATATACCTGCATATAAAATTGAATAAATTTCCATTAAAATATTGCTGAAAATAAATTCTTCATAAATAATTCCAATTATAAATGAAAAAATAGCCACAATTAAAGTCTGCGCAGCTCCTAAGGTAAGTGGAAGATTGTATTTAGTTATAATAATCCCAGTAAAAATGATATGAGTGCTCCAAAATAAAGCTCCGAGAACAACCAAAGTATCTCCTAATCTTACTGTTGCATCATGAAAATTTGTTAATAAATATCCTCCAATTAAACATAGAACTACAGAAGGCCATACACTCCAATGCATTGATTTTTTGCCAAACAAAAAAATGATAATCGGTACCATTGGCACATAAAAAATTGTAAAAAAAGCAGCATTTGCAACATCTGTATAAAGCAAAGCAACTTGTTGTAGTGCTGAGCCTAAGAATAAAGAAATTCCAATTAATAATGAATAAATTATGAAAGTTTTTTTATCTAATTTAAATTCTGATTTAAAATATTTTAATTCAAATAAAATCATAAGTGGAATTATGGCTAGAAAACCAACAAAAAACCTCACAGCATTAAATGTAAAAGGGCCAATATTATCCATGCCCGTATCTTGGGCAATAAAAGTTGTACCCCAAATAAAAGTGCACAATAAGGCACTTAATAATGATATGGATTTACTCATTTTTAATTAGACAGCTAGTTTATAGGCAAAATTCTTGCCTAAGTTTTCTTTTAGATCATTATTAAACCTAGCTGCTTCTGCACCATCAATAATTCTGTGATCATAAGATAAAGAAATTGGCAGCATAGTCCTAGTTTGAAACTTTCCATTCATAAAAATTTGTTTTTTTTCTGATCTTCCTACTCCTAATATAGCAACTTCAGGATAATTAATTATAGGAGTAAAAAATGAACCTCCTATACCACCTAAACTCGTAATCGTCATCGAACCACCAAACAATTCTTTTTTATCAATTTTTAAATTTCTACAAAGTTCGCTTACCTCTTTTAATTCTTTACTTATGAGAGAAATTTTTTTGTTATTTGCATTTCTTATTTTTGGAACCATTAATCCATTTGGCGTGTCAACTGCTATCCCAATATGGTAATATTTTTTTAAAGTCATTTTTCCAGTCTCAATTTCATCGATAGAAGAATTAAAACTAGGAAATTTCTTAAGAGATGCAACTAAAGCCTTTATTATAAATGCTAGAGGTGTAATTTTAATTTTTTCTCCCGTATACATATCTGTTAATGAACTTCTAAAATTTTCCATCTCCGTTATGTCGGCTTCATCGTGATTTGTAACATGAGGAATTGTTGTCCATGAATTTGTAAGATATTTAGATGATAATTTTTTTACTCTTGGTATGTCTTTAATTTCTATTTCACCAAAATCAGAATGTTCAAATTCGTTTTTAATTTTATCTGGTTTACTATCTTTTAGTACAAAGTTGTTTTTTGAATTAGATGAAACAAATTTTTTAATATCATCTTCAACAACTCTGCCATCTTTCTGACTTCCCACTACTTGATTAATATCTACACCAAGTTCTCTAGCAAATTTTCTAGCTTTTGGACTTGCAGACGAAATGTCTGAAATATTATTTTTAGAAAATGTTTTTTCTTGGAATTCAGGTTTTATTACCTCAATATTTTTTGACTCTTTTTCGATTTCTGGTTTCTTTTTAATCTCTTCCTTTTTAACTTCTGAATCGCTCTCTATAGTTAAAATTAAGTCGCCCTCAGAAACTTTATCTCCTACTTTTATTTTTAAATTTTTAATTTTACCTTCTAAATTTGATGGTATTTCTACGCTAGATTTATCACTTTCAATTGTTATTAGGGCATCATTTTTTTTAATTGATTGACCTTCGGTAACTAATACCTCAATAACCTCAACATCTTTAAAATCTCCAATATTAGGTACTTTAATCTTAGTTTCTGACATTATAATTTTGTTGGCATTGGTTTGTTGGTATCAATATTATACTTCTTCATTGCATCTTTTGCATGTTTGGAAGTAATAAGCTGTTCTTTAGCTAAAATACTTAAACCATAAGCAACCAAATGTTCTTTATCAACCTCAAAAAATTTTCTTAAATTTTTTCTTGTATCACTTCTTCCAAAGCCATCTGCTCCTAATGAATAAAAGCTTTTATTAGTATAAGGTCTGATTTGATCAGAATTCATTCTCATATAATCAGATGCAGCCATAATTGGGCCCTCTGTTTTGCCAAGGCATTGCTCAACATAAGATTTTTTAGGTTCTTTATCAGGATTCAAAAGATTAAATCTTTCTACCTCCATTCCATCTTTTCTTAATTCATTAAAACTTGTTACACTCCATATCTCACTGTCAATTTGATAATCATTTTGTAAAATCTCTGCAGCAGACATCATTTCTCTTAAGATTGTTCCTGATCCTAAAAGTTGGATTTTAGTTTTTTTGTATTTATTAAATTCTTTTATTTTATACATACCCTTTAAAATGCCTTCCTCACAATTTTTATCTTTTGGCATTTCTGGGTGTGAGTAATTTTCATTCATTGTTGTAATATAATAAAAAACATTCTCATTTTTCTCATGCATTCTTCTTAGACCTTCTCGAAAAATTACCGCTAATTCATAATGAAATGTAGGATCATAAGTTACACAATTTGGAATAGTTGATGCAATCAAATGACTATGCCCATCTTGGTGTTGTAAGCCTTCTCCAGCTAATGTTGTTCTTCCAGCTGTTGCACCTACCAAAAATCCTCTAGCCTGACTATCCCCGGCTGCCCAAGCTAGATCTCCTATTCGTTGGAAACCAAACATTGAATAAAAAATGTAAATTGGGATCATTTCGATATCATGATTAGTATATGCAGTGGCAGCAGCAATCCATGAAGACATAGCACCTGCCTCATTGATACCTTCCTCTAAAACTTGACCACTTTTGTCTTCTCTATAAGAACTTAATTGAGCTGCATCCTCAGGTTCATATTTTTGTCCTTCATGAGCATAAATCCCTATTTTTTGAAAAAATCCTTCCATGCCAAACGTTCTTGCTTCGTCGGGAATAATAGGAACCAGTCTAGGAGATATATTTTTATCCCTTAATAAATTTGTTAACATTCTTACCAAGGCCATAGTAGTAGACATTTCTTTTTCACCAGTTGATACTTTCATGAAATCGAAAATATCTTTTGAGGGTGCTTTGATTGGTTTAGCGAAAGTCGAACGTTCGGGTAAATATCCACCTAATTTAATTCTTTTGTCTTTTATGTATTTTATTTCTGGAGATTTTTCGTCAGGCCTAAAGTATTCAATATTTCTCACTTGTTCATCTGTTAAGGGAACATCAAATCGATCTCTATAGTACATCAAGTCATCAACATCTAATTTTTTCGTTTGATGAGTAGTATTTACACTTTCTCCTGATTTTCCCATTCCGTAACCTTTAATAGTTTTTGCAATTATCACTGTTGGGCTTCCTTGATGTTTGGTCGCTTTATCATATGCAGCAAAAACTTTGTGAGGATCGTGACCACCTCTATTAAGTCTCCAAATATCTGTATCTGACATGCTTGAAACTAATTCTAATGCTTCAGGGGATTTCCCAAAAAACTTTTCTCTTACATAAGCACCGTCTCTTGCTTTCATTGCCTGGTACTCACCATCTACTGTCTCGTTCATAATTTTTATTAAGTGACCAGTTTTATCATTAGCAAGCAACGAATCCCAATATGACCCCCAAATAACTTTAATTACATTCCAGCCAGATCCCCTGAAACTTCCCTCAAGCTCTTGAATAATTTTTCCATTACCTCTAACGGGACCATCTAATCTTTGAAGATTACAATTTATTACAAATATTAAATTATCTAAATTTTCTCTAGCAGCTAATCCAATAGCTCCCATTGACTCAGGCTCATCCATCTCCCCATCGCCTAAAAAGGCCCATACTTTTCTTCCTTCATCTTTAATCAAACCTCTATTGATTAAATATTTCATGTATCTAGCTTGATATATAGCAAGCATAGGACCTAACCCCATGGATACAGTGGGGAACTGCCAAAAATTTGGCATTAGCCAAGGGTGTGGATATGACGATAGACCCCCAGGTTTTACCTCCTGTCTGAAACTATCTAATTGTTTTTCATTTAATCTACCTTCTAAGAAAGCTCTTGCATACATTCCTGGAGCACTATGTCCTTGAAAATAAATTAAATCTCCACCAAATTTATTATTTTTTGCTCTCCAAAAATGGTTCATCCCAACATCATATAATGTTGCAGCAGATGCAAATGTACCGATGTGTCCACCAAGCTCAGGATATTTTTTATTTGCTCGAACTACCATTGCTGCTGCATTCCATCTAATCAACGATCTAATTCTTCTTTCAATATTTTGATCGCCACCAGACTTTACTTCAGCCTCAGGAGGTATTGTATTAATGTATGGTGTATTTTGAGTATAAGGAATATTTGCTCCTTCACGATAAGCTTTGTTAATTAGTTCTTTAATTAAAAAATGAGCTCTTTGATTTCCATCTTTCGAAATAACTGCAGATAAAGACTCTAACCAATCTTGAGTTTCAAGTGGATCAATATCAGCCCCATTAACTACTTGAATTGTGGATTGTTTTTTTTCAATTATAGGTTCAGATATAATTTCTTTTTCCTCTTTTTTTTCAGCCATTGCTTCTTCAGCTTGTTTAATTATATTTTCTGTATCTTTTGGAAGAGTACTTTCTGATGATGTTTTTGATGTTGGTGTAAGATTAAGCAACAAATCTCCCTTAGAAACTTTATCACCAACTTTAACTGCTAAACTATCTACTTTCCCAGCAATGGTAGAAGGAATTTCAACACTTGATTTATCACTTTCAATTGTCACTATTGGATCATTTTGTTTAATTTGATCACCAGGTTTTACAAGTATCTCTATAACCTCAACATTTTCAAAGTCACCAATGTCAGGAACAAGTAATTTTTCGCTCATTTTTAAATGTTTTATATACCCAAAAAAACATTATTGGATTTTATTTTATCACATTAATAAGGTTTTTTCGTTAATCTTATATTTTTATTATACAAAAAATAAAAAAATAAATGAATATTAAGCTTTTTAGCTTCTCTCAATACACATAGCTATTCCCATACCACCACCAATACAGAGTGCCGCACAACCTTTTTTTTTATCTTGCTTAATCATTTCATGGACAAGTGTAACCAAAATTCTTGCCCCAGAAGCTCCAATTGGATGACCTAGGGCAATTGCTCCTCCATTAACATTAACTTTTTGTTCAGAAATTTTTAATTCTTTAATTACCGCAATACTTTGTGCTGCAAAGGCTTCATTAATTTCAAATAAGTCTACTTCATCTATTTTCCAATTTGCTTTAGATAAAGCTTCTTGAATTGAGGGTATAGGTCCCAATCCCATTAATGAAGGCTCAACCCCACAAGTTGCCCAAGATACAATTTTAACCAATGGCTCTAATGATTTTTTTTCTGCTTGTTCTCTAGACATTAAAACTAAGGCTGCAGCACCATCGTTTATGCCTGAGGAATTTCCAGGTGTTACAGTCCCATTTTCTTTAAATACTGTTTTTAATTTTTTTAAATCATCTAGGCTTAAATTTTCTCTAGGATGTTCATCTTTTTCAAATATAAATTTTTTATCACCATCTTCAATTTTTAATTTAATCAGCTCATCCTGAAATTTATTTTCACTATATGCTTTTTCTGTTTTTTTCTGAGAATTTAAAGAAAAATTATCTTGTTCATCTCTTGAAATTTTATATTTATCGGCAACATTCTCAGCTGTGACACCCATATGATAATCATTAAATGAATCTAGCAGACCATCTTTTATCATTGTATCTACTAATTTGTTTTCAGAAAATTTTTTATCTTCTCGATAATAAATTGCATGAGTTGCTCTAGACATATTTTCTTGACCGCCTGCAATGACTATTTTATTTTCTCCTAAACTTATTGATTGATATCCTGAAACAACAGATCTTAATCCAGATCCACAAACCTGATTAACAATATGAGCAGGTTTTGAAACTGGTACTCCGGCACCAATTGAAGCTTGCCTAGCGGGATTTTGACCAAGTCCAGAAGTTAAAACGTGCCCCATAATTACTTCATCAATCTCCTCTAAATCTAATTTTGATTGATAAATTACCTCTTTAATTGCAATTGATCCTAATTTTGATGCGCTAAGATTTTTTAACGACCCTTTGTATCTACCAATTGGAGTTCTTAGTGCTGAAGTAATAACAACATCGCTAGAATTTTTGCTCATAAAGTAATTAACATAATATTTTATAAGTTAAATTACATCAAAAACTTTGATATATTGAATAAATTATTAAAAAAGGACCGCTGGCCAAATTGGATAAGGCGCTCGGCTACGAACCGGGAGATTCCAGATTCGAGTTCTGGGCGGTCCACCAAAAAGAAAACAAAAATGTTTAATTGGCTTTTGAATGCATCTTTACAAAAATCAGTAATATATTTTTTTATAATTATTTTAATTATTTTATTAATTTTAACTTTTGTATTATAAAAATTATGAGCAGTAAATTTGAGCAAATAAGTATTAAACCTGGATTTATGAAACACAATGGGGGTGTTTTATTTAGAGCTATTTCAGAAAATGAATATGAATTTAAATCTATAATTAATGAAAATCATTTAAATGCTGCTGGAATAACTCATGGGGGTTATTTATCTGCTTTAATAGATGCAGGAGCAGGAACAGCCGCGCATAGAGCTGCAAGAAATGCACCATGTGTAACTATCTCTTTAGATATAAAATTTATAGGTGCTTCAAAAGTTGGGGATGAGATTATTGGACATGCAAAAATTTTAAAAAAAACAAATACTCTTGTGTTTTTATTTTGTGAGCTAAAGTGTAATGATAAAATAATTACCTCTGCATCTGGAGTATGGAAAATTATTAAAATAAAGCCTTCTAATTTAGGTCCAGGTGGGTAATTTTACTCTTTTCTTTTTAAGTTAAAGTAGCCAAATACTACTAACAATAATATTGCTATAGGATAAACGATATTTTTGGATGGTCTATCTGAATTTTCAATTTTAAATTCACTTATATAGTCTCCCATTTCAAAACCACTCTTTTTTGCTTCTCCATTCCATTTCAAATTATCAATAACAACTTTATCATTTTGATTCATTAATGTAATTCCATAGTCCCCTAAAGTAAATTTATCCTCAAAAGTATTTTTTGATATCACAAATAACTTATATCTTTCTCCATATAAACTGGGTCTTGTTATTTTAATTTGAATTTCTTTTGTTGAGTCTAATTTCATTGAATTAATTTTAGTAATTTCCTTATAATTATATTTTGGATAAAATTTGTTTAAAACAAAGTCGGGTGATAACAAGGCAATAGAAATTACTAAAAAAATAATTATTTCATACCATTTAAGTTTATTAATAAACCATCCTTGAGTGGCTGAGGTGAATACTAAAATCCCAATTAAAGAAGTTATAATTACAATCAATCCATGCCAAATATTTTCAATACCAATAAGTAAAAGTTCATGGTTAAATAAGAATACAATAGGCAAAATTCCTGTTCTTAAACTATACCAAAATGCTTGCACCCCTGTTCTTAGGGGATCTCCACCAGATATTCCTGCAGCTGCATAAGAGGCAAGTCCCACAGGTGGCGTTACATCAGCCATTAAGCCAAAATAGAAGACAAATAAATGAACTGCAATTAACGGAAAAATAAAACCTGAGGCATTCCCAACATCCACCAATACAGTCGCCATTAAAGAAGCAACAACAACATAATTTGCTGTTGTTGGCAAACCCATTCCTAAAAGTAAGCACAAAATAATTGTCAAAAACAATAAAATAGTAACGTTATCTTTAGCTATAGATTCTATAACTATTATTAAATTAGTACTTAAACCTGTAGATCCAACTGCACCAACAATAATTCCTGCAGTTGCAATCGCTATACCAACAGCAACCATATTTAAAGCGCCTTTTTCAAAACCAACTATTGTTTGATTAAACCATTCTTTAAGAGCATCTTTTTTAATTTCATTTTTAATTAACAAATTTATTAAATTGACTAAAACCAAAGTAATGGTTGCATAAAAAATTGAATAAGAGGCGGTAAATCTTAAATAAACCAAAGTATAAATTAAAACAAAAATTGGAATTAAAAAATGTATACCAGACAGAAACGTTTTTTTTAAATGAGGAACATCTGCGTCATCCATTCCCTTAAGATTTAATTTTAAAGCTTCTAAATGTGAAATATAGAATAATGCTATATAAGAAATAATAGCTGGTAAGAAAGCATGTTTAACTATTTCAAAGTAGGTAACGCCTATAAAACTTGCCATTACGAATGCTGCAGCCCCCATTACAGGTGGCATGATCTGACCATTGACAGAGGAAGAGACCTCAATAGCGCCAGCTTTTTCTTTTGAAAAACCTGTTTTTTTCATAATTGGAATTGTAAATGTTCCAGTAGTAACTGTGTTTGCAATTGAAGATCCTGAAATTAATCCAGTCATACCTGAACCTAATATTGCTGCCTTTGCAGGACCTCCTCGCATTTTTCCAACCATTGCAAAAGCAAGATCTAAAAAATATTTTCCACCACCAGCAGTTTCAAGCAGAGCACCAAATAAAACAAATAAGAAAATAAAATCAACCGATACCCCAATCGGAATTCCAAAAATTGCTTCTTGATCAAGCCACTGGAAGCCCACAAGTCTATTTAAAGATAAACCACCATGGGATATTATTTCAGGCGCATACCTTCCAAAATATGAAAACAGTAAAAAACAACTAGCAATAATTACCAAAGGTAAACCAATTGCTCTTCTGGTGGCCTCTAAAAGAATTAAAATTCCACATCCTCCTAAAATCAATTCTAATGGTAAATTGAATGTTTCTGATATCTTCAGATTTAAAAGAACACCCCCTCTTTCAACCAACTGATCATAAAAAAAATAAATATAAAGACACGATATCGCCCCCATAAAACTGATCAAAACGTCAAAAAACGAAATTTTCTTACTCTTTGAGATTGGGTAAATTAAAAAGGCTAAAGTTAAAGCAAAACCTAAATGAATTGCCCTTGCTGGCAATCCCTTAAACATTCCAAAATTTAACATAAATGGAAATGGTGAAGCGTACCAAAGTTGAAATAATGACCAAATAATTGCTATTGCTGAAACAATTTTCAAATGAAAACCAGTAATATTTCTAGTTGGTGATAAGTCTTCGCTTATTTTATTTTTAATTTTACTGCTGATTGAGTCGCTCATTAAAATTATTCATACCATAAAAAAAAGGCCCGGTAAAAATTACCAGGCCTTTTTAATTAATAAAAATTGGATTACATTAACCCAGCTTCTTTATAGTATTTTATTGCACCTGGATGTAATGGAGCAGATAAACCATCTTTAATCATGTTTTTCTTTTCCAAGAAACCAAATGCTGGATGTTGTTTTTTGAAATCATCAAAATTTTCCATTACAGCTTTTGTAACTAAATAAACAAGCTCCTCAGAAACATCTGCAGAAGTAACAACAGTAGCTTTTACGCCAAAAGTTGTTGCATCTTTTTTCTGACCTGTATAAGTTCCTTTAGGTATGACTGCCTGTGCATAATAATCTGCACCATCAATTAAACCTTGAACTTCAGAACCTGTTAAATTAATTGGAGATGCTTTAGCTGCACAAGTTGCTGCTTGTTCCATAGCACCATTTGGAAATCCAACAGAATAACCAAATGCATCTATTTTTCCGTCGCATAGCGCTTTAACTTGCTCAGAAGAAGTAAGTTCAGTTGTTGATTTAAAGAAACTATTATCAACACCCATTGCTTTCATCAGTTCTTCCATAGTTCCTCTTTGACCTGAACCAGGATTACCGATGTTAACTACTTTTCCTTTTAATCCAGCAAAATCTTTGATTTTTGCTTTTTTTCTAGCCCAAATTTGAAAAGGCTCATTGTGAACTGAAAACACTGCTCTTAAATTGCTAAATTGTTTTCCTTCCCATTTACTAGACCCATTAACAGCATGATACTGCCAGTCTGATTGTGCTACACCAAATTGGAATTCTCCAGCTGCTATCTGACCAATGTTGTAGTTAGATCCACCAGTTGATGGAGCAGTACATCTATAAGCTTTAGCTGTGCCTTTTTTTCTACCATGTTCAGCACTAATTGCTGATTTGTGCAGCATTTTACATATAGCGTTTCCTGTTTGGAAATATACTCCTGTAGGTCCGCCTGTTCCTATCGTAAAGAACTCTGCTGATTTAGCAACAGTTGTAAAAGACAATGATGCAAATAAAATCAGTAAAGCACTCGATAGAGATGTTATTATTTTTTTCATTATTTACCCCTCTATTTATATGTCGTTATTTTTATAAGTTTATTCTAACAAAAAATAATCATAGGTGTACAGAGTGATTTTATAAGTTTTCTGACCAATTCTTAAGCATATTAACACCTTCAACTACTTTTGGTGCAAACTTATTAATTAAATTTTGATCAATTTTTTTAGTTTCATCAATATTTTTCATAAACTCTTGTCCATCAAAATCTGTAAAACTTAACCTTGCTAACATTTTATCTGGATTAAATCCAAAATCAGAACCTGGTAATAAAGCAACTCCAGTACTATTTAATATATCGCTACACATTTCTGATGAAGTTTTAAATTTATTGTTTAAAAATTCTGGCATCAAATAAAACCCTCCCTGAGGCTCATTAATCAATACCTTATTTGATTTTAAATTTAAAAAAACATATTTACCAACTGCATTTAAAATATTGATTGATTTTGTAATATAATTTGAATGATCATTTTCGTAAGCTTTAATAGCTGCATACTGAATGGGTGCGCTCACTGCAGAAAAAGTTTCACTAGCTAATACATTGATCATATTTTTTATGTTATTCAGTTCTTCTGGAATTATAAAATAACCAAGTCTCCATCCCCCGGCACCACACCATTTACTAAGTCCTGTACTAATAATAGTTTTTTCAGGACAATAGCTTGAGATAGATTTGAAATTTTTTGAAAATGTTAATTCTGAATATATTTCATCTGATAAAATTATAAGATTATACTTTTTGGCAATTTCTGAAATTTCTTCTAGTTTATCACAAACCTGTCCAGAGGGATTATTCGGTGAATTTAAAAATAATAAATAATTTTTATTTTTATCTTTTAAAATGACTTTCTCAATTTGTTCTCCAGAAGGAAACCAGTTGTTCTCTCTTTCTGTTTGAAGAATTTGAATTTTATTTCTCCCTAAAATAGCTTGTGGTGCATATGAAACCCAACTAGGTGCTGGCAATATAATTTCACCATCAAATATTAAATGTAATAAAAACATTAATTCTTTAGATCCCGGTCCAATTATTACATTGTGCGCTTTATAATTATAATTTTTCTTTTTAGATGAGTATTTTGCCACAGATTCTCTTAATTCCTCAAGACCCTGCATAGGTAAATATTTATTTTGATAAGCATTATTTTTTAATTCTTCGACTACATCTTCAGGTATTTTAAATGGGGATTGTCCAAAACCAAATTTGAAAATTTTCTTGCCTTGATCTTCTAATTTTTTAGAAGTTTCGTTAATTAAAAGAGTAGAAGATGGCTTTAAATTTTTAACTAATTTTTTTAACATTAAATTATTTTATTATTATAGGATTAAACTTATTTATGATAATCTCACTAAGTTTAAAAAGAAAATGAGAACTTTTTACCCTCCGATTCGGTCATGTTTTAGTCTATTTTTGTTCTTTAGCAGCAACAATATCTGGTAGGTAAAAAAAAAGAAGCACAAAAGATAGAAATGACTAAAAATAAAATTACAGCTGTTCTCGGTCCGACCAATACAGGTAAAACCCATCTTGCTATTGAAACCATGCTTTCTTTTGAGAGTGGAATGATTGGATTTCCACTTAGATTACTCGCGAGAGAAGTATATGACAAAGTAATCAAGAAAATAAGTTTAGATAAAGTTGCATTAATAACTGGTGAGGAAAAAATCATTCCATCTAATGCTAAATATTTTTTATGTACAGTTGAGTCTATGCCAATTGATAAACATCTAGAGTTTGTTGGTGTGGATGAAATTCAAATGTGTGCTGATCATGAAAGAGGTCATATTTTTACTGATAGACTTTTTAATATGAGAGGAGAAAAACTTACAATGCTGATGGGTTCAAATACCATTAAAAACATTATTTCAAAATTAGATGGAGATATTGAATTTATAAATAGAGAAAGACTATCTAAACTTACTTACGCTGGTCATAAAAAAATATCGAGAATTGAAAGAAAAACAGCAATCATTGCATTTTCTGCAGAGGAGGTTTATGCCATTGCTGAGTTAATAAGAAGACAAAAGGGTGGTGCCGCTATTGTAATGGGATCACTAAGTCCAAAAACAAGAAATGCTCAAGTTGAATTATATCAATCTGGGGATGTAGATTTTTTAGTTGCAACAGATGCAATTGGAATGGGAATAAATATGGATTTAGATTTTGTTTATTTTTCAAATATTAAGAAATTTGATGGAAAAAAATTAAGAAGGTTAAATCTATCTGAAATAGGTCAAATAGCAGGTAGAGCTGGCAGGTACCTTAACGACGGTAATTTTGGTATTACTGGTGATTGCAAAGAAATAACTCCAGAAGAGGTAGAATTATTAGAAAATCATAAATTTGAGGAAATTAGAACTTTGTTTTGGAGAAATTCAAATCTTAATTTCAACAACCCAAATAGTTTGATCAATAGTTTAGAAGAAAAACCTCAAGTGGAATGGCTAAGAAAAATTCATGAATGTGAGGACGAAAAAGCGCTAAAATATTTTTTAAAAGATCAAAGAATTTTAAATATAGGATTTGATGAGAAAACTTTAATGCTTTTATGGGAATGTTGCCAAATACCTGATTTTGTAAAAAAAACTTATGGAAATCATTTTGAGGTTATTGGAAATGTATTTAAATTTTTAACCAGCAAAAAAGGACTAATTTCTGAAGACTATATGAGATTACAGCTTATGAAGCTTGATAAATTAGAGGGAAATGTAGATTCTTTGTCAAATAGAATTGCAAATGTCAGAACTTGGTCATATGTTTCGAATAAAAATAATTGGGTAGAAAATCAAATTTATTGGATAGAAAAAACTAAACACTTGGAAGATAAACTTTCAGACAGATTGCATGAAGAACTTACTAAAACTTTTATTGACAAAAGAGCAAGTGTACTCGCTAGAGGTTTAAAACAAGATATGGAATTTAAAACTGAAATTTTACAAAACAATGACGTAAAAATTGACGATCAATTTATTGGAAAGATTAAAGGACTAAAATTAGAACTAGATCTAAAAAAGGGTGCTTTGGAAACAGATATTAAATCTTTAAAAAAAGCTGCCAGACAAACTATTGGTCCAGAATTAGAAAAACGTGTTCAATCAATAATTGATACGGGATTAATAAATTTAAATGAAGACTTTAAAATTTACTGGAATGATTTCTCAATTGCCAAATTAACGACAGGTAGTGACTATTTAAATCCTAATTTTGATTTAATCATTGATGATATTATTGAACAAAATACTAAACAAAAATTAAACGATTACATTAACAAATGGATTCATGCAAAAATAAATAACGTTCTTAAAAGTTTAATTGATTTAAAAAATATAAAAGAAAATAATTCATCAATTAAAGCACTGGCATACCAACTCTATGAAAACAATGGGGTATTAAAAAGGGATCAGGTTTCTGAGTATCTGAAAAACTTAGAACAAAATGAAAGAAAAATTCTTAGAGACTTAGGAGTAAAGTTTGGAAGATACCATGTTTTCCTTTATCAATTAATTAAACCAGAAGCCGTATCTTTGCGAACATTATTATGGAAAAATTTTTATCAAAAATTTCATAATTTAAAACCACCTACCTTTGGTTTGAATTTTTTAGACGATAAAGAAATAAAAAATAAAAACTTTATGCTTTTGTGTGGATTTGAGAGATTTGATAATTTTTTTGTAAGAATTGATATTTTGGAAAGATTATTTGTGTTAATAATAAATTCTAGTTCAA